>JBFFXF010000301.1:0-8647 GCA_041569895.1 Planctomycetota bacterium | reverse complement strand
TGGAACGGCAGCTCGCGTACACGAAGGAGGTCGAGACCGCGCAGCGGCGCATCGTGCCCTTCGTCTTTCACCGGAACGGCCGCGAGATACGTACCCTGCGGAAGGCGTGGGAGAACGCGTGCGAGAAGGCTGGCTGTCCCGGACGGCTCTTCCACGACCTCCGCCGCACGGCGGTCAGGAACCTCGAGCGGGCGAGCGTGCCGCGGTCGATCGCGATGAAGATCACCGGTCACAAGACCGAGTCGATCTACCGGCGGTACGCCATCGTCAACGAGGGCGACCTCGCGGAGGGCCTGGGGCGGCTGGCGCGGTATTTGGAGGGCGGGGCGTCCGTAGCGGGGCACTGAGCACCGTCGTCACCCACCGCCGACGGTGACGTTGGCACTCGTTTCACGCTGGCGCGGCGGATCCGTCCTCTTGAGGAGGTAGCCGGCAAGGCTTCATGACGCCTGGCGTCCGGTTAAGTCGTAAGCCAGGCGATTAGACCCGCAGATGCCGCGCCTGAAACGATCGCGAGAATCGCGTTTACTTTTCTCTGGATGGCAAGATTGCATTCGAGCCTGTAGCACTTGACTTCGGTCGGGTTGCTCATGTCCCAAGTTACGTCGTTGTACATTCCGGATTTGCTGCCGGGATCCTTCTCGGGCGTGTTTTGATTCTCGTCCACGACAGGGTTCCTTTACGAAGAATGGCAGGGCCCTCTCCATGTTCTTTCTCGACGCTCTGGTGCTGTGGTTTCCATGCCGAGACGGATGTGCCGATTACCGGCTGTTCAGGCCGCCGGAAAGAAGACGTGCCGACGGGACTTCCTCGACGGGCCGGGATGTCAGGGCGACCATGAGGAACTTGTCTTGTCGATCCTCTATCTCGCCGACGGTGGGCCGTGCTTGAGTGCTGCCTCCTTCGCCGAGGTCTTCCCTTGGAGGGTTGACAAGACCAACGCTCCTCTACGCTTCGCGGTCCCGCGCTGCGCACTCTCGCGTACGCCACTCTGCATGGGTCTCCTTTCCACAGGCTGTGCTCCGAGCGAGCGTAACACTCTCTCGAACCCCTCGCGGTCAATCGTCATCTCTTCACTCGGCCAGACCGCCTGTTCGAGCCCGCGGACAATCCCGTTTGGTACCCCATAGAACAGGGACACCTCAGGGACACCACCCCCGATTCTCGCCCCTCTCGCACCCTCGGCGCCTCATCGGGCGATGTCGTAACCGCCCACGCGGCAAAAAGAACTGGCGGAGAGAGAGGGATTCGAACCCCCGGACCCCTTGCGGGGTCAGTGGTTTTCAAAACCACCCCGTTCGGCCACTCCGGCATCTCTCCGCCTGCGGGGTCATTCTCGCGTGGGGGTGGGGTTGAATCAAGGTGTGTGGGTGATGCGTCGATCGAGCGGGCGGGGGGCCACTCGTCATCACGTCCCGCGCGTCTACGTCTGCGAGCCGATCCACCGGCGGTAGACCGTGTCGAGCTGTGCTTCCTTTGGGTCGCCGGCGTGGAGCGCCATGGCGTAGCGGAGCTCGATGGTCTCGCCCTTCTCGATCGACCATGGGCGATCGAGGAAGTTGAAGGGTGATGGCGACAGGTGACCGTAGTCCCTCGTGAACCAGATCGGGCGCCACGGGGTGTCGGGGTGGATGAGGAACGCGATCCCCTCGACGACGTCCGGGCGTCCCTGGCGTCGCCCGTGGTAGCCGCACCAGCGCGCCTCCTTGCCGTACGTGCCCGCCGCGCCGACGCCGCCCTCGGAGTTCATCAGCACACCGCCGTAGATCGGCGAGATGTCGTGCGCGGCGCGCAGCGCGAAAAATGAATGCTTGGCGCTTCGGATGGTGATCGGCTCGAGCGCTCGCAGCGTGAAGCGGCAGTCGATCAGTCTCACGCGGTCGTCGAGGACGCTGATCGTGAAGCGCCGCTCGTCCTCGAACGGCGCGCCGCCTCCCTGGCGCTCCCAGCGGCAACGATCGGTGAACGCTGCACGCGCGAGCGGCGCGCCGGCGCTCGATCCCCCACCGCTGCCCGCGTCCGCGTCGCTCCCGCCGTCGTCCGCCGCGACGATCGCCAGGCCGAGCGAGCCGATGCGCCCGCGCTCGAGCGCGCCGTCGGTCCAGTAGTCGCCGCCGTTGAGCGGATCGCACCCGAGCCACGCGCCGCGGTGATGCGGATACGGCAGCGCCGATTCTGTGACGAGCGACAGACCGGTGATCGGTCCGGACAGCGGCGCCAGGTAGGGATACTTGAGCGATGGATGCGCGCGGTAGCCGAGCAGCGGCGCGTTGTTCCAGCGCGCCAGGACCTGCGCGCCGTTGAGATAGACCGTCAAGCCCGTCGCCTGGGGAACCGGCTTCGTGAAGTCGCGCGCGATCGCCTGCCCCGGCGCGAGCTGCGCGGCGCCCCACGCTGCAACGGCGCTGCCCGAGAGACCGAGCAGGTGACGGCGGGTGAGCTTGCGGGTCATCGGTGTTCTCCTGGAGTGCTGTGTCGGTGTGTCCGTGGTCAGATTCGCGTCGTCGGGCTGCGCGCTGCTCGGCTGCCGTCCGCCGATCACGCGATGATCTCGTCGATCACGCGTCCGTGGACGTCGGTGAGCCGGAAGTCGCGGCCCGCGTAGCGATACGTCAGGCGCTCGTGGTCGAGCCCCATGAGGTGGAGAATCGTCGCGTGCAGGTCGTGGACGTGGACCGGGTTCTCGACGGCGCGGAAGCCGAACTCGTCGGTCGCCCCGTACACCGTGCCGCCCCGCACGCCGCCGCCGGCGAGCCACACCGAGAAGCCGTAGTGGTTGTGGTCGCGCCCGAGCTTCGAGTCCTTGCCGTTGCGCACCTCGACCGTCGGCGTGCGGCCGAACTCCCCGCCCCAGATCACCAGCGTCTCGTCCAGCAGCCCGCGCTGCTTGAGGTCGGCGAGCAACGCGCCGATCGCCTGCGAGCACTCGCCGGCGAGGTTGCGGTGGTTCTCCTCGATCTTGTCGTGGTTGTCCCACGGCTGCCACTTGCCGTGCCACACCTGCACGAAGCGCACGCCGCGCTCGATCAGCCGGCGCGCGATGAGGATCTGCCGCGCCTGCACCGTGTCGCCGTACATGGCGCGGATCGACTCCGGCTCGCGCTCGACGTCGAACGCGTCGCTCGCCGCGAGCTGCATCCGGTAGCCCTGCTCGTACGACTGGATCCTCGCCTCAAGCGCCGCGTCGTGCCCGCGCCCGGCGAGGTGCCTGCGGTTGAGCGCCTGGAGCAGATCGATCTGTCGTCGCTGCTCGACGAGGCCGAGCCGCTCGTTGCGGATGTTCTCGATCAGCCGATCGACGGCGCGGTGCTGCGTGTCGACGTAGGCGCCCTCGTAGATCCCCGGCAGGAACGCCGAGCGCCAGTTGTCGGGCCCCTTCACCGGATGCCCGCCCGGGCACATCGCGGTGAAGCCCGGCAGGTTGCGGTTCTCGGTGCCGAGCCCGTACGTCAGCCACGAGCCCATGCTCGGCCGCACGAGCGTGTTGTCGCCGCAGTTCATCAGCATCAGCGACGGCTCGTGGTTCGGGACGTCGGCGTACATCGATCGGATGACGCAGATGTCGTCGGCGTGCGCCCCGACGTGCGAGAAGAGCTCGCTGATCTCGATGCCGCTCTCGCCGTACCGCTCGAACTTGAACGGCGACCGGAACGCCGCCCCGGTCTCCCGCTCGGTGAGCAGGTTCGGGATCGGCAGCATCTGGCCGTGGTGTTTGTCGAGGAGCGGCTTGGGGTCGAAGGTGTCGACGTGCGACGGGCCGCCGTTCATGAAGATGTGGATGATGCGCCTCGCCCGCGGCGCGAAGTGCGGCGCCCCCGGGACAAGGGGAGTCGTCGCCGGCGAGCCCTCATCGGCGGCGAGGATGCCGCCGAGCCCGAGCATCGCGAACCCCATTCCCGACCGCGCCAGGAACTCGCGCCGCGTCGGGGGCGCCGGTGCGACGTGCGGCGTGCCTCGATTCTGCATCGACACCTCGGCGAAGAGCCGGCGACCGGTCGACACCACCGGTCCTCCAGTCACGGGTGATTCTCGCGAGGGTCGAGGGGCAAGTCAAGCGACGCGGGGCGAGGAGCGGGCCGCGGGACGCCGGACGGATCAGGGCGTGCGCTCCATCTCGGCGCGGGGGACGCGGAGTTGCAGCACCAGCCACACGGCGGACCCGGGGACGAAGATCATGTAGGCGATGAAGGTCCACAGAAAGCCCGCTCCGAGGCCCTCCTGGAGACCGAGCGCGACGCGCATCAATGCATCGAAGCAGACGAGGAGAAGGAACGCCGAGGCGACGCCGTTCCAGTGGAGCGTCGAGACCACTTTCCCCAGCGCGCTCGCCCGGCGCTCGGGCACGAGCCAGTAGGACTTGTTCGGCAGGCGAAGCCACCGATCCGGCGTGCGCCGGATCAGCGCCGGGACGCCGAGAAAGATCACCAGCACGAAGACCTCGGCGATCGCGCAGGTCACCGCGAAGCCCGCCTTCGAGTCCCAGCGGTCGGCCTGTCCGTCGACGCCGAAATGAACGGCGATCCGGTCGGGCAGCTCATCATAGCGCCACGCCACATCGAGCGCGCAGAGCGCCAGCAGGGCGAGGAGGATCCAGACGGCGATGGAGGGGCGGCGGTTATCGGGCATCGTGGTCTGCTCGGGTAGTCTATCTCTTGTGATGTCGGCAGGGGGTCGGCGGGGATTCGGGAAAACCTGGGCCTCGGTTTGATTCGGAGGCAGAGACAGAGACCAGAGACAGAGGTCAGAGCCCCGAACCCGACACCCATCGTTGCCTCGATCTGCGTCAATCTGCGTAATCTGCGTAATCTGCGTTCCCGTCCTCGTCGTACCTCGACCGCCCCCTCGCTCTGCGGCATCCGCTTTCCCTTCCCTCTTCTCCGTTTCCTGCCTTCCTGCCTTCCTGCCTTCCTTGCCGTGCTCTGCCGTCCGAGTCTCGTCTTCGAAGTCGAGCAGCCTTTTCGGGAACGGGAACGGGCACGGGAACGGGAACGGGGACGGGGACGGGAGTAAGGGCGCTAATCCACGAACAGGAACTCGTTCGACTGCAACAGCACCTGCGCCAAACGCGCCACGGGCGAGAGCTCCGGCTGCCTCGCCCCGCCGGCGCCGCCGAAGTCTCGCTCGGCGTTCCACTCGATCGGCGTGTCGCTCGCTCCCGCGGGGTGCTGGCGCACCACCGGCGCCCAGTCGAAGAGGTCGCAGAAGTGGTTGTCGCGGCAATCGGCGATGAAATCGATGGTGTCGCCCGCCGTGACGTCCACCGCGTCGACGGTCGTCTCGACTCGCTGCTTGTACACCTCGAAGCGGCCGAGCTCGCCGTGGACGCTCGAGACGATGCGTCCCCGCACGCCATCGCCGCAGTCCTCCTCCCCGTGGGCCAGCGTGCCGTCGATCGACACCCGGCCGTCCCGCGGCGCCACCCACCGGCGAATCGCCGCGTGCTCCCGGTCGATGCCGACGTGGCCGCCGGTCGCCGTCAACCGCAGGTGCGAGAGAGCCGGGTCGGGCCACGCCGGTCCGCCCTGCCACGCGCTGCCGTTGAAGTGCGGCAGCGGCGTGAACGACGCGACGCGCTCGCGCTCCTCGTCGTACGCGCCGAAGCCGTACCGCCACGGAGACGGCGGCTCGCTGGCGACCTCGCGCACCGGCTGGGCGACCACCTCCGCGGCGAGGTCGATCTCGGCCGCGTCGGGCTCACGCTGGAGCACCCGGCGGTAGACCGAGCGCACGCGCTCCGCGACACCGGCGCCGTCACCCTCTTGGCCATCGCCGTACGCGGCCTCGACCGCCGACGCGATCGCCTCCGCCTGCGCGATGACGAACGGGCTGTTGAGCAGGAAGAGCGCCTGCTGCGGCACCGTCGTCCGGGGCCGCTCGGGCGAGGAGATGTCGGGGCTCGGGAAGTCGAAGACCCGGAAGACGCTCGGCAGCTTCTCGCGGTCGAGCAGCAGGTAGACCGTGCGCGCCCGGCTCGCGGGATCATCCGGCGCGACGCGGATGGGCCTCCCGCCGGCGCGCTGCTCGAGCCGACCGGCGACCCGGAGCATCGAGTCGCGCATGCTCTCGAAGTCGAGCCGCCGGCGATTCTGTCTCCAGAGCAGGCGGTTGTCGGGATCGACGCGCCGGCACTCCGGTCGGTCATCGCTCGACTGTTGCCACGCGCTCGAGAGCAGGATCAGCCGGTGCAGACGCTTGAGCGACCAGCCGCCGTCGACGAACCAGCTCGCGAGCCAGTCGAGGAGCTCCGGGTGGCTCGGCGGATCGCCGCGCACGCCGAAGTCGCTCGGCGTCCGCACCAGGCCCTCGCCGAAATGCCAGGCCCACACACGGTTGACGATGACGCGCGCGGTCAGCGGGTTGCGCCGGTCGACCAGCGCACGCGCGAGCTCCAGCCGCCCGCTGCCGTCCTCGAACGGCTCCTCGCGCACGTGCGCCAGGAGCCGCGGCAGGCGCGGGTCGACGCGCTCGCCCGGCGTCACCGGATCGCCGCGCAGGAAGACGCGCTGCTCGACAGGACGCTCGCGATCCACGAGCACCATCGCCCGCGGCGCGGCGCGGTCCGCCTTGAGGAAGACGCGCTCGATGTCGGCGAACCGCTTGCGCACGTCGGTGTGCTCGTCGAGCTGGTAGAGGTCCTCGGAATCATCGAGCGTCATGCTCGCCGGCGCGTCGCGGCCGTAAAGCACTTCTCGCAGCTCCTCGCGCGCGCCGTCGTCGAGCGCTTGCAACGACGCGTCGCGCTCGAGCGCAACTCTCCAGAGCTCATCGGTCTCCTCGAGCACGCGCCCGTAGGCGCTGGCGACGTCGACCATCGTCCGCGGCGGACTCTTCTCGAGCGCCGCGGCGAGGACGGGGTTGATGGCGTCTCGCTCGCGCAGCTCCGCGATCATCGCCGGAGCCCGCGCCGGGATCTCGTCGCGCTCCAGTCGCAGGAGGCGGTTCCACAGGCCGAAGACGCGGTCGTCGGCGCCGCGGCTCTCGATGAAGCGACGCCACCGCACCACGCCGCCGCGTCCGTACGCGGTCATCTCGCGCAGCAGCCCGCGCTCGGTGCGCAGCGGCGGTTGCGCCTCGGTGCGGTGCGCGGGCATCAGCTGGACGATGTAGCGCAGGTAGTCGCCCGCCCACGCGCGCAACTCGTGCTGGATCTGCCGGTGCAGCTCGCGACGCCGCTCCTCGTACGCCGCCGCCTTCTCGCGCAGCTTCCTGGCGAACTCCTCGCCGGCATCGGCATCGACGTCGCCGGCCTTGTCGGCGCGCGCGAGCACCGGATACGCGTCCGGGGATGGCTCGCGAGAGCTCGCGAAGACACCGTAGAGCGCGTAGTAGTCCGCCGCCGAGATCGGGTCGTACTTGTGGTCGTGGCACCGTGCGCATGTCGCGGTCAATCCCATGAAGCCACGCGTCACGACGTCGATGCGGTCATCGAGGATCTCGTGCGGGAAGAAGTTGAAACGCTGGCCGACCGTCAGGAACCCGAGCGCCGCGAGCGATTCCGGCGACGCCTCGCCGCGCTCGACCAGCCGGTCGGCGGCGAGCTGCTCCAGGATGAAGCGGTCGAACGGCAGGTCGTCGTTGAACGCGCCGATGACCCAGTCGCGGTACGTCCACGCGAAGGGATAGCGCTGCTCGCCGGCGTCGACGTACCCCTTGGTGTCGGCGTACCTCGCCACGTCGAGCCATCGACGCCCCCAGCGCTCGCCGTACTCGCGCCGCGCCAGCAGGCGGTCGACGATCGCCGCGAACGCGCCCGGCGAGCTGTCCTCCTCGAAGGCGCGCACCTCGTCGGCGGTCGGCGGCAGCCCGATGAGGTCGACGAACGCCCGGCGAATCAGCGTGCGACGGCTCGCAGGCGGCGAGGGAGTCGTTCCACTCGCCTCGAGGCGCGCCAGGACGAACCGGTCGATGTCGCCGCGCACCCACGAGGCATCCTCGACCTCCGGCGGCCGTGGCCGCCCGATCGCGCGAAACGCCCAGTGCGACCGGCGCAGCTCATCCAGCCGCTCGAGCGGCGACGGCTCGTCGCCGATGGCCGGCACGGCCAGCGCCAGCGAGGCGAGCGTGAAGAGAACCCGCAGAACACGCATGCGAAGAGCGTAGCCGGGGGGAGTCGTGGACGCAACGGGCGCTCGTGCTGGGAGACTCGACGTCGAAGGCTTGCTGTCAGACGATTCATGAGGAAGGCAGGAAATTCAGGAAGGCAGGAAACGGATGGACTGTTGGGGTTGGCCTTCGTGAGCTTGGCTCGAGTCGTCCAACGCGTCGAGCCGCGGAATCCGCCCGAGACGACCGTTCCGCCGACCTGCTGGTCGTCTCCCCCTTCTGCGCTCTCTCTTTCCTTTCCTGCCTTCCTCCCTTCCTGCCTTCCTTGCCCGCATCTGCCGTCAGAGTCTCGCCAGCGGAGTCGAGCAGCCCTGGCGGGAACGAGGACGGGGATGGGTCGTCGTTGGCGAGAAAAGCGGCTTGAACTCGGGGGCGCGGGCGTCGATCGTGGTAGCCGGACGGGGACGGGAACGGGGACGGGGACGGGAACGGGGACGGGAACGGAGGGACAGGATGGCCAGGACGTATCGGGTCGGAATCATCGGGAGCACCGGTCGCGGCAACTACGGTCATGGGCTCGACGTTGTCTGGAAGGACGTGCCCG
>JBFFXF010000300.1:0-8659 GCA_041569895.1 Planctomycetota bacterium | reverse complement strand
CGGGCGTTCACCTCCTGATGGCCGTTGGCACGATCTTCTGCGCCATGGCGGTCGCGCCCCTCGACGTGCCGCTGTCGACGTTCTTCTTCATCGTCCCGCTGGCGAGCTTGGCGATGGCCATCCCGATCTCGCCCGGCGGCCTCGGCGTCGGCGAGCTCGCCTTCATCGCGCTCTTCGAGAAGGTCGGCTACGAACACGGCGGCGTCGTCGCGGTGCTCTTCCGGCTGTGCTACTACGGCTGGGGGCTCGTCGGACTGATCTTCTACCTGATGCGCAGGAAGAAGATCCGCCAGGCGATGGAGCTCGGCGAGCAAGTCGAGGCCGCGGAGAAGGAGGAGGCGGCGCGGCAGGCATCGGAGGAGACGAACGACGCGGACGCGGATCGCGCCGTCGACCGGGTGTCGCTGGAGTAGTCCGGGATCAGGGCACCGCAGCGTTTCAAGGAGACGATCGAGGCGCCGGCGCCCCGCGTCGGGTGGCGCCCCGGGTGGCGCGTGCGGATTTCCGGCGAACACCAGCGGCGGGCACGCGTCACTTCCCTCCTTCGCGTCGTAACCTCCTGACCTCCATCAGGATTCGCGCGTCGTCCTGGTGCCTCGGGTCGTCGATCGCTCGCTTGATCTCGATGAGGCTGTCCAGATCGATCCAGTTCGCCTCGCTGGTGCCGTAACGGCTGACGAGACGCTTCTCCCACGTCGATTCGAAGTCGAGCCCCCCGACGTCGACTATGAGGTCGATTCGGTTCGGCGCAACGCCGATCTGGACGACCTGAGCAGGCTCGTCGGGCGCCAGAAGCGTCGGACTACCGAAGTCGGTGAGGGCACGATTGGCACGATCCAGGTTCTCGCGCGATGGACCGATCCACAGATCCATGTCCTTCGTGTAGCGAGGCTTGGCATGGTAGATGAACGCGAGGCCGCCGATGATCAGGTATTTCGCCCGGTGCCTGTGAAGAAGCTCCAGCAGATCCTCAAAGTCCTGGATCGTTTCCATCGGGAGTCTCTTCAGGGCTCCGCGTATCGCGGCGAGCGGCTTCCACCTTCTCGACATCCTCTCGAATCGCCACCAGCGCCGAGAGACGCTCCTCCGGCGATCGCTCTTGCCAGAACTGGAGGTCCCAGCGCTCGGCATCGGCAAAGTCCTTCGCTCGGTACGACTTGATCCGCTTTTTGCGCAGTGCGGAGCGTTGCTCGAGATTCATCCCCATCCTGCCGGCTCTACGTCTTGGCGCTCTCGGATCGACGGCGTGACTCACACGCCGGCGATGCCTTCGAAACGACCATCGCCATTGCTCGGTACTTGAGTGTAACACGCGGGCGGGCACCATGGGAATCCGGCAGAGAGTAGTTGAGGGGGACTCCGCGCTCACTCAGCCAGCCCTGAGCCTCTATGACCCCCTTGCCCAGAACTCGCGCGACCTGCCCGACGCTGAGACGGCCTGCTCGATAGCTCTGCACGAGAAACGCCTCCTTGGCGACCTGATCGAGGTCGCCGAGTCGTTCCCGGAGCTCTCGCTCTACGTCTTGAGGCAACTCGAACTTGATGGTTATGGATCGAGTGTAACACTTGCTGCTCGCATTCGAGGTGGTGACGGAAATAACCACAGAGCCACGGAGGCACAGAGCGGGATAGGTGAGAACATTCGGACGTCCCTGGAACGCGAACGCGGGAGCGAGTTCGGGCACGGGAACGGGAACGGGAACGGGAACGCGGCTACCCCTTCCGCGTCTTCACGAACTCCGCGAACTCTTTCGCCGGCAGGGTGTTCACCACCTCCGCCGCCGTGAACCCCGCCTTGCGCGCGATGCCCACCCCGTGCTCCATGTGATGGTATCCCTCCGCGACGTGCGCGTCCGGGTTGATCGAGGTCTTGACGCCGTGCCGTCTCGCGAAGTTGCCCCAGCGCCAGTCGAGGTCGAGGCGGCGCGGGTGGGCGTTGATCTCGACGACGACGCCGAGGCGGCCGGCGGCCTCGAGGACCTTCTCCATGTCGATCGGGTAGCCGTCGCGCGAGAGCAGCAGGCGGCCCGTCGGGTGGGCGAGAAAAGTCGTGTGCGGGTCCTCCATCGCCTTGATGACGCGCGCCGTCTGCTGCTCCGCCGTCAGCGTGAACCCCGAGTGGATCGACGCGATGACGAAGTCGAAGCGGTCGAGCACCGCGGCGGGGTAGTCGAGCGCGCCCTTCATGCGGATGTCCGACTCGATGCCCTTGAAGATGGTGAACTCTCCCTCGAGCTTCTTGTTCAGCCGGTCGATCTCGGCGTGTTGCTTCTCGATGTCCGCCTCCTTGAGCCCGCCGGCGTATCCCGCCGACTGGCTGTGGTCGGTGACGCCGAGGTACTCGAGGCCCATCTCGCGCGCCGCATCGACCATCTCCTCGAGCGTCTGGTGGCCATCGCTCGCCGTGGTGTGGAGGTGGATGACGCCGCGGATGTCCTCCATGGTCACCAGCTCGGGGAGCTTCTTCGCGCGCGCCAGCTCGAACTCGCCGTGGTCCTCGCGCAGCTCGGGCGGCACCCACTCGAGGCCGAGCTTGCGGTAGATCGCCGCCTCGTCCTTGCAGCGGACGCGGGTCTCGTTGCCGCCACGCTGGCCGCCACGCTTGCCGCGGTCCTTGCCGTCACGCTTGCCGCCGTTGCCCGCCACCTTGAAGAGGCCGTACTCGTTCAGCTTGTAGCCCTTCTCCCTGGCGATGCCCCGCAGCACCGTGTTGTGCTCCTTCGAGCCGGTGAAGTAGAGGAGCGCGCTCGGGTAGGCCACCGCCTCGACGAGGCGCAGGTCCGCCTGGATGCCCCCCGCGAGCCGCACCGACGACTTGGTCTCCCCCCGGGCGACGACGTCGACGACCCCCTCCCCGCCGCTGAAGCGCTCCATCACCTCGCCGGCGTCGGCGCCCTTCTCGAGGACGGCGATGAAATCGATGTCCTTGATGGTCTCCCGCCGGCGCCGGAGGCTGCCCGCGACCTCGACCCGCGCCACCCCGGGGTCGTCGCGCAAACGCGCCAGCAGCGGCTCCGCCGCGGCGAGCGCCTCGACCACCAGGAACCGCCCGCCCACCTGCCGCCGGTAGGCGATGCCGTCGAGGATCTTCTCCTGGCTCTTCTTCCCGAACCCCGGCAGCTCGGCCACCTTGCCGTCGCGGCAGGCCTTCTCGAGGTCGGCGATGCTGGAGACGCCGAGCTTCTCGTGGATCGCCAGGGCGCGCTTCGGCCCGACGCCGGGGATGGCGTTGATCTCGACCAGTCCGGGCGGCACCTGCTCGCGCAGCTCCTCGAGCCGCTCGGAGCCGCCGGTCTCGAAGAGCTCGGTGATCACCTCGACCAGCGTCGTGCCGATCCCCTTGACGTCGTCGAGCGTGCCCTCCTGGATGAGCGCGCCGACGTCCTCGGAGAGCCCCTCGATCGCCCGGGCGCCGTTGCGGAAGGACCGCACCCGGAAGGGGTTCTGGCCGAGGATCTCCATCAGGTCGGCGATTTCCTCGAGCGCCGCGACGATCTGTTTCTTCTCCACTCGAAACTCCGAACCTGCCGATTGTATGGGGGCGGCGAGCGCCTATAATCACCCAGTTTGCCCCGTGGATCAACGGGGCCGCCGGGCGCCGGCGAGGAGCTGCCGAGGGGCGAGCTCCGCGCGACTCGACCCGGCGCCGATACGAAGGGACTTCACACACGACCGTGACCGAGACCGCCGCCGAACGCAACCGCACCGCCATGGCCGAGGTGATCGACCACATCCGCAACGTCGCGATCATCGCGCACGTCGACCACGGCAAGACCACGCTCGTCGACAAGCTCCTCAAGGAGACGCACTCGATCCCGACGCACCGCGACCTCGGCGAGCGCATCCTGGACTCGAACGACCTCGAGCGCGAGCGCGGGCTGACCATCCTCGCGAAGAACATCTCGATCGTTCACGAGGGCGTCAAGATCAACCTCATCGACACGCCGGGCCACGCCGACTTCGGCGGCGAGGTCGAGCGCGTGCTCCAGATGGCCGACGGCGTCCTGCTCCTCGTCGACGCCGCCGAGGGGCCGATGCCGCAGACGCGCTTCGTGATCCGCAAGGCGTTCCTGCGCCGCCTGCAGCCGATCGTCGTCGTCAACAAGGTCGACCGGCAGGACGCGCGTCCCGACGAGGTCGTCGAGGAGATCGGCTCGCTCTTCCTCGAGCTCATCGACGAGCTCCGTCTCGACGGCGAGACGACGACCGCGGGCAAGGACTTCCTCGACTTCCCCGTGCTCTTCGCCTCGGCGCGCGAGGGGTGGGCCGGGCGCACGCTCGAGGAGCGCAACCGCGGCGTGCAGCCGCTGCTGGCGGCGATCCTCGAGGAGATCCCGCCGCCCCGCGGCAACCCGGACGCGCCGCTCCAGTTGCAGATCACCACGCTCGACCACAACGACTACGTCGGGCGCATCGGCATCGGCCGCGTCACCGCGGGCGCCGTCAACGTCGGCGAGCGCGTGCTCATCTCGGGGCGGCACGGCAAGCGCGTCGTGCCGGTGAAGGAGCTCTTCCTCTTCGACAAGCTCGGCCGCACCCCGACCGATACGGCCACCACCGGCGACATCTGCGCGGTCACCGGCATCGAGAACGTCGAGATCGGCGACACGCTCTGCGATCCCGAGTCGCCCTCGCCGCTGCCGATCATCGAGGTCGACCGGCCGACGATCTCGATGCTGTTCCTGATCAACGACAGCCCGTTCTCCGGGCAGGACGGCGAGTACCTGACGTCGCGCCACCTGCGCGATCGCCTGCTGCGCGAGCTCGAGTCGAACGTCGCGCTGCGCGTCGCGGAGACCCGCGAGGCCGGCGTCTTCGAGGTCTCCGGCCGCGGCACGCTTCACCTCGGCATACTCGTCGAGAACATGCGCCGCGAGGGCTACGAGTTCGCGGTGGGCAAGCCGCGCGTCATCTATCGCGACATCGACGGCGCGCGCCACGAGCCGATCGAGATCCTCCTCTGCCAGGTGCCCGAGGTCTTCTCCGGCCGCGTCATCGAGGCGCTCGGCACGCGCCGCGCCGAGATGCTGAGGTTCGAGCCGCACGGCGAGCGCGTCCACCTCGAGTTCAAGGTGCCCTCGCGCGGCCTCATCGGCATGGCGAGCCGCCTGATGAACCTCACCCAGGGCGAGGCGCTCATCTACCACAGCTTCCACGCCTACGAGCCGCACCGCGGCGAGATCCCGCGGCGCTCCAACGGCGTGATGGTTTCGTCGGAGGACGGCGTCGCGGTGCCGTACGCGCTCTTCGGCCTGCGCGACCGCGGGCCGATGTTCGTGGCGCCGGGGACGCCGGTCTACGAGGGCATGATCGTCGGCGAGCACTGCAAGGACAACGACATCTGCGTCAACGTCTGCCGCGAGAAGAAGCTCACCAACATCCGCGCCGCCGGCTCCGACAAGAACGTCATCCTGAGCCCGCCCCGCCGCATGTCGATCGAGGAGGCGCTCGAGTACATCGCCGAGGACGAGCTCGTCGAGATCACCCCGAAGACGTACCGCCTGCGAAAGAAGCACCTCAAGGAGAAGGACCGCCGCAAGGCGAATCGGTGAGGGCTCGCGACGCTCGCCGCCGCCTCGTCGGTATCCGGTCCCGTCCCCGAAGGGGCAGCCGAGCTCAAGGAGCCGGCACGTCGTCGACCGGAAAGAGGCGATGACCTTCGAACACAGTGAGGATCTCGACGCGGTCAGGCCGGACGCGATACACGATCCGATAGTTCCCCTCCAGCAACTCGCGAACGTCGGTCGCGCCGATCTCGGGGACGACCCGGCCACTCTCCGGGAATTCTTGCAGAGCGTCGCACCGATCGACAAGCGCGTCAACGAATCGGATGGCGCCCAACAGATCGTCGTGCGCGATGAAGTCCTCGATCTCTCCCAGCCGAGCGAGAGCTCGCTCGGTCCAGACGAGCATCATCGCGTCTTTCTACGCTCCTCGAGACGACGCCTGAGCTCGTCGGTCTCCATGACGCGTCCGGCGTCCGCGTCGGCGATTCCCTCCCGGACAGCCTCGAGAAATCGGTGTCGCTCGCTGAGTCGGTCATACTCCGATGGCGAGAGGAGAACGGCCGCCGGTCTTCCGTTCTGTGTCAGCACGATCGGGTTTCCGGTCGCACGGAGCGTATCAAGCCATTGGGACAGCCGGGACTTGAACTCCGCAAGCGGCACCACGTCCTTCGCGAGTTGAATCGGCTTCATGGGCTTCCTGACCGATTTCGAGCTGATTTCAGGCTGAATTTGGTCACAATCCAGTCCTATAGTAGTCTAAAAGCGGGCCGTTGCAAGGTGCGGCCCCGCCCAAAAAAGTCCGATCGAGGTTCATTTCAACCCACCGCCGAGCCGATAATCTCCGGTGGGACCCGCCCTTGGCGGCGCTGACCGATCCGAAAGGAAACCGCGATGAAACTCTCCGTCCTCGGCTCCGGCTACGTCGGTCTCGTCACCGGCGCCTGCTTCGCCGACCTCGGCAACGACGTCTGCTGCATGGACGTCGACGGGAAGAAGATCGACATGCTCTCCCGCGGCGAGACGCCGATCTACGAGCCCGGGCTGAGCGAGCTGATCTCGCGCAACGTCTCCGAGGGGCGGCTGCGGTTCTCGGCGGTCGACGCCGGGCCGATCGGCGAGTCGGAGGTCGTCTTCATCTGCGTCGGCACGCCGCAGGGGGCGTCGGGGAAGGCGGACACGCAGTACGTCCTCGAGGCGGCGGAGACCATCGCGCGGAGCATCCGCAAGTACACCGTCATCGTCACCAAGAGCACCGTCCCCGTGGGGACGGCGGAGCGAGTGGCGCGGGCCATCGACGCGATCACCGAAGTCGAGTTCGACGTCGCCTCCAATCCGGAGTTCCTCAAGGAGGGGATGGCGATCAACGACTTCCAGAACCCCGATCGCATCGTCATCGGCGCGACCTCGGACCGCGCTCGCAAGGTGCTCGAGAAGCTCTACATGCCGCACGCGCGCATCGCGCGTCCGATCGTCTTCGTCAACCCGCAGACCGCCGAGCTCATCAAGTACGCCGCCAACGCCATGCTCGCGAGCCGCATCTCCTTCATGAACGCGCTGACGCCGCTCTGCGAGGAGCTCGGCGCCGACGTCAAGGAGGTGGCGCGCGGCATCGGGCTCGACACGCGCATCGGCCCGCGCTTTCTGCAGGCGTCGCCCGGCTACGGCGGCTCGTGCTTCCCGAAGGACGTGCGGGCGCTCGTCGACACGCTCGAGCAGCACCGCATCAACGCGCACTTCTTCCGCACCATCGACGAGGTCAACGAGCAGCACAAGAAATCTCACCTCAACCGCCTGAAGCGATTCCTCCCGGATCTGCACGGCGCGCGCGTCGCGGTCTGGGGGCTGTCGTTCAAGCCGCGCACCGATGACATCCGCGAGTCGCCCGCGCTGGTGCTCATCGACCAGCTCCTCGAGCAGGGCGCATCGGTGATCGCCTACGATCCCGAGGCCATCGAGAACACCCGCCGCGTCTTCCCGCGGATCGACTACGCCGGCACGCCGTACGAGGCGGTCGAGGGCGCCGACGCCGCGATGCTGGTCACCGAGTGGGACGTCTTCCGCAGCATCGACCTCGAGCGCGTCCGCGGCGTCATGAAGCGCCCGATCCTCATCGACCTGCGAAACGTCTACGAGCCGGCCGCGGTGCGCGAGCTCGGCTTCCAGTACGCCTCCGTCGGTCGGCCCTGACGCAGGGCAGTCCGATGCCGGACACCATCCGGACGGCGTGCTGCGTCTGCGAGGAGGAGACGTCGCGGACCTTCGACGTGAGCGGCCACTGGATCCGCGCCTGCCCGTCCTGCGGCCACCGCCAGACCGAGACGATCCCCCCCGGCGACCACGTCGCGAGCGTCTACTCGGACGCCTACTTCACCGAGGGCGGCGCCGGCTATCCCGACTACGTCGCCGAGGGCGACATGCTCAGGAAGCACGGGCGGCGCTACGCCCGCATCCTCTCGCGGCACGCGTCACCGGGCCGCGTCCTCGACGTGGGCGCGGCCGCCGGGTTCATCCTGCAGGGCCTCGTCGATGGCGGCTGGAGCGGCATCGGAGTGGAGCCGAACGACCGCATGGCCGCGTACGCGCGCACCGAGCTCGGTCTCGACGTCCGCACCGGAGCACTGGAGACCGTCGAGGTCGACGAGCAGTTCGACCTCGTTTCGCTGATCCAGGTGATCGCGCACTTCGTCGATCCGTCAACGGCGTTTCGACGCGTCGCCGAGCTGACGAGGCCGTCCGGGCTCTGTCTGGTCGAGACCTGGAACCGCCGCAGCCTCACGGCGCGCCTCTTCGGCCGCAACTGGCACGAGTACAGCCCGCCGAGCGTGCTCCACTGGTTTGCGCCGGACGACCTGCGCGCCCTCGCGGCGCGACACGGGTTCGAGGAGATCGCCCGCGGACGACCGAAGAAGCGCATCAGCGGCGCGCACGCCAGGTCACTCGTCCGCCACAAGCTCGAGGGCCGCGTGATCGGAGCGCCGCTGCGCTGGTGCGCCGCCCTCATCCCCGACCGCCTGCCGATCCCGTACCCCGCCGAGGACCTCTTCTGGACCCTGTTCCGCCGACGGTGAGCGCGGTTCCGTTCCCGTTCCCGTTCCCGTTCCCGTTCCCGTTCCCGTTCCCGTACCCGTGCCCGTGCCCGTGCCCGTGCCCGT
>JBFFXF010000299.1:0-8662 GCA_041569895.1 Planctomycetota bacterium | reverse complement strand
CGACCTCGAGAAGAAGCTCGAGGACTTCGAGCGCCACCACATCACCGAGGCGCTGAAGAAGACCAGCGGCAACCTCACCAACGCGGCCAAGCTGCTGGGCATGAGCTACCGCTCCATGCGTTACCGCGTCAAGAAGCTCGGCCTCAAGGAGAGCGCCAGGCCATGAAGACCCTGTTCCTCAATCCGCCGTTCCACCCGAAGTTCTCGCGCGGCCAGCGTAGCCCTCAGGTGACCAAGAGCGGCACGCTCTACTACCCGATCTGGCTGGCGTACGCCGCTGCCGCGGTGGAAGCGGACGGGCACGACCTCAAGCTGATCGACGCGGTCGCCGACGAGGTCGGACTCCATCACCTCGTCGACCTCACGCGCTCGATGCGGCCGGATCTGATCGTCGTCGACACGAGCACGCCGAGCGTCAAGAACGACGCCTTGATCGCGAAGGAGCTGCGAGACGCCGCCGCGGGCGACGCGGTGGTCGGGCTCGTCGGCCCGCACGTCTCCGCGACGCCGGTCGAGACTCTGGAGGAGTACCCCTGGGTCGACTTCGTCACCGTCAAGGAGTACGACCAGACCCTCCGCGACCTCGCCGCGACGATCGACTCCGGCGGCGACTGGACGGAGACCAGGGGTCTCGCGATCCGCCGCGACGGCCGGCCGTTCATCAATCCCGAGCAGCCGTTGCTGCAGGACCTCGACACGATGCCGTTCGTCAGCGAGGCCTACGCGCGGCATCTCGACTACAAGAAGTACTTCTACGCCATCACCCAGTGGCCGGTGGTGACCATCATCAGCGGCCGCGGCTGCCCCTACAAGTGCAACTACTGCCTCTTCCCGCAGACGCTGCAGGGAAGGCAGTACCGCACCCGCAGTGCGGAGAACGTCGCCGAGGAGCTCGCCTTCATCGAGAAGACCTTTCCGTCGGCGAAGGAGGTGTTCATCGAGGACGACACGCTGACCCTCAACCGCAAGCGGACGATCCGCATCTGCGAGGAGATCATCCGCCGGGGGGTGAAGATCAACTGGACGTGCAACGCCCGTGCAGACGTCGATCTCGAGACCCTGAAGCTGATGCGCGCGGCGAACTGCCGCCTGCTGTGCGTCGGAGTCGAGAGCGGCGACCAGACGGTCCTCGACGCCGTCGAGAAGGGAATCACGCTCGACGTCATCGAGCGGTTCTTCAGCGACGCCAAGAAGGCCGGCGTCATGGTCCACGGGTGCTTCATGGCGGGCAACCGCGGGGAGACGCGGGAGACGCTCGAGAAGACGCTCGATTTCGCCAAGCGCCTCAATCCCGACACCGCGCAGTTCTTCCCGCTGATGGTCTACCCGGGAACGAGCGCGTACGAGTGGGCGGAGTCCGAGAACCTCATCAAGGCCGAGTCCTACGCGGACTGGCTGACCGACGAGGGACTCCACAACACGGTGGTGGACCGACCCGACCTTCCGTACGAGGAGATCGTCAAGTTCTGCGACCGCGCGCGGCGCGAGTTCTATCTGCGCCCCGCGTACATCGCGTACAAGCTGAGGCAGGTCTTCCGACACCCGAAGGAAACGGTGCGACTGGTGAAGAGTTTCAAGACCTTTGCTCGCTACCTGCTGAAGAAGTAGCGCCTGCCCGGAAAGCCCGTCATGAGAGCTTCGGTCATAGTGCCGGCGAGGAACGCCGAGGGGACCATCGGGCGGTGCGCCGACGCGCTCGGGCGTCAGCGTCACTCGCTCGATGCTCTCGAGGTGATCGTCGTCGACGACGGATCGACCGACGCCACCGCCGAGGTCGCCCGCGCTTCGGGCGCCGAGGTGGTGACGATTCCGCCATCCGGTCCGGCGGTGGCGCGCAACCGTGGGGTCGCCGCCTCGAGCGGGGACGTGGTGCTCTTCACTGACGCCGACTGCGAGCCGTGCGAGGAGTGGGTCGAGCGCATGGCCCGTCCCTTCGACGACCCCGACGTGATCGCCACCAAGGGCGTCTACCGGACCGTGCAGCGCGAGCTCACCGCGCGTTTCGTCCAGCACGAGTACGAGAGCCGGTACCGGCGAATGCGCCGCCCCGGCCGGAGAATCGATTTCATCGACACCTACGCCGCGGGATTCCGCCGCGACCTCTTCGACCGCTGCGGCGGGTTCGACGGCCGCTTCCCCGGCGCCTCGGTCGAGGATCAGGAGTTCTCGTTTCGGTACACGCGGCTCCCGGGGCGCGTGGCGTTCGTCGAGGACGCCGTCGTCACCCATCGCCACGCGCGCAGTCCGCTGGGCTACTTCCGCAAGAAGGCGAAGATCGCGTACTGGAAAGTGCGCGTCATGCTGCGTCACCCCGACAAGATCGCCACCGACGCGCACACGCCGCAGAACGTCAAGCTGGAGATGCTGAGCACGCTCGTCCTCGCGGCGAGCGTCCCGTTCGCGGCCACGGTGACGGGACGATGGGTCGCGGCCGGCGCGCTCGCCGTCTTCCTTGCCAGCTCGATCCCACTGACCCTGTCGATCCTGCGCCGCGACCCGCGCGTCGGGCTGCTGGCGCCCTGGTTCCAGCTGCTCCGAGCTCTGGCGCTCGGAGCCGGCAGCCTGCTCGGCCTCTGCGCGGTGGCGTGCGGTCGCCGGGATCGACGCACCGGGGAGACGAGCGCCACGTGCGAGACCGGCGCAGACGCGGCGCACGGCGCGCGAGCGGAGAGGTCGGAGAGAGAACAGTCGCCCGAGAAGGCCGAGGAGCCCGTGCATGAGCTGGCGTGACCGCTTCCAACACATGGGACCGGGGACGGCCGACACGGCGCGGCTCGTGATGCGGCACGAGAGGGCGCGCTCCCGGGAGCGTGGGGCTCCCCGCGATCCGACCACGGCCACGCGGCGATCGCCGCCAGTGTGGCTCGGGTTCCTGGCGCTGTGGAGCCTCGTCATTCTGGGCGCGGGCATCGTCTCGGGCTCGTCGCTCGTCGTCTCGCTCGACGTGCTGCTGCGGAAGCTCGTCTACGCGGCGTGGGGGGTCTGGGCGATCACCTTCGGCGGCTGGAGGATCCTGGTGGCCGTGAGGCGATTCCTTCCGGGGCCGCGTGATCCGGTCGAGGCGATCGCGCTCGAGATCGGCACCGGCGCGGGCGCGGCGGTGCTCGGCATCTTCGCGCTCGGCGCCCTCGGGCTCTTCCAGCCGTGGCCGGTGGGCCTCTTCCTGCTGGCGCTCGGAGCCGGCAACCCGTTCCCCTGGGCACACGCGATGGGCGAGCGGATCAAGGCGCTCCGCGGGCACGGATCGCCCTTCGCCATCGCCATTGTCGCGCTCGTCGGGCTGATGACGGCGCTCGAGAGCTTGACGCCGGCGACGAGTCAGGACGCGCTCGTCTACCACCTCGCGCTGCCGGACCTCTACATCCGCGCGGGCGGCATCACCCACATCCCCGACAACTTCTTCGCCAGCTTCCCGCAGAACGTCGAGATGCTGTTCGTGCCGGCGCTTCTCTTCGAGGGCTCCGACCTCACCGGCTTCTGCCACTGGTTCCTCGGCGTCGGCGCGGTGGCGGCGGTCGGGGCGCTGGCGCGGGTCGCGGGTGGCGGCGGGGGCCTGGTGGCGGCGGCGATGTTCGCGACCGTCCCGACCGTCGCGCTGGTCGCGACGTGGGCGTACGTCGACCTCGGCGCCGTACTCTTCCAGGTGCTCTCGGTGCTCTGCTTTCTCCGGTGGTGGAGGACGGGAGCGACCGGCTGGCTGGTTCTCTGCGGCGTCCACACAGGGCTGGCAGCCGGGTGCAAGTACACCGGCGGCGCCATCGGCGTCCTTTTGGCTCTCGCCGTGCTGATCGAGGGCGGCTGGCGCCACCGGCGACTGATCGAGAGCATGGTCTCCATCGGCCTCCTCGCCGGCGTGTCGCTCGCCGTCGCGGGACCGTGGTTCGTCAAGAACCTCATCTACACCGGCAACCCGGTGCACCCCTTCCTCCACGCGGTCTTCGGCGGCCGCGAGTGGGACTCGATGCGCGCCTATATGCTCTCGGAGTTCCTCGGATCGTGGGGCGAGCCGGGCGGAGGTCTCAAGGAGATCCTGACGCTGCCGCTGCGGTTGACCTTCGGCGCCGAGTTCTTCTCGATCGAGCGCTTCGACGGATTGATCGGGCCGGCGTTCCTGCTGGCGTTGCCGCTCGGGCTCACCGGGCTCCGGCGCTCGCCGTCGCTCCGCCTCGTGCTTCTGGTCGCCGTGGGATTCGCCGTCTTCTGGCTGCTGACGACGCGGCAGATCCGCTTCCTGCTGCCATCGCTGGCGTGCGTCGCGGCGATCCTCGGCGCCAGTCACGCGATGCTGGCCCCCGGCGCGGCGAGGACGGTGGTGACGGTGGCGCTGTGGGGCGCTCTCGCCTTTAATACCATGGTCATCTCGACCCACTTCGCCGCGCACAACCCGATCCCGGTGGTGATGGGCTTCGAGCCGGAGGAGCGCTTCCTCGAGCGCGAGATCCCCGGCGGGGACTACGCGCTCTTCGTGCACATCGACCGCAAGCTGCCGAGGGACGCCCGCATCCTCTTCGCGGCGTCCGGCAACCCCGGCTACCTCTGCCGGCGGGACTACCACGTCGATCCGATCTTCGAGAACCGGACGCTCAAGGAGATCCTCCGCATCGGCGAGACGGCCGACGGGGTCCTCGCCGAGTTCCGCCGTCGCGGCTACACGCACCTGCTGTTCCGCGGCGACCTCGTCTTCGATCCCTCGGAGAAGCGATCCGACGTGCCGCTGCGGCGCCAGCTCGTGCTGCAGATCTTTCTCAATCGGCACTGCCGGCTCGAGGCGAACGTCAACGGCACGCTGCTCTACGCCGTGCGAGGCCCCGACGAGGCGGATGCGGGAGGGAAGGGGAAGCGGCGATGACCGTGAATTCGAAGCCCGCGCGTCGCGTGCCGAGGTCACTGGTGATCGCAGCGATGATGGCCGTCGACGCGCTGATCATCTTCGACGCCTTCGCCGTCGCGTACCTGCTGCGGTTTCGCTTCTACTTTCTCGCCTACAGCTACTTCCAGCCCGCGCCGGTCGACGAGTACCTCCGGGCCATCGTCGTCGTCGCCTATTTCTGGATCCTGCTCTTCTTCGTCTTCGGGCTCTACGACTTCGACCGGCACCGCTCGGCGGTCGACACGGTCAGTCTGGTCGTCAAGGCGGTGACGTTCGGGACGCTGATCATCCTGTCGCTGACGTATTTCTATCGCGAGTTCAGCTTCAGCCGGCTGGTGTGCGTCTACGCGTGGGTGATCTCGATCGTGCTCTTCTCGGCATTCCGCATCGCCGTCGGCCTCTTCCGGGCCGACTGGTATCGCTCCGGGAAGTCGCGGAAGCGGATCGCGCTGGTCGGCTCGCGCTCGCTGGCGCGGTTCCTGGTGGAGAAGACGGCGTCGCAGCCCGAGCTCGGCTACTCCGTCGTCGGAGTCGTCGACTCGGAGCCGCCGCCGTCGCCGATGCCCGAGTGCGCGTACTTCGGCAAGATCGGCGACCTGGATCGGATCATCGTCGAGAACGAGCTCGACGGCGTCTTCATCGCGCACCCGACGCTCGGACACTACGACCTGCTCGAGGTGATCCACGTCTGCGAGCAGCGCGGCGTCTCGATCCGAATGGTGCCGGCGACGTACGACCTGCTGGTCAACTACAGCGACCTCGAGGAGGTCGACGGGCTGCCGCTGGTGAAGGTCAACGAGCAGTCCTATCACGGCGTCCAGGACGTGGTGAAACGGTGCCTCGACGTGACGGTGTCGCTCACCCTCCTCGTCGTGACGCTGCCGTTCTGGATCCTGGTCGCCGTCGCCATTCGTGCCCAGGACGGCGGGCCGGTCTTCTTCCGGCAGACCAGGGTCGGCAAGGACGGCCGCACCTTTCGCATGTGGAAGTTCCGGACGATGGTGATGAACGCGGAGACGCTCCTCGCCGGCCTCGTCGACGTGACCGCGCTCGACGAGCCGGTCTACAAGCTGAGCGATGATCCCCGCGTGACGCCGGTGGGGCGCCTCCTGCGACGGGCGAGCCTGGACGAGCTGCCGCAGCTGATCAACGTCCTGCTGGGCGAGATGAGCCTCGTGGGCCCCCGCCCCGAGGAGGAGAGCCTGGTGGCTCGCTACAACGTCTGGCAGCGGCGGCGCCTGAAGGCGCTGCCGGGGATCACCGGACTGCAGCAGGTGAAGTGTCGCGGCAGCGTCTCGCTCAGCGAGCGCGTTCGCTGGGACATGCTCTACGTCAGGAAGCGCTCGACGCTGCTCGATCTCTGGATCCTCGCCTCCACGGTCTGGGTGGTGCTCCGAGGGAGGGGCGCGCGATGAACGACCCGACCACGCTGATCACGCCGGGTGGCTCCGCGGGCGAGGACGAGACCGAGCGCATACCGGCCCCGGTCGCCAGCGGGACGGCCCCGCCCATCGGTCCGCGGCCCGACGTGCCGATCGACAGGATGCCCGACGAGCAGCTCGACGAGCTCCTGGGACTCGAGAGCACGCCGCGGTCGGGAATGATGTCGCGACTCTTCTGGCCGATCGCGCTCGTCGTCCTGCTTGCCGTCTCCTTCTCTCTTCGTCTCATCAACCTCGACGCCGATGCCCCGCTCGACGCGTCACGGGACCTGTCGCTGACGATCGATGGCTCGTGGTACGTCGGCGCGGAGATCGACTGGGCGTCGAGCCGTCCGATCGACGAGACACCCGGTTACGATCCGCCGATCCACGGTGTCGTCGCGCGCATCCTTTTCCGCGTCCTCGGTCCCTCGCACCAGACCGCGAACCTGATCGGCGTCCTTTTCGCGCTTGTGGCGATCGGATTGACGGCGGGAGCGGCGCGAAGGGCGTACGGGGACCGCGTGGGCATCGTCGCCGGGCTCCTGCTCGCTCTGAGCTACCCGTACTTCTTCCACAGCCGCACCGGCGGCGTCTACGTGCCCCTGAGCGTGTTCGCCGCCGGACTGCTCTGGCTGCGCGTTTCATCGGACGGCGGTCGCTTCTCGTGGAGGCAGCTCGCCTCCGGTCTGATCCTCGCGGGCATCGCCGCGCTCGGGCTCAAGCAGCTGATCCTGCTCCAGGCGGTGGCGCTCGTCGCGTCGCTCGAGCCGCTGCGCGCGATGCGAGCCGCCCGGCCGTGGAAGGCCTTCGTGGTCACCGTCGCGGGCGGGTCCGCCATCGGCATCGTCGGCTTGTTCCTCTGGCGAAACGGTTGGCTCGGGGCACAGATCCACAAGGTGACGACGTACTTCCTCACCGGCGGTGGGGGACTCGAGGACGTGCCGCTGCGGGCGATCGAGGCCGAGAGCCGCATCGGAGCGTTCGCGACGGAGCCGATCCTCGCCGTGCTCGGTGTCCTCGGCATGCTCTACGCGCCGCCCGGCGGCGCCAGGCGATTCGCGACGTGGACCGTGGCGCTGTCCTGGGGGCTCCTCGCCGTGCTCGGGTATTCACCGCTCCGCTACATGCTGCCCGCCTTCCCGGCGCTCGCGTTCCTGGCCGGCGGGGCCATCGCCGCGCTGGTGAGCGAGCGCCGCGCCCGGCGCACGCCGTACCCCAGGGCGATGCGCTGCGTTCGCGGCCTGGGGATCGCCTACGCCATCGCCCAGGTCTTCGTCGCCGCCAGTGGAAACCTGGAGGCGTGGGAGCCGGGGGCGATCATCGCCTACGGCGTCGCCGTCGGCATCGCGCTGCTCTTCGAGCTCGTCCTCGTCGATCACTTGCCGGGCCTCCCTCGCGGGGCGCGGACCGCGCTTGCGGGCTGCTGCGTCGTCGTCGCTGCACTCGTCGGCCTGACGCGCACGGGCGTCGGCGTCGCCTACGCGGACCACTCGATCGAGCGGGCCGGGCAGGCAGTGCGAGAGATCCTCCATCCCGCGGCGCACGTCACCGGGCCGTTCGCGCACGTGCTGACGTACGAGTCCCCGCACCGGCGCAGCTTCACGCCGGTCCTCGAGTACGGCGGCGGCAAGCTGGGCCGCGTCCTGCGCGAGCAACGCGTGACGCATATCGCGGTCGACGTCAACGAGTCGACGGTCGCACTCCTCGACGCCTTCCGCCGCGACGGCGCGGCGCTGACACCGGTGCACGAGCTCGTCCTGCGCGGCCAGCGCGTCATGCTGTACCGGTTCCCGTGGGCGAAGGAGCTTGTCCCGCTGAGCGACTTCGAGCACGGTGTCGACGCCATGCAGGCCGGGAACTACAAGGAGGCGCGGGAGCGTTTCGAGCTCGCGCACGTCTCCCACCCAGGCTCGACGCCGATCATCAGCGCACTGGCACACGCCGTCCTCGAGCTCGACGAGAAGGACCGCGCGTTGCGCCTCCTGACGATCGCGATCGAGCTCAACCCCCACGAGATCACCGCCGCCCGAACCCTCGTCCGCCTCCAGCTCGCCGACGGCGACCTCATCCGCGCCCGCGCGATGCTGGAGCACATCGTCCAGCTCGATCCGTCGGACCGCCAGGCGAGGGAGCTGCTGGAGCGGTTCGGGGAGTAGGGCGCCCCCCCCTTTCCGGACCCGGACCCGGACCCGGTCCCGGTCCCGTGCCCGGTCCCGATCTCCTCGTCGGCCGCGTCCTGGTCGTCGAGACCGGAGACAGAGACCGGAGACAGATAACCGAGATCAGAGATCATACATCAGAGACCACAGAGACCAGAGACCAGAGACCAGAGACCAGAGGGCAGAGGGCAGAGGGCAGAGGGCAGAGG
>JBFFXF010000298.1:0-8729 GCA_041569895.1 Planctomycetota bacterium | reverse complement strand
GGCGGGGCGGGAGGGGGCTCTGCACGGGCGGGAACGCGTGGGCGGACGGCGGACCGGGGCGGCGGGGGCGTGTCGCGTCCGGGAGAGAGCCTCACGGAAGGAGCGTCACGTCGGGACGGCGCCGCGGAGGCGCGGAAAAAAAACGCGGCAGGGCTTTCCCCTCTCTTAAAGCCCCGCCGCTCTCTGTCGCCGGGCCGTCTGCCGGACCACCCGGACGTGACTCACGAGGGGCGGCAACACCGGCGAAATGCGTCTCCTGGCCCCCGTCGCGGCGCCGCTCGCGTCTCGACGCGCGCGACGTCCACCGAAAAAGTAACACGCCAGGCGCCAGTCGTCAACCGCGGCAGGGGAATCTTGGTCCCTGCTGTAATTGGACTTACGACGGCGGCAGGAGCCGTCCTGTGATCACGGCGTCGTCGCCGAGGCGCCGGATGCGCACGTCGACGAGCTGGAGGGCGTCGGCCATGGTGGCCACCCCGCGGCCGCCGACCGGGCCCGGGGCGGAGGCGCCACCGACGACCTTCGGCGCGGTGAACACGACCACCTCCTGGGCCAGCCCGGCCTCGAGCAGGGACGCGGCGAGCGCGCCGCCCCCCTCGACGAGGAGTTGGCTGACGCCGCGCTCGCCGAGCGCCGCGAGCACCCGCTCGAGATCGAGCCGGCCCCGGCGGGCCGGCACGGTGAGCACGTCGAGACCGTTCGCCTCGATGCCTCGGCGGCGTGCGGCGGGCGTGCGCGAGGACGTGACGTAGACGCGGGGCGTGCCGTCATCCTGGAGCACCCCGAGACTCGGGGGCAGCCGGCCGAGCCGATCGAGGATGACGCGCACCGGCGTCCTCCCCCGCGCCGGTCGCGGCAGCAGGGACGGATCGTCGCGGCACAGCGTCTCGGTCCCGACCATGACGGCGTCGACCCGGCGCCGCAGCCGGTGCACGAGCCGCCGCGACGCCTCGCCGCTGATCCAGCGGGACGACCCGGTGCGGGTCGCGATCTTGCCGTCGGCGGACATCGCCCACTTGAGGATCGTCCAGGGGCGTCCGGTCGCGCGCCAGTGGAAGTACGGCGCGTTCTGGTCGCGGGCGGCTTCCTCGAGGACGCCGCCGCGCACCTCGATGCCGCGTCGCGAGAGCAGTCGGGGTCCCTTGCCCCGCGTCAGCGGGTTCGGGTCGCTGGCGCCGTAGAACACCCGCGCGAGCCCGGCGGCCAGGATGGCCTCGGAGCACGGCGGCGTCTTGCCGTGGTGCCCGCAGGGCTCGAGCGTCACGTAGAGATCGGCCCCGCGCGCCCGGTCGCCCGCGTCCCGGATGGCCTCGATCTCGCCGTGCGGTCCGCCGAAGCGCCGGTGCCATCCCCGACCGACGACAACCCCGTCACGCACGATCACCGCGCCGACGAGCGGGTTCGGGGAGACCGCGTCCCGTCCGCGCTCGGCGAGGCGCAGTGCCGCGTCCATCCACGACTCCGCGGAGCCGGCGGATGGAGTAGATCGAGAGTGTGGTTGGGTCGGCACGTCGTGCTCCGGCCAGGCGAATGTGGTTCAGGCGGCGCGTCGCGGGCAGCGAGACTCGCGGAGCGCGTCAGTCGTCTCCGGGGCCCGGTCGGGAGATGAGCTGAATGGCGTCCAGCGGAACGATCCCGCTCGGCGGCACAGCGTTCGGCGCGCTGGCGCTCGGGCCGGCCCGGCGCGACGCCGCCGAGGTCGCCGCCGCGCCCTCGACCAGCTCGCCCTGGAGCGTCAGCGCGGTCGCGTCACGGATGCGGACGTGGACGAACTCGCCGGCGAGGTCGTCCCGGCCGTTCCGCGGAAACACCACGATCTGGTGCGCCCGGTTGCGCCCGGCAAGCCGCGCCGGGTCGCTCTTGCTCGGCCCCTCCACGAGGACCTCCTCGACGCGGCCGACACGCTCGCGATAGATCTCCTCGCTGATCCGCTTCTGGATCTCGAGGAGCCGCTGGTTGCGCTCCTGCTTGACGCTCTCCGGAACATCGTCGGGCATGTCGTACGCCCGCGTTTCCGGGCGCGGCGAGTACTTGAAGACGAACGAGTTCTGGTAGCGCATCTCCTCGAGGATCGCGCAGGTCTTCTCGAAGTCGTCGTCGGTCTCGCCCGGAAAACCGACGATGAAGTCGGTGGCGAGCGCGAAGCCGTCGATCCGGGACCGGCAGTGCTCGATGATCTTTCGGTAGCGCTCGACGGTGTACGTCCTCAGCATGCGCCGCAGCACCGGGTCGGAGCCGGACTGGATCGGCAGGTGGAGGTACTCGCAGGCGCTCTCGAGGTCCGCCATGGCGTCGATCAGGTCCGGCGACATGAAACGCGGGTGCGACGTGATGAACCGAACGCGACGGAGCCCGCGAATCCTGTCGAGCTGCGACAGCAGGTGCTGGAGGCCGATCCGTCGGCCGGGCGCGAGCCGCTTGCCGTAGGAGTTCACCGTCTGGCCGAGAAGCGTCACCTCGCGCACGCCGTCGTCGACGAGCGCCTTGACCTCGTCGACGATCTCGACGATCGGCCGGCTGATCTCCTTGCCGCGCGTTCTCGGCACGACGCAGAAAGTGCAGACCTGGTCGCAGCCCCGCATCACCGAGACGTACGCCTGGAACCGATTAAGGCCGAGGTTGCGACGCCGCTCGAACTTGAGGTCGGCGGTGAGGTCGACGGCCATGATCGGCGACGTCGCGCCGCGCGCCTCGTCGAGGAGTCGCGGCAGACGAAGGAACTCGGCCGTGCCACAGATGATGTCGATATGGGGATGGCGCTGGCGGATCTCGTCCGGCCGGTTCTGCGCCATGCAGCCGAGAAGTCCGATCACGAAGTCCCGGTCACGTCGCTTGCGCTGTTTCAGTCGCCCGATCTTGGAGAGCACCCGGTCCTCGGCATGCTGGCGCACCGAGCACGTCACGAAGAGCGCGGCGCCGGCGTCCTCGACGCGATCGGTGACCTCGTAGCCGTGCTCGAGGAGCGTGCCGACCATGAGCTCGGCGTCGAGCTTGTTCATCTGGCAGCCGAAGACCTCGAAGTACACACGACGACGACGCTCGTCGGGCGATCGCGCCGGCGAGGGGTGGTCGGCCGTCAGAAGGTCTTTCTGGATCTGGAGCGCGGGAGACGTGGCCATGGCGATCGGATTCTAACTCGTCGTCCGTCCCTGCCAAGAACGTGGACGAAAAGGCGAGTATAAACCGCTCACAAGTCGAATGAAAGCAGCACTTTGGAGGAATTTGCCGGGCTTCGCAGGGAGTGTTAGAATTCGACGAGGCAGGGGCGCGAACACGATCGTCGAGTCAGGAGCGCGGGTCGCCACGGGAGCTCGAGGGCACCGGCTTCGTGACCGGCGTCGAGTTCGGGCTCGGAACGCCGCGCAGGCAGGCCAATCGAGAGCAGCACACCGACGATGACACCCATGGCACGCAGACGACAGGCCTGGACCTGGAAAAACGTCTTTCTCGACAAGCGGGTCGAGGAGGAGCTGGGCCGTCACTTCCGGCTCGACATCTACCAGGCGTTCCTCGAGAACGAGCCCGACGACGTCGAGGTCCTGATGGAGGTCGGCAACCTCTACACGCTCTCGGGCGACGTCGAGAACGGGCTGGCCATCGACCAGAAGCTGGTCCAGATCCGGCCCGGCGAGCCGATCTTCCACTACAATCTCGCCTGCAGCCACTCCCTGCTGAACGATGTCGACGCGGCCCTCCGTGCGCTGGAGCTCGCCGTCGAGCTCGGCTACAGCAACCTCGAGTACCTCCAGGAGGACAGCGACCTGGAGAACGTGCGGTCCGACGAGCGCTTCCAGCGCATCGTCGACGGACTGCGCAAGAAGCGAAAGCGCTCCGCGTCCGAGGAGAAGTCGAGCCCCCCCTGATCGACTCCCGTCCCCGTCCCCGTCCCCGTCCCCGTCCCCGTTCCCGTTCCCGTTCCCGTTCCCGTTCCCGTGCCCGTGCCCGTGCCCGTGCCCGATCTTCGCAGGACGGGAACACAGATTACGCAGATTGCGCAGACCGAGGGCCATCCCGGAGTCGGAAGATCTGTGTCTGATCTGTGATCTCTGATCGGACCTCTGACCTCGGATCTCGGATCTCGGAGTCGGAGTCGGAGTCCGAGTCGGAGTCGGAATCGGAATCGGAGTCGGTCATCGTCCTCCGCAACCGGAACCCACGAGGACGAGGGACGAGGACGAGGACGAAAACGGAAACGGGATCGGAGCCCGATCTCAAAACCGATATCGGTCGCGTCCCGCCCGTCAACTCCGCATCGCCAGCCAGAAAACGAGCAGCAGCGACGCCAGGAAGCCGAACGCGCCGAGGATGGTGCTGAGCCCGACACCGTCCGATTGCGCCGACGCGACGGTGAGGAGCAGCGCGGAGGAGATCAGCGTGCCCGAGATGAGGATCGCCATCGGCACCCGCTGGCCGATCGACTCGAGGCGCTTCTCGATCCGTTGCGTGTTCTTGAGCTGCGTGCTCAGCTGAAAGCGCCCCTCCGCCGCCTGCTTCAGCACCTCGGCGAGATGGATCGGCGCCGAGCGCGCGGCGTTGACGAACTCGCCGAGCCCCTCCTCCGCCTCGCGCAGGAGCCTCGCCGGCGTCCACCGCGCTCGCACCACTTTCTCGAGGAACGGCTGGACGCGTCCGAGGATCTCGAGCCGCGGGGCGAGCTCGCGCACGACTCCCTCGAGCGTCATCAGCGTCCGGCCGAGGAGGACGTAGTGCGGCGGCAGGCTGATCCGGTATCGCATGCTGATCGCGAAGAGCGAGTTGAGCAGCCCGCCGAACTGGATCTGCTCCATCGAGAGCCCGTAGTACTGCTCGAGGGAGTCCATGAGCTCGTAGGTCAGCGACTGGGCATCGACATCGCCCTGCGGGCGCCCCACCTTGAGGATCAGCCGGCTGATCTTCGGAAAGTCGCGCCGCACGACGTGGTAGAGCAGCAGCAGGAGCTCCTCCATCATCGCCGGCGTGCACTTGCCGACGTTGCCGAAGTCGATCAGCCCGATGCGGCCGTCGGGCATCAGGATCAGGTTGCCGGGGTGCGGGTCGGCGTGGAAGATCCCGTAATCGAAGATCTGCCGCAGCATGCAGATCGTCAGGCCCTCACCGAGCGCGGCGCGCTTCTCGTCGTCGAGGCCGAGCCCGTCGAGCTGCGAGAACTTCGCGCCCGGCAGGAACTCCATCGTCAGCAGCCTCTGGCTGGAGAGGGCCGGGTACACGCGCGGCACGCGAACGATGTCATCAGCCGCCAGGTGCGCGTGCATCTTCTCGATGTTGACGCGCTCGTAGGTGAAATCGAGCTCCCTGCGGATGGCGCGCTCGAACGCGCCGAGGATGCCGTCGACGTCGTGGACCCGGAAAACCTGCCACTCCCCCATCAGCTCGGTGAGCAGCCGAAGGACTTGCAGGTCCTGCTCGACGAGCCGCGTCAGTCCGCGCTTGCGGACCTTGACGACGACGTCATCGCCGCCGAGCGTCCTCGCCCGGTGCACCTGTCCGATCGACGCCGAGGCGAGCGGCTCGTGGTCCAGGTGTCGGAAGAACTGATCGACGTCGCCACCGAGCTCCTGCGACATGGTGCGCAGGATCTCCTCGACCGGCACCGGCTGCACGCGGTCCTGCAGCTTGCCGAGCTCCTTGATGAAGTTCTCGGGCAGCAGATCGGGTCTCGTGCTGAGGACCTGGCCGAACTTGATGAACGTCGGACCGAGATCCTGGAGCACGAGTCGCAGCCTCTCGGGCTGCTGGATGATCGACGGGGGCTCGCTCGAGGAGAAGAATCGCCGCAGTCGCGCGCTGATCGGGGCCTGGAGGTAGCCGGCGATCTGGTGAAACCCGTGCTTGGCGAGCACGAGCGCGATGTCCTTGATGCGCGGTATCGACCGCAGCGTACGAATCGATCGGAACATCCGGTTGTTCTCGCTTCACCCACGTCCCGCCCGGACCCGGAGGTCCGCGCCGCGGAGGCAGGTCAGACGTCGTCTCTGGGCGGCAGGGCCTCGCCGGGATACTCGAAGGGCGGCGTCGCGCCCGCACCCGCCATCCCCTCGTCCGCCCGCGCGCCGTCCTCGGTCGCCGGCGGCGTCGACATGCCGAGCCGCGCCTCCAGCTTCTCGACGCGCTCGACCACTTTGTGCAGCTCGAGGCGGGTCACCGGCAGCAGGTCACGGATCGACCGTGACTCGCCGAGGATCCCCGAGGCGAGCTCGTCGCTCTGCTCCTGACCACGCTCGACGAGCGTGTCGAAGAGCTTGCGTCCCTGGGCGGCCGTCAGCTCGCCCCGCTCGACAAGGTCATCGATGACCGATCGCAGCTTGTCGTGCGTGAAGGCGACCGCTCCCAGTCCCGCGAGCAGCGTCTTCTTCACGGAATCCAGCATCTGTATCACTCCCGAGATCAGGGGTTTCCCGCGGCAGGCGCCGCGGGCCGAGGGGCCGACGCGATCTCCGGTCGTTTCGGAGACAGCACCCCTGAAATTATACCATCAATCGTTCTCGGCCCCGCGGTCGCGGGCACGCGCCAGCTCGCCTCGCACCTCGTCTCGCACCCGCTCGATCACCTGCGCGAAGGCGCCCTCGATCGTGCATCCCGCGGCGCGCGCATGCCCTCCGCCGCCGAGCCGGCCCGCGATCGTCCGCACGTTGCAGGCGCCGCGCGAGCGGAAGCTGACCTTCCAGCTGCCCGGCGATGGCTCGGTCAGAAACGCCACCACCTCCACGCCGCGCACGCTCCGCAGGGGATCGATGAGCCCCTCGAAGTCCGTGCGCGGCACGCCGGAGCGAGCGATGGTCTCGTGGTCGAGGTCCGCCCAGATGAACGCCCCATCGAGATCCGCGCGCATGCGATCGAGAACGACGCCCTGCAGCCGCACGCGGCCGAGGTCGAGGCTCTCGTAGATCCTCGTGAAAAGCGGTTCGGGATCGACTCCCGCCTCGCGAAGTCGCGCCGCGTCACGGAGGGCGCTCGCGGACGTGTTCGAGTACCGAAACCAGCCCGTGTCGGTGGCGATGGCGACGAAGAGCGGCTCGCCGATGTGCGCGTCGAGCGCGACACCGAGGTGGTCGAGCAGCTCGAGGACGAGCGACCCCGTCGCCGCGGCGTCCGGTCTCAGCAGTCGGTAGCGGTACTCCGGGCGCGGGTCGGCCAGGTGATGGTCGATGCACGCGAGCGGTCGCCGGCCGTCGAAGAGCGCCGCCTGGACCGTTCCCGTGCGCTCGGGATCGGTGGTGTCGAGCACGATGCCGAGGTCGCGCCCCTCGAGGTCACCGGCGGCGGAGGGCCGCTCGATCACGCGGACGGCGCCCGCGCTGTCGAGGAAGCGATAGCGCGAGGGAAGATCGGCAAGAACGACCTCCGGCTCGGCGCCCAGCGCCTCGAGACCCCGCGCGAGACCGAGCGCGGAGCCGATGGCGTCGCCGTCGCCGTTGACGTGGGAGGTGATCACCGGACGCCGTGACGCCCGGACCGCCGCGGCGACCGCCTCGAGACCGTCCCCGGCCGGTGGCGGCTCGCCGCCCCGGGGCGCCCCGGGATCGCCCCGGGAGCCCGTGCCGGGTTTTCGCCGTTTTTTCCTCACAGAACAGACTGTATCACCGTAACATCAAGACGGTCCACTGGCGCCAGTATCAGCGCCCAGCGTCACTCAAAAATCAAACCCTTTTTCGCGTCCCTCCTCGCGGCGAGGAGCGGCCGAGCGGCAGGAAACGGCCATGCAGACCGGACGGAAGATCCTCAATCTGAGGCGCGACCGCAAGATCTCGCAGCAGGACCTGGCGAAGGCCTGCGGCATCACGCCGAGCGCGCTCTCGAAGATCGAGGCGGGAATCAACTCACCCAGGGCGCAGATCATCTGGAGGATCGCCCGCCAGCTCGGCGTCACCGTCGAGTACCTGCTCGACGAGAGCCTCCCCTACCCGTACACGCCCTACTCGTACCGCCACCAGTTCTACGCCAAGAACGTCAACCCGAAGTCGACCGTGAAGACCGAGATCACCCGCGAGGAGAAGGCCTACCTCGACGCGCTGCGCAAGACGAATCACGTCGCGCGCGAGGTCGCGATGTCGATCCCGGAGCTCACTGTCGAGAACTTGCGCTTCATCCACTTCCTCGTGCACCACTCGAAGATCTCGAACCCGGGGCCGACCTTCGTCAACCAGTTCGAGAAGATGGTGCGCACGGGCGAGGCGATGGGGAAGGGCGCGAAGCGCTCGGGCAAGAAGAAGGTCCGTTCGCGGATCTGAACGAGCCCGACTCTGCGGGGCCCCGTCGCCGTACCCACACCCGTACCCGTACCCGTTCCCGTTCCCGTTCCCGTACCCGTTCCCGTACCCGTGCCCGTGCCCGTGCCCGTGCCCGAAAGGGCTGCTCGGCCACCCACCCCGCAAAGTCGGCCCCGACGTCGAGAACACGAATCACGACAAGGGCTTTCGGGTCCGGGTCCGGGTCCGGGACCGGGACCGAAGTCACAGCCGCGACGCGATCGCCTCGCCGATTCGGTCCGGTGTCTCGGCGATCGTGACTCCCGCGGCCTCGAGGGCATCGATCTTCTCGGCCGCCGTGCCCTTGCCGCCGGAGATGATGGCGCCGGCATGGCCCATGCGCTTTCCCTTTGGCGCGCTGCGTCCGGCGATGAACGCGGCCACCGGCTTGGTGACGTGATCGCTGATGAAGCTCGCCGCCTCCTCCTCCGCGGTGCCGCCGATCTCCCCGATCATGACGATCGCCCCGGTGTCGTCGTCCTC
>JBFFXF010000297.1:0-8732 GCA_041569895.1 Planctomycetota bacterium | reverse complement strand
GGAGGTCACGGTGACGACGTTTCACGCGTTCGGGCTCTCCATCCTGCGAGAGCACGCTTCGCGTGTCGGTCTGGAGGGTCCGGTGCGCGTCGCCGGGGACCAGGAGCGCCGCGAGATCCTTCGCGATGCGCTCGCGGCGTCCGCGCGTGTCGCGGAACGGCTCCTGTCGGCGATCTCGCGATGCAAGCGCGGAGGTGACGCGCCGGTGGGCGCCGCGGCGAGGGCGTACGAGCTCTACCAGGCCGAGCTGCGTTCGCGCGGGCTGGTCGACTTCGACGACCTGACGTCGCTCGCTGTCAGGCTGCTCGAGGACGACGCGACGATCGCGGCCGAGTACCGCGTGCGGTACCCGTGGATCTCGGTCGACGAGTTCCAGGACGTCGATCCGGTCGAGCTGCGGCTCCTCGAGCTCCTCGCCGCGCCCGACGGCAACATCTGCGTCATCGGCGATCCGGATCAGTCGATCTACGGCTTCCGGGGCGCCGAGTCGCGCTGCTTCGAGCGTTTCGGCGAGAGCTTCTCCGACACCCGCGTCGCCAGTCTGAATCGCAACTACCGCTCGAGTCGCGTCATCGTCGATGCGTCGCTGCAGTTGATCGCGCCCCGGAGCCGCGTCGCCGACCGCCGGCTCGAGGCGTGCGATGAGGAGCGTGGCCTGCCGACCCACGTCGAGATGCACGACTGCCGCTCCGATCGCGCCGAGGCGGAGCTCGTGGTCCACACCATCGAGCGCCTCATCGGTGGCTCGGCGTTCTTCTCGATCGACAGCGGGCGGGTGGATGCCGACGACGCGCTCGGCGACGGCGCGCTCTCCTTCGGCGACTTCGCGGTTCTCCATCGAGCGCAGGCGCTCGCGACGCCGCTGGTCGAGGCGTTCCAGCGCTCCGGCATGCCGTACCAGCAGCGGTCGCACGAGGCGCTCGCGGACGCGACGGCGGTGCGGGCGGTGCTCACGGCGATCGATGCCATGAACGCGGACGACGCGACGCCGCTGTCGGAGGCACTCGACGCCGCGGCGCGCGTGGTTCGTTCCGACGAGCCGGACGTCGACCGCTTCCTTCCGGCGCTGCGGGCGCTGGCGGAGCGCGTCGACGACGACCACGAACGGTTCCGCGCCGAGCTCTCGCTGGGCGTCGACGTCGATTTCTGGGATCCGCGCGCGGAGGCGGTCTCGCTGCTCACGCTGCACGCGGCGAAGGGACTCGAGTTCCCGGTGGTCTTCATCGTCGGTTGCGAGGACGGCATCCTGCCGCTGCGCTGGGGCGCCGCGACGGAAGAGGAGGAAGCGGAGGAGCGGAGGCTCTTCTTCGTCGGCATGACGCGGGCCCGGGAACGACTCGTGCTGACGCGCGCGCGCGAGCGCTCGTGGCGCGGCGCCGTGAGGCCGATGGAGCCGTCGCCGTTCCTCGCCGACATCGAGGAGGGACTGCTGGCGCTCCACGAGCACCGCCGCAAGGCAGGACCGCGCTTCCGCCAGCTCGAGCTCTTCGACGGCGCGTGATCGACCGGCTCACTATGCAAGCGGGTCGATCCGGGGTATCGTGAGTCGGACAACCTCCACCCCGTTCACCGGAGACCGTTCCCATGCGACTCGGATTCGTCAGCGCCATCGTCCCCGAGCTGTCGCTCGCCGAGGTCCTGGAGCTCGCGGCGTCGTGCGGGTACGACTGCGTCGAGCTGATGTGCTGGCCGCCGGGCAAGGCGGAGCGGCGCTACGCGGGCGTGACGCACGTCGAGCTGCCGCTGACGAGCGAGTCCGGCAAGGTCGTCGAGCGCGTCGTGCGCGACACGGGCATCTCGATCAGCGGTCTCGGCTACTACCCGAACCCGCTCAGTCCCGACGGCGAGGAGTCACGCGCCGCGGTCGCCCACCTCGAGCACGTGATCCGCGGCGCCGCGGACCTCGGCATCGGTGTCGTCAACACCTTCGTCGGCCGCGACTGGACGCGCTCGATCGACGACAACTGGCCGGCGTTCCGCGACACGTGGAAGCCGCTCGTCCGCCTCGCGGCCGAGCACGGCGTGCGCATCGGCATCGAGAACTGCCCGATGCTCTTCACGGGCGACGAGTGGCCCGGCGGCAAGAACCTGGCGATCTCGCCGGCGATCTGGCGGCGGATGTTCGAGGAGATCCCCGACGCCCACTTCGGGCTCAACTTCGATCCGTCCCACCTCGTCTGGCAGCACATCGATTACACGAGGCCGCTGCGCGAGTTCGCCGACCGGCTGGTGCACGTGCACGCCAAGGACGCGCGCGTCGACCGCGAGCGGCTGGACGACGTCGGCATCCTGGCGACGCCGCTCGAGTACCACGCTCCGAAGCTGCCGGGGCTCGGCGACGTCGACTGGGGGCGCTTCTTCTCGGTGCTCACCGACGTCGGCTACGACGGCGCGGTGTGCGTCGAGGTCGAGGACCGCGCGTACGAGCGGACGCTCGACACGCGACGCGCCGCCCTCGAGCAGAGCGCCCGGTACCTGCGGCAGTTCATCGCGTGACCCTGCGACACCCACGAGCGCCATGGACGTGACCTATCGCGATATCGCCAAGATGATCGACCACTCGCTCCTGCAGCCGGTGCTGACGGACGAGGAGCTGGAGACGGGCTGCCGGCTGGCGCTCGAGCTCGACGTCGCGAGCGTCTGCATCAAGCCGTACTTCCTCAGGCAGTGCGCGGACGTCCTCGCCGGCAGCGACGTCCTTCCAAGCACCACGATCGGTTTCCCCCACGGTGGTCACGCGACGGAGATCAAGGTCGCCGAGGCGGAGCGCGCCCTCGACGACGGCGGCGTGGAGCTCGACATGGTTGTCAACATCGGTCGCGTCCTGGGCGGTGACTGGGAGTTCGTGCGCGACGACATTCGCGCCGTCGTGGACGCCACGCACGCGCGCGGCGGCATCGTCAAGGTGATCTTCGAGAATTGCTACCTCGAGGACGAGCACAAGATCCGGCTGTGCGAGATCTGCGGCGAGGTCCGCGCCGACTTCGTCAAGACGTCGACCGGCTACGGCACCGGCGGCGCGACGACCGCCGACCTGAAGCTGATGCGCGAGCACGCCCCGCCGCACGTCGCGGTCAAGGCCGCCGGAGGCGTGCGCACGCTCGATCGACTCCTCGAGGTGCGCGCGCTCGGCGTCACCCGCGTCGGCGCGACCGCCAGCAAGACCATCCTCGAGGAGGCGCGCGCTCGCCTCGGCTGATCGGCGCGCTCGCGACGCGGAGCCCGGCCCCGGCGCTCAGGGTCCCCACGCCTCGACGGAGCCGTCGAGCATCACCACCACGATGCGACCGTCCCGGTCGACGAGCAGGCCGTCGGGGAGCGGGTCGCCGCGCAGCTCGTGCTTGAAGACCTGGTCGCCGGTGCGCGCATCGAGCGCGGCGAGGTGCCACTGGGGCTGTGACCGGAACTTGTGCTGCTGGCGAACGACGGCGACGACCGCGTTCGGCGCGACGGCGAGCGACACCGTCTCGAACTTGTTCGGCTCGTCGAGGTCCGAGGACCACCGCAGCGCGCCCTCGGCCGCGAGCACGTCGGCAAGGTTCGCCCTCCACTGCCGGGGACGGTCGCCCGGAGCGCCCCTGGCGAGGCGCGCCGCGACTCGTTCCGAGTCGAAGCACAGCAGCTTGCCGTGGCGGTAGTTGACCAGCACGAGCGTCTCGTCGTTCCACGCCGGGGGCACGCCGCCCCAGCAGAGGCGGAACTCCCTTCCCCTCGCGTGCGCCGCGAAGCTCCCCTTGGTGGCGACGTTCTCGGCGGCCGAGTAGAGCGTGCGGCCGCCGCCGATCACCGTGCCGTCCTGGAAGACGCCGACGAACCGCCCGGAGTTCGAGCGCGGCCAGCCGGCGCCGGCGAACTCGGCGTCGAGCTTCCCCGTCTTCGCGTCGAACGGCGCCGGCGACAGCTGGTTGCCGCCCGCGAGGTAGAGGCGATCGCCATCGATGGTGAGGTTGCCCATGGCGCTGACGCCCTTGCGGAGCGTCGCGTCGAGGTGGCCCGTCGAGCCGTTCTGCCAGCGGATCTCGCCGGTCTTTGCGTCGAGCGCGTAGAGGTACGTGCCGTCGGAGTCGATGATCCCCGCGGCGCAGTAGGCCACGCCGTCGTGGACTAGGACGCCGCTGTTGACCGGCCACGTCGATGCGATCGCGCCGTAGACCGCGATGTGTCGCTCCACCGGCGCGGCGCGGAAGCGCCAGAGCAACCGGCCCGTGCTCGCCTCGAGCGCGTAGACGTGGCCGTCTCCCGAGCCGACGTAGGCGCGTCCATCCCAGATGGTCGGCGGCGCCTTGATCGGGCTCGGCGTCTCGAACTGCCAGGCGATCGAGCCGTCGTCGGACTCGAGCGCACGGACGCGGCCATCGTCGCCGGCCACGAGCACGAGCGCGCCGGCGGCGACCGGCGCAGTCGGCGAGAACGCCGAGGCGCGATCGGTGCGCCAGCGGCGCACGACGTTGCGCGCGATCTCGACCGGCGTCGACCCGCTGCGCCGATCGTCGCCGCGGTAGGTCGGCCAGTCTCGCGCCGTGACCTCCAGCGGCGTGACCTCGAGCTCCCCGCTGGCGCGCTCGAGGTTCTCGTCGGTGGTCGCGACGCGGTCGAAGCTGAAGTCGCCCGCGGAGCACTTCGCGACGTGTCCGATCAGCGAGAGGTTGCAGTCGCACTGCCACGGACCGAGGTAGAGCATGCCGTTGGCGGGGATGGCGCCGTCGTTGCACGCCGGCCGGATGGCGCCGTCGACGAGGACGCGCTTCGTGGCGCGGTCGAACCGAAGCGTCCCCTCGCCGCGGCAGAAGAACGAGTCGCTGCTCGCGGTCAGGCGCGTGCAGTTCGCCTTGGTGAACTTCAGGTCCTCCGCGACCTCGCCGCTGACCGGATCGATCGCCACGTGCGATGCGTCCTCGCCCACGCCGAGGATGACCTTGCCGTCGACGAAGATGGCGTTCGGGTTGTTGGTGATCTTCTTCTTGCTCCAGAGGAAGTAGCCGGTCGAGGTCGCCAGGGCGACGACGTTCATGCGCGTCTGACCCTGCACGATGAGCGCGTCGGGCGTCGCCACCGCGATGCACGCGGTGCGGAATCCCGGCGTCGACCGCAGCCGCCTCCCGGGCATCTCGATGAGCTCCAGGACGTCGGTGTCGGCGTTCGTCCAGGCGACCTCGCCGGAATCGGCCGACAGGGCGCGGAAGTGGCGGTCGGGGCAGTAGACGTAGAGCCGTTTCGCGTCGAGCGCCAGCGCGCGCGAGTCGATCGGCGAGGACTCGCGGTGCTTCCAGAGGAGCTTCCCGTTCTCGAGGTCCCACGCCACCACGGTGTGGCCGAAGCCGTGTGGGATCCGCCGCCCGTAGTATCCCGGGCTCAGGTCGGACCAGCTCCAGCCGCCGAACTCGCGGTTGCCGAGCGTCGTCCGCGCCCCGGGATCCGGCGCGCCCAGCATCGCGTAGAGGACGCCGTCGCGGCGCGCCATCCACTTCCACTCGCCCTCGACGTCGGGGATGCTGATCGAGCCCTTCTGCTTGCCGGTCTCCGGATCGAGGAGCAGGCAGCCGTCGCCGCCGATCATGTAGAAGGTGTCGTCGGTCGCGATGAACGCCGAGCGGTGCACCAGATAGCCCTCCGGCAGCTTCCGCTTCCAGAGCACCGTGCCGTTGTAGCCGTTGCGGGCGATCAGCGTGTTCAGGGTGTCCCACTCGCGCTCGTGGTGGGCGATGTGGCCGATGGCGAGGAAGAGCCGCCCGGCTGCCGCGGTGGTCACGGCGGGCATGCCGATGTAGAGCGGTCCGGCGAGGTACTGCGTCATGTAGGGAGCCCGGATCACCTGATCGGCCGAGACGGGGTTGTTGTCCGGGCCGCGTTCCCAGTGCGACCAGTCGTCCGCGCCCTTCATCGCCGGCTTGTGGAGCTCGACCCACTTGCGCGTCGAGCCCCAGAACTCGACGTGCAGCAGCTCGCGCTGCTGCGCCCAGCGGATGAGCTCCTGGCGGCGCGCGTCGTTCCCCAGCACCAGCGCCTTGCCTTGCGGACGCAGGACACGCACCAGCTCGGCGGGCGGGGGCGGCGGCGGGCCGTCGTCGCCCGCGTCGAACACGAAGATCGCGTCGATCAGGTGGTCCGCGTACGGGAGCGCGAGGGTGCCGCCCCTCTCCACCGCCAGGCGGTCGATGCCGAGCCCGACCTCTGCGGCGCGACGGCGGATCTCCGCGACGACGGCGTCGCGCGGGTCGCGCACGTGGAGCAACAGCTCGCTCGTGGTCGCGAGCTCGACCGCCAGCTCGGGCGTGATGCCGATCGCCGCGCAGACACCGCGACGCGTCTCGGAGCGACGGAGCAGCTCGCGCGCCAGCGCGCTGGCGTCCTCCCCGATCGCGGGAGCGGCAGCGCCGAGGGCCAGCAGTCCGGCCAGCGCGAGACGGTGGAGACGACACCAGGTGACGTGTGACGCGGATGACATGGAGACCTCCCTTCCCGGAGCCCCGGGGCCGGCTCGACCCGTCCGGCCCCCTCGCTGTCCCCACATCGTCGTCACTTCGGTCCGGGAACTCAAGGGAGGGGAGAGGCGGTTGACCGCGTCGGCCGGTGGGGGAGACAATGCCCGTTCGGGCGGAACGTCGGGGAGGACCCATGTCGCGGCTCAAGGCCTGCCACTGTTGCGGACAGATCCAGCGAGTGCCGCCGCTCGAGCGCGGCCAATCGGCGGTCTGCGCGCGCTGCGACGCGGTGGTCCATCGACCGGGGAGCGGACGGCGCAAGGCCGCCAGGACGGCAGCCGCCGCGACGGGCGCGCTGATCCTGTTTTTCCCGGCGGTGCTCCTGCCGGTTCTCGAGATCGAGAAGCTCGGGCACCGGCACGAGTCGAGCATCCTCGTCGGCACCGTCGAGCTCCTCGCCGCCGGAAACATCTTCGTCGGTGTCGTCGTGCTGGTCTTCTCGATCGTCTTTCCGCTGGCGAAGCTCGTGCTGCTGCTCGAGCTCAGCATCCTCGGCGTCTTCGGGCGCAAGCACAGGGCGCTGACGTACCGCATCATGGAGCACGCCGGCAAGTGGAGCATGATGGACGTGCTGCTGCTCGCGTTCATGGTGATGCTGGTCAAGCTCGGCGCGCTCGTCGAGTTCAGCTTCGGGCCGGCGGTGATCGCGTTCACCCTCTGCGTGGTGATGAGCATGGTCGCCTCGATCTCGTTCGACCCGCACGTGATCTGGGAGAGGGAGCGATGAGCGTGGATACCGAGGGCGGGACCCAGGCGGCGCCCGAGTTCCCCGAGGCCGTCGTGCGCCAGCGCCGGGCGTCCGGCGTTCGATTCCTCGCCGAGTCGAAGTTCTGGTGGGTGACGCTCGTGTGCGCGGTGGTCGCCATCGCTCTGGTGGTCGTGTCGATGGAGGGCAGCGGGCCCCGCATCACGATTCGCTTCGCGGACGGACACGGGCTCAAGCCGGGCGACTCGGTGCGGCACCTCGGCATCGACGTCGGCCAGGTGCGCTCCGTCGAGCTCTCGCGCGACATCGAAGGCGTGTCGGTCGTCGTCGAGCTCGAGGCGAGAGCGGCGGGACTGTCGCGGCGGGGGACGCGTTTCTGGATCGTGCGTCCCGAGCTGCGATTCCCGAGCGTCTCGGGGCTCGAGACCATCGTCGGCGCGAAGTACATCGGCGTCGAGCCCGGTCCGCGCGACGCGCCGATGGTCAAAGTGTTCGAGGGGCTCGATCGCGCCCCCGCGGTGCTCGATCGCGCCGAGGGCGGTCTCGAGATCATCCTCGAGAGCAGCAGCCGGAGCGGTCTCGAGCCGGGCGCGCCGGTGACGTACCGCGGCATCTCGGTCGGCCGCATCACGTCGGTGGGGCTCGCCTCCGATGCCGCCAACGTCGAGGCGCGCGCGTACATCGGTCCCGAGTTTCGCGTTCTCGTGCGCGAGAACACCGCGTTCTGGAGCATCAGCGGCTTCGCGGTCGACCTCGGCTTCACCGGCATCTCGATGGACGTCGAGTCGCTCGCGACGATCGCGGCCGGCGGCGTGGCGCTGGCGACTCCGGATCCGCCCGGCGCACCGGTGACGACAGGCGACCGCTTCCGGCTGCACGCCACGCCGGAGCCGTCGTGGCTTCGGTGGCAGCCGCGCCTCGCGGTCGGCAGCACGCTGCTTCCCGATGGCCTCGCGCTGCCGCGACCGATGCGCGCGGCACTCCGCTGGAAGGAGCGCAACTACGTCGGGCTGATGACCGAGCGCCAGCGCGACGGCTGGGTGCTCGCGCTCGACGGCGGGCGACTGATCGGCCCTGCCGACCTGCTGGCGCCGGTCGAAGGGGCGAAGGAGGGCTCGACCAGGCTGGCGCTCGCCGGGGAGGAGTTTCCGGTGGTCGACGGCACGACGGCGATCGACGGACGCATCGCGGTCTATCGACCCGGTCTCGCGGCGGAGGGCATGGAGGCGCCATGGCCCTCCTCGAGGCTGCGCACGCCGGATGGTCCCGAGGACTGCATCGTCGTCGGCGACGCCGGCGATGCGACGCCGCTCTCGGTGGGACGGCTCGAGACCTCGGAGGAGGGCGTCTGGGCGGTCGATCCCTCGATTCCGCTCGAGGCCGACCGTCACGGCGCGAGCGTCGTGGCGCGCGGCGACGGCTCGGTGATCGGCGTCCTCGTGATCGAGAAGTCCCACGGTCTCATCGTGCCCTTCCGGCCGCCCGGCGAGGGCGAACAGGGTGAACAGTGATGGATAGATGATGGAACGACAACAGGGTCTGTG
>JBFFXF010000296.1:0-8765 GCA_041569895.1 Planctomycetota bacterium | reverse complement strand
TCTGTGTCCTCGCGCGGCGCTGCGCTGGCGCGGCGCCGCGCCTCTGTGCTTCACATCGTAACCAACTCTCGCTTGTCGACGGCGCGTTCGAGATCGCCAGAGCTCGCGAGGCACGACCAGAGTTTCCTGCCTTCCTGCTCTTCCTGCCTTCCTTGCCTGTCTTCTGCCGTCAGCCTGTCGCCAGCAAGTCGAGCAGCTTCATCGGGCACAGGAACGGGACCTGTCTTCAATCGGATGTATCCAGCTCGTCGGCACGGTTTGCGTCTCGCGTGGCTTCCTCGTGGCGGCCGAGTTTTTCGAGGGCGCGTGAGCGCGCCCGGTACGCGAGTGGCAGCTCCGGGTCGCGGCGGAGGGCTGCCGTGGCGTCGGCGATGGCCGCGTCGGGGTTGCCGAGCTCGAGGTGGCACAGTCCGCGCCACGCGAGCGATGCGGCGTCGCCGTCGTTGAGTCGGACCGCGGCGCCGAAGTCGTCCGCCGCGGCGGCGTGCTCGCCGAGGTGATAGCGCGCCTGGCCCCGGCCGTGGAAGCCCTCGTCGTCATCCGGCGCGAGGTCGAGGAGCGTGGTGAAATCCGCCGCGGCCGCCGCCGGGTCGCCGAGATCGAGATACGCCCACCCGCGCTGCCGGTAGGCATCGGCGAAATCCGGATGCTCCTCGATGGCGCGCGTCAGGCCGTCGATCTCGAGCTCGAGCTCCTCGCGCTCGATGGTCTCGGCGTCCTCCGAATCGTCCGGCGGCTCGCGGTCGAAGCGATACCGCTCGGCTGCGTCCTGGCCGTACCAGCGCGCCAGGGCATCGTGCAGTCGTGGCCGCTCCTCCCGGAGCTCGGCCGGCTCGAGGAAGAAGCACTCGGTCGCCACCGCGAAGAACTCGCGACGGTCGAGCGCGCCGTAGTACGGGAGCACCGTCGGCGTCTCTCGACGGGCGTTCTCGGCGTGCCGGGCGTGCTCCTCCTCAAGCACGGCGAGGATCTCGCGGCGCGCCGCCGCGTCGACGCGACCCGCCGGATCTCCGGACAGGTCGTTGATGTCGACGAGATGGGCGAACTCGTGAAAGACGACCTCGGCGACGCGCAGCACGGGATCCGAATCGGAATCCCCGTCCCACCACGAGACGATGACGAGCCCGTCCTCGTGCGCCTCGCCGAGGAGGTGTTCCTTCTCGGGAGACGACTCGCGCTCGACGATGAAACCGCCGGGGTAGACGAGGATGGTGCGCAGGCCGTCGAAGTAGAAGCCCTCGAAGCCGAGCGCCATCACCGCGGCGAAGCCGGCGATGGTGACACGCATCTCGTCGTCGAGCTCGAGCCCGCCGCACCCCTCCCAGCTCTTCTCCGCAAGGAGGATGGCAACGGCGCGACGGAGCGCCTCGCGCTCGGCGGGCGCCAGGCACTCGACGTGCCACACGTTGCGCTCGAGCACGTCGTCCCACGCGCCGGGGAACGGACGGGAGAGCAGACGCCGGCGGCGGTCATCGCGAGACGAGAAAACCATCACTCGCGTCCGGGCTCGTCGAGACCGGCCCTCCAGCGCTCGTACTCCTCGACGCAGTCCTGCCGGCTGACCCACTTCTTCCAGACCAGTCGGCCCCGGAAGCCGTGGCCCGCGGGATCGACGCGACGCACGACGTACTGGAAATCCCAGGCCGGTCGCGGCCAGCGGGCGAGCTTGAAGCGGAACTCGAAGTCGACGGCGTGCGGGGCGACCAGGGTGGAGCGCAGGGTGCTCGAGACGTCCCACGGGCCGTCCTCGCGCCGGCGAACGCGCCGCATGACGGACTCGGCGGTGATCTGGCGCGATTCCTCCGCCGGAAGCGCGACGGCGGCGAGCGACGCGGCCAGTCCGATCGCGATCACTCGCGCCAGCCGTCGTCTTCTGATACCCGGGTGCGTCGTGGACATCACCCCGATTGTCCGCGACGGCCGCCGGGATTCCAAGTCGTCCGGTGACTGGCTCCCTGCTACAATCACGCGCCATGCGCGTCTACCTCGGGAGCATCGGCTGCCGCCTCAATCAGAGCGAGATCGAGACCATGGCCCGTCGCCTGCTCGCGGCCGGCCACGAGATCGTCGCCGAGGCCGACGACGCCGACCGAGTGGTGATCAACACCTGCGCGGTGACGGCCGAGGCGGCCCGCGATGCGCGCAAGCTGACGCGCCGGATCCACCGCCGCAACCCCGACGCGCGCATTTTCCTGACCGGGTGCTACGCGACCATCGCTGCCGGAGAGCTCGCCGCGCTCGGCGGCGTCGAGCGTGTCGTCGTCAACGCCGACAAGGACAGCGTGGTCGAGGCGATCGATCCCGGTCTGGCCGGCGCCCCGCCGGTCTTCGACCGCGAGCCGATCCTGCGCGAGTACCTCTTCGGCCACACCGGCAACACCCGCGCGTTCGTCAAGGTGCAGGACGGCTGCGACAACCGCTGCACGTTCTGCGTCACGACGGTCGCTCGCGGCGAGGGACGCAGCCGCCCGCCCCGCGACGTCATCGCCGAGGTCGCGGCGCTCGCCCGGGCGGGCTACCGGGAGGCGGTGCTCACCGGCGTCCACCTCGGCAGCCACGGGCACGACCTCGGCAATCGCGCCGGCCTGCGTGATCTCGTCGCCGCGGTGCTCGAGCGCACCGACATCGCCAGGCTGCGCCTGTCATCGCTCGAGCCGTGGGACGTGGCGCCGGGCTTCTTCGACCTCTGGCGCGACCCGAGGCTGCTCCCGCACCTCCACCTGCCGCTGCAGGCCGGATGCGATCGCACGCTGCGGCGGATGGCGAGGAACACGACGTGTGACCGCTTTCGCGAGCTCGCCGCGGCGGCGCGCGAGCGGATTCGCGACGTCAACCTGACGACCGACGTCATCGTCGGCTTTCCGGGCGAGACCGACGACGACTTCGAGGAGAGCCTCGCGTACGTCGGCGAGCTCGCCTTCGGGCGCCTGCACGTCTTCTCCTACAGCCAGCGCCCCGGCACCGTCGCCGCCGGCCTGCCCGACCAGGTCGCGAGTGACGTCAAGCGGGAACGCGCCCGCCGGATGATCGATCTCGGGCGCGAGCTGGCCCGCCGCTTCCACGAATCGCGCGTCGGGACCGAGGTTTCGGTCTTGTGGGAAACTTCCGCCCCGACCGATAATGGCGTCGACGATAAAGGCGTGAAATCCTGGGCCGGCTACACGGACAACTATATCCGGGTGGCCGCGCCGAGCGACGACGACCTCTTCAATCGGGTGCGTCGGGTCCGCCTCGTCGACGCGGACGCGGAGGGGTGTCGGGGCCGGATCGCCGGCGGCGCGCGCGTCACGGCCCGCGGCGCCGATTCGAATGGAGGGACGGATGGCAGACGACGGAGATAATCGGGAACGGCGAAACGGCAAGGTCACGCTGGCCGAGAAGGCTCTCGCGCTGCTGGCGCTCCTGGTGCTGATCGGGTGGATCATCCGTTTCGGCAACAAGGAGCACGTCTCGGGACTCGCGACGTGGTTCCCGATGCTCTCGGCGAGCGCGGCGCTCGTGCTCGCGGTGGTCATCACGCTGCGGTTCTTCGACCGGCTGCCGATCCCGGACCGCTTCTATCGCTGGGTGATCTCGGGCGGGTGCGTGCTGCCGCTCGTCGGCTTCCTCGTCGCCCAGCTCGACTCGGTCGGCACGACGTTCACCGTGTGGGGCTCGATCGCCATCGCCTACATCGCCGCGACGACGTTCTGGCGCAGGCACATACCCGAGTTCGCACTCGACCCGCTGCGCGAGGGGACGCGAGACGAGAAGCCACGGCACGAGACGCCGCCGGCGGCGGCGCCGACACCGGCGGAGTCGCCCGGCGGCGATGAGCGGCCCGCAGGGAGCGACGTCACTCCTCCCGGCCCGACACCGCAATGACGTGCCCGCGCGTGCGGAAGATCAGCACGCCCTCCGAGATCGCCGGGGTCGCCATCGCCTGCTCGCCGAGCTCGTTCACCGCGATGCGCTCGAACTCCGATCCGGCTCGCACCACGACGACGGTGCCCTCCTCGCCCGTGGCGTAGATCTTCCCATCGGCGGCGACCAGTGACGCCGTCCAGCCGGTCCCGTCGCTCCAGAGGCGCTCGCGATAGAGCCGCTCGCCCGTCCTGGCGTCGTAGCAGGCGATGATGCCGTTGTCGCGGCAGCAGTAGAGGTGATCGCCGAGGACGAGCGGCGTCTGCATGTAGTTGCCGTCACGGTTGCGGCTCCAGGCAACGTGCTCGTTCGAGGTCTGGCCGAGCTTGAGCGAGACGTCACCTGTCGCCGACGTCTTGACCGCGTAGATCGGCGCCAGGAAACCGTGCGCGTTCGTGATGAACACCAGCCCGTGGCCGACGACCGGCGTCGGCACCGGGATGTCGCCGCCGCCGCGCAGCTTCCAGAGCTCCTTGCCGGTGGCGAGATCGTAGCCGCCGATGTGGTGGTAGCCGTTGACCACCACCTGCGCGCGGTCGTCCTCGACGATGACGTTCGGCGTGCCCCACGTCGGCACGTCCTTCCGCGGCGTGCGCCAGAGCTCGCGTCCGCTCTCGAGGTCGAACGCGGCGATGAAGCAGCGGCTGACGACGTCGCACTGGAGGATGACGCGGGACCCGTGGATCACGGGCGAGCTCCCGAAGCCCCACTGCGCCTTCGGCACCAGGAAGAACCCGGCGTCGAGCAGGCCGAGGTCCGTCTTCCACAGCAGCTTGCCGTCGATCGAGTAGCAGTACAGACCCTCGCTGCCGAAGCACGCGACGACCCGCTCGCCGTCGGTGGCGGGCGTCGAGTTGGCGTGGCTCGACTTCGGGTGACGCTGCGCCTTCGGCGCACCCTCGTGCGCCGTTTTCCGCCAGAGGATCCCGCCGCGCTTGCGGTCGAGGCAGATGAGCTCGAAGCGGTGCGGCGAATCGTCGTCGACCGACTCGATGTCGCCGTAGAGCCCGGTCTTGAGCTCCGCCGCGTCGCCGCCACGCACCGCGGTCGTCACCCAGACGCGATCGCCCCACACGATCGGGCTCGAGAGGCCGAGCCCCGGGATCGGCGTCTTCCACCGCACGCCGGTGCCGATCTCGACGTCCCACCGCTCGGGCGTGGCGAAGCCCTCGGCGACTCCCGAGGCCGAGGGGCCGCGGAACGACGGCCAGTCGATGCCGGGCCGCGGGCCACGTCGAACGGGCGGGCGATCGCCGTCGCGGTCGTCCTTCCCGCGAGCGACGGTCTCGTCGTCGCCGCGATCCCCGCCGAGGGCCGTGTAGAACCACGACACCGGCAGCGACCGGAATCGCGACGAGATACGACCAGTGGACTCGTCGCGAACGTAGTACGAGAGCAGCGCCCGATCGTCAGCGAACGTCAGGCTGGTGTAGGCGTAGGTGTGGTTGGGGGATGTTTCGAGATAACGGCGCGGCGACCACGTGCGGCCCTCGTCACGCGAGACCGCCGCCGCGAGCGGCGTGCGTGGCCCGCCGTGCCCGGCGCCCTCGACGAAGTCCGGGTTCCAGACGAGGAGCAGATCGCCGGTGGAGGGAATGCGGCGCAGCGTCGCCGGCGACTCGGGTGACTCGACGCCCCACGACTCCGGCTCGCTCCACGTATCGCCGCGATCCTCCGAGCGGCTCGCCCAGATGGCGCCGAGCTGCGTGCGCACGATCATCAACAGGCGCCCGTCGCGCAGCTCGATCACCTCGGGCTCCATCGCTCCGCGGCGCGGGAGGTCCACCTGGCCCGATCCCCGGCGCCACGAGAGACCGCCGTCGTCGGAGATCCAGCAGACCGAGACGAAGTGGTTGAAGCGGCGCACGTCGCTCGTCGACGCGACCGGGCAGAGCAGCCGTCCGTCGGAGAGCTCGACGACGCGGTCGTTGTTCATCACGTGGTAGCCGGGCGCGTCGGTGACGGGGATCGGCTCGCCGAACGTCCTCGCGTCGTCGGTCAACATGCGCATGAAGACGCGCAGGTCGTCGTAGTCGTTCTTGACCAGGTAGAACATGCCGATGCCGCGGCCGGGCGCGCTGCGGATGCGCACGAGGCTGACCGACATCACGTTGCGCCCGCCGACGTTCTCCTGGAGGACGCGCGGCTCGCTCCACGTGCGACCGCCATCAGTCGACGAGCGCGCCACGATGCGGGCGCTCGCGAAGTCCGAGCCGCCGCCGATGAACTCGGTCGTCGCGTGGAGGAGAGCGCCGTCGTCGCGCCGGATGATGGAGCCCTCGCTGTACCGCGGGTTCGCCTCCGTGGCCTTCCAGACGTCGGCGGTGATCTCCTCCGACGCCGCCTCGCAGTCCCCGGCGGACGGTGGCGTGGCGCTGGTGAGCGCGGCGCGGAGCGCATCGCACATCCGCGGCTCGCAGCCGCGACCGACCCACCGCCAGCCGTGACCGAAGCCGTCTTCGAACGCCGCGCGAGTCGGCACGTAGCCCGGCCAGCACTCCCCGTAACCGACGGCGACGACGAACGAATCGGGACGCATCCGCTGCGCCATCAGCTGATACCCGACGAACGACTCCCCGGGAAGGAGGACGATCTGCGCGGCGCCGAGATCGAGACACGGGACGTCGATCGGCCGCCCGGCCTCGACACGGAGCCGGCTGGCGAGGCCCATGGCGGCGAGGATGCGCTCGCGCATGGGCTGCTCCGGATCCTCGAGGGTTGCCCGCAGACTCCGCGCGGAGAGAGCATCCGCGTCGCCCAGCGGCAGCTCGAGCGTGGCGTTACGGAAGGCGACTCGTCCGAGCGGACGGCGCGCCGTCGATTCCCAGGCCGCGACCATCGCGTCGTGGAGCCGCCCGGCGAGTCGAACGCGATTCTCCGCCGAGCCATCGTTGTGCTTCCCGGCGGTGACGTCACCGCTGCAGCCGGACGCATACACCTGGAGCACGTCCGGAAGCTCGGCCTGCCGCCTGGCGCGCGCGATTCCGGGGAAGTCGGCCGAGACCCCGCCGCGGCCGTAGAAGCTCATCGGGTGCGTCGCGTAGACCGACAGCGCGGCGAGCGGCGTGTCGTGCTCCCAGAAGCTGACGACGCGCAGCCACGGGTCGATCAACCCGACGGGCGCCGCCGCCATCGCGGCGTCACCGCCGCTCGCGCTGCCACGCGCGAACGTGACGCGACCGGAGGCGTCGGCGACACGCCGGTTCGATGCGATGCGCTCGACGCGCGCCTTGCCCGTGCCGACGTGCGTCACGGGACGCACCGCGTCAAGGCTCTCGCGCAGCGCCGCGGCGACACGCTGGACGGCGCGCTCGTGGAACGCGACGTCGCAGAGCTCGCCGCCGAGTCCGACCCCGGCGAGCAGCCCCTCGGCGCCGAGGTCCACCACCGGCGCGTCGTGCTGGTGCACGCTCGAGACGAGGACCCGCTCGCGAGACGTCCCGGCCGCCTCCGCGAGCGCGTCACGCCAGCGATCGTACGCGTCGTTGCGAATCTCGCACCAGTCGACCGACACGAACACCACCGCCCGCTCCCCGCCGCCGACCAGCGCGAACCCGATCGCCCGCAGCGGATCGACGACCTCCCGCGCCTTGACGGGAAGCACACCCATGCACCGATGACCGACCGGAACGGTCACATCGGCGGAAAACCGGGCAAGCCGCCAGCCGTCACCAGCGGTGGCAACCACCGGAACAAAGGCGGCAACAAGCAGGGAAAGGAGCCGGAGCATGTGTCCCATTGTAACCCTGACGCACGCAGGACATCTGCCTCCTCTCCCGTCCCCGTTCCCGTGCCCGTTCCCGTGCCCGAAGCGCTGGTCGACTGCGCCGGCGGAACTCCGCAGCGTACGACGAGGAGGAACGCAGATGACGCAGATTGCGCAGATTACGCAGATTCAGGAAGACGCCGCCGTGCTTGGACTCGGCCGTCGGAATCGGAATCGGATCTCTGTCTCGGATCTCGGAATCGGAGTCGGAATCGGAATCGGCATCGGTATCGGAGTCGGCATCGGACTCGGACCTCGGTCTCGGACTCAGTCCCCCTCCCCGGCTCAGGGCGATCGAGGACGAGGACGAGGACGAGCAGGAGCGGAAGGGCGACCGAACCCCATCAGCTCCCCCCACCTGTTCACAATCCCGACCCGGTCCCGTATGATCGGCGGCTCACGGTTTCTTGATATACCCAGCGGCGGGAGTGAAAGGGGTCCTGGTGGCCCCCCTGGACTTCAAATCCAAGGTGCCGTGCGAACAACACGGTAGGTGGGTTCGATTCCCATGCACTCCCGCCAGTTTTCGTTTCGGGGATGGGACCGGGTCCGGCGCGATCCCGCGTTGGGCCGTCGTCGAAGGGGGGAGTCCATGAACGTCAAACGATTCGCTGCCGCCTGCGTGGCGGTGTACGTGGTGCACCAGGTCTGCGAGTTCCTCGTCCATGTGGTCTGGCTCGGCGGGACGTACAAGGACCTGGCGCACGTGTGGAGGCCGGAAGACGAGCTGATGTCGCTGTACTGGGTGATGTACGTCAGCAACATCTTCTACGCGGTGGTCTTCTGCTTCATCTTCGTGCGCGGATACGAGAACAGGGGAATCGCCGAGGGAGTTCGCTACGGAGCCCTGGTCGGGCTGCTGATGTCGATTCCCATGGCGTTCGCGTCCTACTCGATCTACCCGATCCCGTTCAGCCTGGCGGTGAAGTGGCTGCTCTCGGGGATCGCCATCGCGATCGTGGAGGGCATCGTCGTGGCGTCGATCTACCGGCCGAAGCCGGCGGGAGCGGTCGAGACGGCTGCGTGACCGGCTGAGAGTCGGGGGTCGAGGTCCGAGGTCCGACACCGAGGTCCGACACCGAGGTCCGACACCGAG
>JBFFXF010000295.1:0-8782 GCA_041569895.1 Planctomycetota bacterium | reverse complement strand
TCACCAAGCTCGACCCCATTCATTCATCCGTTTCCTGCCTTCCTGAGTTTCCTGCCTTCCTCACGAATCGTCTGACAGCAAGCTTCCGAAGACAACCCTCCCTGCCCGATCTCAGCCGCCTCCCTCACTTCACCGTCGTCGAGTACTTCACTCCGTGGGGCACCGGGACCGGCACCTGGACCGTCACGCCGTGGTCGCCGGCGGTTCTCGTCAGCGAGTCGACGGCGACGAAGGCCGTGAAGGCCGAGAGCAGTCCGTGCTCGAGAGCGACGTGGCGGATCGACGCCGTCACCTCGGCGATGCCGTCCTGCGATTCCCGCGTTGACGGGTGCGCCAGCGAGTCCATCAGCACCGCGATGCGCTGGCGGGCCCAGACGACGGGGATGGCGGGGTGACGATCGGCAGCGGTGCCCGCGTCGACGGTGAACTCGCGCTCCCCGTCGCCGGCGCGACCGCGCACGCGGACGCGGATCGGCCGGCCGTCCTCGAGCCCGTCGAGCCGCCCCGTGAGAATCACTGGCCGGCCGACGAGGAGGTCGGGAACGCGGCGCGGATAGACGTCGCTCGCCGTGGCGCCCTCCCACTCGAGCTCGATGTCGGTCAGCGCCGGATGGCTGATGCGCTCGAAGAAGAGGTCGACGGCGCGGGCGCTCGACTCGTCGAGGCCGACGTACGCGACCGCGCCGCGCCCGAGGCGCGCCAGCCCGTCGAGGAGATAGCGGTTCACGGACGAGCCGACGCCGAACGAGAAGATGCGCGCGTCGCCGATCTTCCCCTGCACCTCGGCGAAGATCTCGAGCTCGTTGCCGATGAAGCCGTCGGTCATGAACGCGACGACGCGCTGGCGGAGCGGATCGGGCGGCAGCTCGAGGGCGGCGCGGATGCCGCGGATCATCATCGTCCCACCGTTGCTCTCGAGCGACTCGAGGTACGCCAGCCCGCGCCCGACGTTCGCCGGCGTCGCGATCAGCGGCTGCGGCCCGAGCTGCGATGCCGCGACGGAGAAGCGGATGATCTGGAAGGTGTCCTCCTCGCGCAGCCGCTTGAGCGCCCGCTCGATCGCATGCCTGGCCTTCGCGAGGGGTTCGCCGCTCATGCTGCCTGAGCAGTCCAGCACGAAGACCACCTCCATCGGCTGCCGGGGCAGCCGCGCCAGATCGTCCGGCGGAAAGAGCATCAGCGAGAAGAACCCGCCGCGCTCGTCGCGATGCGCCATCATGCCGGCCTTGATGCGGTTCCCGGCCACGCGCCAGCGCAACACGAAGTCGCGGTTCGGGATGCGGTCGAGCGCGCCGAGGCGCACGGTGGCGCGCTCCGGCGACGGGCGCTCGACGTCGACGGCGTGGCTCGGACAGTCGAGCGTTTCGATCGACACGCCCGCGTCGATGTCGAGGGCCAGCGAGATGTCGTGTCCGCTGCGCTCCTCCGGCCGCAGGTAGGAGACCTCGGTCTGCTGCCCCGACGATCCGGTCTGCCCGCGCGCCACGGCGCCGACGCCGTCGGTCGTGCACGACGGGTTGAAGCGCGGTCCGACGACCATCGGGAAGACGAGCTCGTACTCGCCGCCGGCGTGACGGAGCGTGTTGAAGTACGTCACCTCGATGTCGATCAGCTTCCCCGGCTCGATGTTCGCGACCGACTGCGTGAAGATGTTCGGGCGCTCCTGCGTCATCAGCGACGCGACGTGCCCCTGCGCGCGCGCATCCCGGTAGATCTGCTCCGCCTCGCGCCGCTCGCGGACGATGCCGCGGATGCGGCGCTCGCCGATGGTCATCACGAACTCGCTGACCGCGGCGTCGACCGGCAGGGGGAAGACGTAGATCGCCTCGATCTTCTCGTCGAACGGGTTGACGAAGCGCTGGGTGACGCGCACCGAGGCGACGAAGCCGCTCACCGACCCCGACACGTCGGTGTGCCGCAGCGGGATCGGCACGCTGACCGTCTCCCCCTCCAGCCGCCCGACGAGCGCGCCGGTCCCGGGGAGATCGTCCTGCGGCGCCGTGCGATGCGGCGGCAACGCGTCGCCGTCGCGTCCAATGACCCAGAGCTCCTCGTCGGGGCGGAGAGCAGCGAGGAGAGCCTTGCGCTGCGCCTGCGATTCCTCCACCGTCATTCCCCGCAGTGCGAAGTCACTGGCGCCGAGGAATCTGACTGATTCCGACGCCGCCGGCTCCCGAATCAACGTGAGCGCTGTTCTCGATTGCGTCCCGGCAGCGTTGCCGCACCCCTCCGTCAGGAACGCGACGAGAAGAAGACCTGCAGTGACTGGAAACCACCGTATGCTCATCTCCGTCCGCCCTCCTCGATCTCGATTCGTGCCTCGGGTATCTTCGTCTCGTCGCTCGCGGCGGCTGCCTCGAGCTCGACGTGGTAGTCGGGGCCATCGGCGCGCTCGCCGCGCACCTCGAAGTGGAGCCGGGCGACGCGCGTCCGGCCGACGGGAAGGTCCTCGCCCGTGTCGAAAGCGGCGACGATGATCGTCCCGCCCATCAGCGCCCTCGGGTCGTGGCGCGGCGCGTCGCGGAAGGCGGCGTGCTCGCCGCCCTCGACGCCGACGATGCGCGCCCTGCCACTGCGGTCGACCAGCCGGAACTGGTACGCCGCCAGGGGACGCTCGCCGCTGTCGACGAAGACGTCGACCGCCTCGAAGCGGACACGCTCGACCGGCGCGGGCTCCTGGGCGAGGCCGGAGCCGTCCCGGAGAGCGACGCTGGCGAGCGCGAGGCCGCCGAGGGCGATCGCCAGCACGGCGCGCCGCGCCGTTCGCGCAGGCGTGTGCCGGCGAGCGCTCATCGTCCCCCCTCCCGGCGCCGCGCCTCGAGCGACACCGCTCGCGCCGCGATGGCGTCGACGTCTCTCCGATCGACCGCGCCATCCCCGCTGACGTCCCAGCGCCGATCGAGCGGCTCGCCGGACTCCACTCGTCGCGCCAGCGCGAGCGCATCGACGATGTCGACGCGTCCGTCGCGCGTCAGGTCGCCGGAGAGCTCGCGGCGCGGGATCAGGGCGGGAGCGAGGACGACGGCGACGAGCACGACCGCCGCGGCCACCGGGAACCACCGCCAGCGCCGCGCATGGCGGCGCATCCGCAGGCGCGCCCCGGCGACGACCGCGTCGTCGATCGCCGCGGGCACCCGCGGCGTGACGTCGTAGAGCGACCGCAGCTCACCGAGCAGCGCGGGCGGCAGCTGCTCCGCGTCGTCGTCGCTCCGTGAGTCGTCGCCGCTGGTCGGGTCTCGTTCGTCGTTCATGTTCGCGTTCCGTTGGGCGCGCGGGGTGGCGCGCCGCGCCATTCACTGAAGCCCCCGGGCGGCGGCCGGGGTTCACGCGTCCTCGAGAAAATACCGCCGGGCTCGCCGGTCCTCCCGCAGGGCGCGCAGGGCGTTGTGCAGCCTCGACTTGACCGTGCCGACCGGAATCCCCAGGGCGCCGGCGATCTCGCCGAGCTCGAGCCCGTCGACGAAGCGGAGCAGCACCACCTCGCGCTGCCCCTCTGGCAGGGCCGCGACCACCGCGGCGAGGTCCTCCCGCGCCGGGTCGGCCTCCACGGCGGGCGCCGCGATCGCCGCCAGCGCCTCCTCCGTCGAGGCGAAGCGCCGGCGCTTGTCGCGCAGGCGGATGGCGACGTTGCGAACGGCGGGATAGAGGAACGTCGTCATGCGCGCGCGCAGCTCGAAGCCCGGAAACTTCCCGAGCACGTACGAGAACGTCTCCTGGAGCGCGTCGAGGGCGTCGTCCTCGTTTCCGGTGAAACGATACGCCATGCGGACCACCCAGTCGCGGTAGCGGAGGTAGAGCGCCTCGAACGCGGACTCATCGCCGGCGTTCAGCGCGTCGACGAGCTCCTCGTCGGTGCGCGCGTCCATGAGGGCATTGTACCCCTCCCGTCTTGTCATGCTCGCGACGTTCGGATACGGTCGCACCAGAAGCCGCGGAGCGAGCGGGAGCGGTTCCGCCCGTACCCGTTGCCGAACCTCCGGAAACGGGAAGGGGCACGGGGACGGGAACGGGAACGGGAACGAAAGAGACAGCCATGCCCGACACCTTTCTCGCCCTCGACCTCGGAGCGGAGAGCGGACGCGGAATGCTCGTGCGCCTCGACGGCGGCCGCGTCACGCTCGAGGAGATCCACCGTTTCCCGAATCGCCCGGTCGAGCTCCTCGGCACTCTGTACTGGGATCTCCCCTTCCTCTTCGCCGAGGTGAAACAGGCGATCGCCCTCGCCGCGCAGGCCACGCGCCAGCGCGGGGAGCGGCTCGCCAGCGTCGGCATCGACGCGTGGGGCGTCGACTGCGCGCTTCTCGACCGCAACGGGCGGCTGCTCGCCAATCCCGTCCACTACCGCGACGCGCGCACCGACGCCATCATGGAGCGCGTCTTCGCACGCGTGCCGAGGGAGCGCATCTTCGCGGCGACGGGACTGCTCTTCATGCAGTTCAACACGCTCTTCCAGCTCGCCGCGGAGCTCGAAAGCGATCCCCGCCGCTTCGACGCCGTCGGACGCGTGCTGTTCATCCCCGACCTCTTCCACTACCTGCTCACCGGCGTGGTGCGAACCGAGCCGACCATCGCGTCGACCTCGCAGATGTGGGACCCGCGCAGCGGCGCGTGGTGCGAGTCGCTCGTCGAGGAGATCGGCATCCCGGCGCGCGTCCTTCCGGAAGTCGGCCCGTCCGGGAGCGTCGTCGGGCCGCTGCTCGAGTCGATCGCGCGGGAGACCGGGCTCGATCGACCCGTGCCGGTGATCGCCGGGGCGTGTCACGACACTGGCGCCGCGGTCGCGGCGGTCCCCGCGACGGGGAGCGCGGTCGAGAGCGGCGCCGGGGAGCGCGACGGAGACCCTCCGGTGACCTGGGGCTTCCTCTCGAGCGGCACCTGGTCGCTGATGGGGATCGAGCTCGACACGCCGCTCATCAACGACGACGTCCTCGAGTCGAACTTCACCAACGAGGCGGGGATCGACGGCCGCGTGCGGTTCCTGCGGATCATCATGGGCCTCTGGCTCGTCCAGGAGTGCCGGCGCCACTGGGAGGGCGAGGGCCGCTCGTACGACTACGACGAGCTCGAGACGATCGCGCTCGAGGCCGCGCCGCTGCGATCGATCGTGTGGCCCGACGATCCGGTCTTCTTCCGCGCGGGCGAGATGCCCGATCGCATCGCGACGTTCTGCCGCGAGACGGGGCAGCCCGTCCCCGAGACGCACGGGGCGATGGTGCGGTGCGCGCTCGAGTCGCTCGCCCTCGCGTACGCCGATTGCGCGCATCGCATCGCCGCGCTCACCGGAAAGCGCATCGGCCGGCTCCACATCGTCGGCGGTGGCAGCCGCAACCGCCTCCTCGACCAGCTCACGGCCGACGCGCTCGGCGTCGAGGTGGTCGCCGGCCCGACGGAGGCGACCGCGCTCGGCAACGGACTGATGCAGGCGGTGGCGATGGGCGCCCTCGACTCGCTCGAGGCGCTCCGCGAGGCGGTCGCGGCGTCGACACCGACCGAACGATTCGAGCCGGCTCGCGAGCGCGCCGAGTCGTGGTGCCGCGCCGCCGGACTCTTCAACGAGCTCAGAGCGAGGCGAAGGCAGTGAGCGACACCGACCGCTTCCAGCGCGCCATCGCGCTCATCGACGCCGCCAACGCGGACGATCCGAACCGCGTCGAGCACGAGGGGCGCGAGCGCCCCGCCGAGGTGCTCTACTCCGAACGCATGAGCCGCTGGCTGGATCGCATCGCGCCCGACGCGTCCGAGGGGCTCCGCCTCGCGGCCCGGGCGCAACACATCCGTCGCTGGGAGATCCCCAGGAGCTCCTATCCGGACGGCCGCGTCGGCTACCACCGCTGGCGCACGAGGCTGCTCCACTTCCACGCCGAGACCGCCGGCGAGCTCCTCGCGCGCGCCGGCTACGACGCGGCGACCATCGAGCGCGTGCAGTCGTTGCTCCGCAAGGAGCGGCTGAAGGCCGACCCCGAGACCCAGACGCTCGAGGACGTCATCTGCCTCGTCTTCCTCGAGGACTACTTCGCGGACTTCGCCGGCAAGCACGACGAGGAGAAGATCGTCGGCATCCTGCGGAAGACCTGGAAGAAGATGTCACCTCGGGGCCACGAGGAGGCGCTGCGGCTGGAGCTCCCCGCACGGGCGCGGGCGCTGGTGGAGAAGGCGCTGGAGGAACCGCGGTGAACTGTCGACGTCCTCGGTCCCGTTCCCGGCCCCGGCCCGGTCCCGGTCCCGTGCCCGAAAACGATCGTCGTCGCCTCGATGTCCGACGTCGGGGCCGGGCGGTCGGCGTGGAAAGCCGAGACGGAGTCCGACTCCGATTCCGACTCCGAGACCGATTCCGATGACCGACGTCCGATTCCGAGATCAGAGCTCCGAGCCCGACACCGAGCCGCAAGGTCCGCCAGTTGTCTCAATCTGCGTCAATCTGCGGAATCTGCGTTCCCGTCTTCCTCCGCCCGCGGACTCAACCCAGCGCCGACTCGATCTTCTTCGGATCGAAACCGACGATCGGGGCGCCGTCGCCGACGACGGTGACCGGGACGGCCGTCAGACCCATGTCCATCAGCTCGCCCTGCGCCGACTCGTCCTGGGTGATGTCGCGCGCCTCGTACTCCACTCCCTTGCGGCCAAGGAACTCCTTGACCTGGTTGCAGGCGCCTCAGCCGGGGCTCGTGTAGACGACGACTCGTGCCGTGCTCATTCGATCGACCTCCAGGTGGTAGAATGAACCGTTTCCGGGGCAGCGGCGTTTCTTCTCTCGTGCCCCTCCCATCGCGAGACTCACAGATGCGTAGCGTCCGATCGAGCTCTCTGCAACCCTCTTTCTCCCGCGGCGGCCTGCTGCCGCTGGCGCTCAGCGTCGGCGTCCACGCGATCGCCCTCGGCGTGCTGGCGCGCGTCGAGCTCGAGCGGAGGGTGGAGGTCGCCCGGGTCGAGAGCGAGCGGGGGCATGGGGGGGCGACGATGACGGTTCGGCTGGTGCGGGCGGTCGAGCGGTATTCGCTGCGGCCCGAGCCAGAGCCAGAGCCGGAGCCCGAGCCGGAGCCCGAGCCGGAGAAAAGCAGAGAGTCGAAGCCCGAGACACCACCCCACATCTCGTCCTCGTCCTCGTCCTCGCCCTCGATCGCCTCCGATTCCGATTCGGACCCCGATACCGATTCCGATACCGACACCGATTCCGACTCCGATTCGGACACCGATACCGACTCCGACACGGACACGGACACCGACTCCGAGACGGAGCCCGAGACCGAGGCGCTGGCTCGCTCTTCCGGGCCCTCACCCGCCGACACCGCCGCCGGGGCGCAGCCCTCGGTCGAGGGGTTGAGCTCGATTCGGCCGCGGTATCCGCGGCGCTGCCGGCGGCTCGGTCACGAGGGGGTCGCCGTGGTGGCCATCGACATCGCCGCGAGCGGGCGTGTCGTCGGCGTACGGCTGATCGAGAGCGCCGGCTGTCGGGATCTCGATCGCGCGGCGCTCGAGGCTGCCCGGGAGGCGCGCTTCGGGCCGCCGCGGAGGCCGGATGGCGTTGCTGTCGCCGCGACGGTGGCCCTGCCGGTGCGCTTCCGGCTGCGCTGAGTCCGAACAGGGTCTTGCCAACGCCGGAATTTTCCCCACAATGGGCGTCTCGATCGCGGGCGCCGCTCAGAGTCGTCACGATTCCGGACGCCTCCCCGCAGCGGACGCCGCAACCATCGTGTACATCATTCGGGGATTCCGTTAAGATCGGCAGACCCGTCTGGAACCAGGAGGGCAACGGACAGGGGTCTGGGCGACCGGGTCTCGAGGGACCGGTCTCGGCACAGCGACCCACGTCGCAACCTCAGAGGGAACCGCAATGGCCAAAGACACCGTGACCATTGTCGATAACCGCACCGGGAAACAGTACGAGATCCCGATCACGGACGACACCATCCGCGCCACCGATCTCCGGCAGATCAAGGTCAAGCAGGACGACTTCGGGATGATGACCTACGATCCCGCGTTCCTGAACACGGCCCATTGCCGGAGCTCGATCACCTTCATCGACGGCGACAAGGGCATCCTCGAGTACCGGGGCTACCCCATCGAGCAACTCGCCGAGAAGAGCAGTTTCCTCGAGGTCGCCTTTCTGCTCATCAGGGGCCACCTGCCGAGCAAGTCGGAGCTCGACGAGTGGGTGACCAGAATCACCCACCACACGATGGTGCACGAGAGTATCAAGAAGTTCATGGACGGCTTCCGGTACGACGCGCACCCGATGGGCACGCTGATCAGCTCGATCGCGGCGCTGTCGACGTTCTACCCCGACGCGAAGAACGTCAAGGACGGCAAATTGCGCGAAATCCAGATGCTCCGGCTGATCGGCAAGATACCGACGCTCTCGGCCTACGGCTATCGCCACTCGCTCGGCCTGCCGTACTCGTACCCGGACAACGACCTCTCGTACGCGGCCAACTTCCTCAACATGATGTTCAAGATGACCGAGCTGCGCTACGAGCCGCACCCGGCTCTCGTGCGTGCGCTCGACGTCCTCTTCATCCTCCACGCGGACCACGAGCAGAACTGCAGCACCAGCGTCTGCCGGAGCGTCGGCAGCTCGATGGTGGACCCCTACTCGTCCGTGGCCGCGGCAGCCGCGGCGCTCTGGGGACCGCTGCACGGCGGCGCCAATGAGGCCGTGATCCGCATGCTCGAGGAGATCGGCGACAAGAAGAAGATCCCCGATTTCATCAAGGATGCGAAGTCGGGGAAGCGGCGGCTGATGGGCTTCGGCCACCGCGTCTACAAGAACTACGACCCGCGCGCG
>JBFFXF010000294.1:0-8801 GCA_041569895.1 Planctomycetota bacterium | reverse complement strand
GGTCACGGTCAAGGCCACGGCCACGGGAACGGTACACGGGAAAGGGAACGGGAACGGGAACGGACGGTGGCGCGATCGGGAGGCAGACGATGAGCGGGCGTGAAGACCGAGACCTCGACGAGCTGCTCCGGGAGGGGGCGCCGGCGCCCGCGCCGGAGGCCGCGAGGCGAGTGGTCGGCGACGCGCTGGCTCGCCTGGAGCGGCGGCGACATCGGGTGCTCGCGATCGCCGCGTCGTCGGTGCTCGGCGCCGCGGCGGCCATCGTGATCGTCGCGATCCTGGCGACGACCACCGCTCCGCCTGCGCCCGGGAACGGCGAGCTCTCCCGGGACGAGCCGGGGGCGTCGACGGACCGGGACGCGGAGCCGCGCCGGCGGGTCGAGATCGCGACGTCGAGCGACCGCGACACGGAGACCAGGAAGAAGCGCGCGCGCTTCGAGCGGCGTCCCGGCTCGCTGCCGAACCGCGTCCTGTGGATGCTTCGCGAGCACGGGGACGACGAGCTGCGCGAGATGGTCGGCGAGGCGCTCGCCGATGCGCGACCGCGCGAGATCGATGCGCTGCGCGGGGCGATTCGCGGACCGGCTTTCCGCGCCGGAAGCCGCGAACGACTCGTGCGAGCGCTCGACGCGACGGCGGGCGAGGCGGCGTGGCCGGTCCTCGAGGCCGTCCTCGAGACCTACGGACCGGATCCGGTGACCGTCGATGCGTGCGGGCGCATCGGCGATCCCCGTGCAGTGCGCGCACTGCGGGCGTGGACGATGAGACCGGACCCCGTCGGCGACGCCGCGGTGATCGCGCTCGGGCGCATCGGCGGTCCGGAGGCGACGCGCACGCTGGTCGACGCGCTGCGCGCCGCCTCGAGTCCCCTCGGCGGGCTGATGGAGCAGATCTCGTCGCGGCGAAGCGCCATCGTCGCGGAGCTGCGTCACCAGCGGGCCGAGTTGCTCGACGAGCTGCGCCGCGCGATCGACGGCGGACGACAGGTGGCGGAGGTCGTCGCGGCGGTCAGCGCGGCGCTCCCGGGCGAGGCGGCGCGCGAGCTCGAGACGCTCCTGCAGGACGCCGGCCCCCGGGCGCGCTCGGAGCTCCTGCGCGGCCTGGCGGAGCTGCGGACGCCGGATGCGACCGCGGCGCTCATCCGGGCGCTCGAGGATCCCGCACTCGCTCGCGACGCCCGGCGCTACCTCGCGCGCCTCGCGAGACGCGACCTCGGCCCGAGACCGTCGGCGTGGCGGCTGTGGCTGGATGAGAGCTCCCTGCGTGACCGGGACGATGGTCGTGCGGCGATGTCGCTGGCAGCGGTGGTCCCGGACCCGGACCCGGTCCCGAAAACGATCGCGGTCAGTTTCGTTGACGACGTCGGGGCCGGGCGTGCGGGTTGGGAGTCCGAGACCGATTCCGATTCCGATGACCGAGACCGAGACCGAGACCGAGACCGATGGCCGAGACCGATGGCCGAGATCAGATCAGAGATCAGAAGACCGGGCCCCGTTCCCAATCTGCGTAATCTGCGCAAATCTGCGGACCGTCCTCCCCCGCTCTGCGAAATCCAGCACAGGACCTGATTTTGGGATCCAGCCCAGGAGCCGAAACATGAGCCGACTCACAACTCACGCGAGCGTCCACTCGATCATCGCGGCGGCGCTGCTGCTCACCTCCGCGGTGGGCCAGGATATCGAGGTCCGCCAGTACGACGTGCAGGCGATCGTCGAGTATCCGTCCCACGATGACTTTGTCCTCCAGCCCGCCGGTGACGTGCGGTTCCGGTCGCAACGCGGTGAGGGTCCCGCCTTCGGCACCGGCGCGGACGAATTCGTCGCGTGGCCGTTCGTCGACGATGACCAGCTCGAGGAGCTCGTCTACCAGCTGGTGATCGACGCCGGTGTCGCGGATGAGCACGCCGAGCGCCTGCACCTCGAGCATGGCGTGCTGTCGGTGAGCGCGACGCCCGCCGTGCACGAGCAGCTCGGCGCGATGCTCGGCTATCTCGAGTCGATCGCCACGCGACGGATCGACGTCGAGTGTCTGCTCGTCGAACCGGCGACGCTCGACGGGCTGGCGCCGGCGTGGCGCTCGTCCGGTCTGACAGCCGCCGAGTTCGAGCGCGTGCTCGAGGCCGAGGACGCCGAGCTCCACAGCCTCTCGGCGCGGAGCGGCCAGCGCGTGGCGACCGATTCGGGCACGATCCACGCGCTGCTCTCGGATCACGAGATCAATCAGACCGGCGTCATCCCGGTGTCGAACCCGGTGATCTCGACGCTCAACGGGGGGACGCGCGTCGAGCTCCGTCCCGTGTTCGAGCCGGGCGGCTCACGCGTCGTGATCGACCTCTCGATCGGGCTCCGCGAGGTCTCGTCGGTGACCAAGAGCATCGGCCGGCTGCTCAGCGACCTCCAGCTGCCGGTGCTCTCGGAGATGCTCTTCTCGACCACCGTGCTCGCCGCGCCGGGCGACGTCGTGCTGGCGGGAAGCATCGACGGCGACGAGGGCACGGGCGATGGACGGGTCGCGGTGCTCCGCGTCTCGACCCGGGTCGCGGCGGCGGCGCCCGCGCCCGGGGATGGCGTCGTCCGCGTCCACGACGGATCGGCGCTGCTGCGGTCGGCGGCGGTGCGAGCCTGGCCGTTGCCGAGGATCGAGCTGGCGGAGTCCTTCGGATGGAAGAGGTACGACGCCGACGCGCTCCATGAGCGCATGCTCGAGCGATTCGGCTTCCAATTCGAGGGTCAGCGCGATCTGGCGTTCCATCACTCCCGCTGGTTCCTCGCCGGGTCCCCGGCCGAGCACGATCGCGCCGCGCGCTTCTTGCAGGAGGAGTTCGCGCGTCGCGTGAGCCCGGTGAGGCTCGACCTGCGCCTCGTGACGCTGCCCCGCACGGCGTTCGTCGCGCTCCGCAAGCGTGTCGATCCCGACGGCGTGCTGCCGTCCGACTGGGAGAGCGTGCTGCCCGCCGACGCGTCGCAGCTCCGCCTCCAGCTGGCCGGACTCGCGGGCGAGGTGAACTGCGTCCGTCAGACCGTCGTCCGCGGCGCCATTGTCGGTGTCGAGGAGGTCTCCGGCGGTACCGGCTTCGCCATCATCCAGATGTCCGACCCGGTCAGCGCCACCTTCGGCGAGGGCGTCGACTTCCGCTACCGGATCGATCCCGGCCGCGATGGGCGCGCCCGGCTGCTCCTCTACGGCGACGACGTGCGCTCGCTGGGCACGCGAGACCTCACGGCTCGCGTGCCGACGATCGGCGCGGTGTCGGCGGAGGGCCGAACGCGCCCGGGCGGCTCCTACTCGAGCGGCAGCGACGTCGTCGAGGACGTCAAGGAGCTGACGCTGACGCTGCCACGTCAGACCGTCACCGACTGGAGCGTCTCGCGCGACGTGCCGCCCGGCCGCGACGTCCTCCTGAAGCTCGAGGCGGTCGCGGGAAGCCAGCCGCGCATCCTCGTCGGCCGTGTCTCGATGCCGCGCCGGGAGTAATCCTGCGACGGATCGAGTCATCTCCCGGCCGCCCGGCGCCGTCGATCAGAGATCGTCGAGCGCCGCGAGCTTGCGGAAGCCCGAGAGCAGGCCGGCGCTCTGGCGGTAGAACGGCACCGGGTCGAGTCCACCCGGCACGGCGTCCTTCGCCTTGAAGAGCGGCACCACCGACTCGCGCGGGTAGCTGTCCCACGTGCCGCGGTAGACGTCCTGCACGGCCAGCAGGCTGAGGTTGGCGTGCCGGTCGGAGTCCTGCGCGTTGAGGATCTCGAGGTACTCCTCGAGCGCCGCCTCGCCGTAGAGCGTGCCGAGGAGGCGGTCCTTCATCGACGGCGCGCCGCCGCGCTGCAGGTCGTCGAGGATCACGGAGCGGATCTGAACGCCGATGTTGTCGGAGAAGTGCACCTGCAGGTCGTCGACCAGACGCAGCAGCGAGAAGTCCGACATCACCAGCGAGCGCACCATCTGCTCATAGTCGCCGTTCCCGTCGCCGGCGGCGCCGATCTCGATCGTCTGCACGTTCGAGGGAATGACCACGAGCGCGTAGCTCCTCTTGGCCGCGAAGAGTCCCTTGACCCATTCGACGATCTCCTTGACGTCGACGCGGCTCGGGATGAAGTTGTCGCCGCACATCGACTGGATCTCCTCGACCTGCTCCTTCGACAGACGCGGGAACTCCGGCAGGTACATCCGGTGCGCGCCACAGGAAAGTCCGATGGTCAAGGGCAGGAAGTTGCTCTTGGCGCCGACAGTCTGAACGAGGAAGACCGTGCGGTTGAGGTACGACTGGTCACGCAGCCGGTCGATGATCGAGACCCCGGTGTTCGCCGCGGTGTCCGCGCCGATCGACTCGGCGTGGATGCCGTCCGACGCGGAGCCCGCGAGGTAGAACTCGTTCTCGATCGACGCCGGGACGAAAAGAGTGGTGGTCACCCCCATGTTCATCTCGTTGTAGACCTGATTGAGAACGGAGAAGCTCCCCAGCCCTCCGATGGCGACGACGAGATCGAACTCCTGGAGGAAGCCGCCGATTCTCTTCAGCGTCGCGACGTCGTCGAGCCCGATCGGCACCACCGTCGAGCCGAGCATCGAGCCGCCCTTGTCGAGGATGAAACGCACGTCGCTTCCACCGAGCTCCCGGATATTCTTGTTGAGGATCCCGGGAAAGCCGCGACGCGCGCCGTAGACCTTCCAGTTCTTCCGCTTGCCGGCGATGCGTGTGACTGCGCGAATTGCCGCGTTGACGCCCGGAGCGTCTCGGCCCAGCGTGACGACGAGACAGCGATACATCGGACTCCTCCCTGTCGACGGAAAACCCTTTCAATGACCTTGGAAGGTCATTGTATCCATCGCCGACTCGGAATACCGCAGGAATCCAAGCAGCACCGGGCGAGCTCACCGCAACCGACGGCGCGGCGCGAAGCGCGGCATGAAGTGAGGGCCCCGGTCCCCCGGCCGCGGGGGAAGAGAGTGGTCAGGGAGAGTGTCCGACGCGGAGCTCCCCTCGGGCGGCCGGTAATGTCTGTGGAGGGTTCACGCCGTTCGCCCGGAGAACCGACGTCGGTGTCAGTGGGGCGGACCGGGGTGACCGGGCCCTCGCGGTGAGTGGTGGCTATTCTCTCAGCGACTTCCTGAAGGGTTTCCTGAAAGACGACGCGTCGCCGACGTCGCCCGGCGCGCGAAGCGCGCGCGTCGAATGGACCGTGTCCGATCTCTCCGTTCTTTTCGCTGGCATCGATCTCCTTCGAGGGCGTGATCGAGTTATCGGCACCTGATCAGCCCCACGTACTTCCCGTAGACCCGCACGTCGCGATGGCCGCTCTCGCTGATCTCGATCGGCTCGAACCGATCGTTCTCGGGTCGCAGTCGCACCCGTGCGGCGCCGCGACCGCCTCGGCCGCGACAACGCTGCCATCGCTTCAGCGTGCCCTCGCCATCGACGAGCACCGCGGCGATCTCGCCCTCCTCGACCGTCGGCTGGCGCCGGATGATCACCAGGTCGCCGTCGAGGATCCCGGCGCCGACCATGCTGTCACCCCGGACGCGGAGCGCGACGAGCTCACCGGGCGCGGTCCCCGAGTTGAAGACCCCGGGATCGACGGGGACCTCCTCGAAACCGAACAGGCGGAACTCGTCGTCGGCGTCCGCGTCACCGGCGTCGTGGCTCTCGATCGGCTCGCCGGCCGCGATGCGACCGACCACCGGAATGCCGACCCCGCGCCGCAGCCGCACGCCGCGGCTCTTGCCGGTGACCTCGAGATAGCCGGCCTCGCGCAGGTTCTCGAGGTGCTTCTGCACGGTCGCGGACGAGCGCAGCCCGACCATCGCCCCGATCTCCCGCACCGTCGGCACCTCGCCCCGCCGCACGAGCTCGATGATGGCCTCGAGAATCTGGCGTTGCTTTTCGGTCAGGGACATCGGCGCCTCCGCGTGCGCTGTGGCCAGGACGCCGTCCGGTCACCGTCGCCGGTCGTGCGCCGGTGGGGGCGCGACCGCTACGAGGTGCCGGGTGACGAACGTCCGTTCGCTTTGTGCCCCAGTGTAGCGAACAGATGTTCGTCCTGCAAGACGGAAATCCCGGCGCTCGAAAAAAAAGTCGCGAGGGCGGAGGCGTCAGTCGTCGAAGTGCTCGTCGGCCGCGTCGAAGGCCGGCACCGGGACGATGATGCACCGCAATCGACCGACCGCGCGATGGCGGGTCCCGGGACGGATCAACACCGAGGTGCCCGGGCGCAGCGGCACCCGGCGCAACGCCCCGGGCGGGCGCCGCAGCTCGAGGTGCCCCTCGCCGTCGAGCACGTAGTAGATCTCGGTCATGCGCTCGTGGTAGTGCGTTCGCGCATCGGTCGAGATCTCGGTCACGTGCAGCGTCGCGACGTCGTTCCCCGGCACGGCGAACGCGCGCCGCGCCTCGCCACACGGACAGCGCACCGGCTCGATCTCATCGAGCTGCGCAACGAGAAACCCCTCCTCGAGCGATCCCGCGGCGGAGGCGCGTCCGCCCGCAGCAGCAGTCGAGTCGGCATCGTGCATCGGGCTCGATCCTCCGGTCGTGGTCGCGAACGAAGGGGCATGATACCCCGAGGAGGCCAGCGCCGGCCACTCTTGTACCGACTCCGATACCGATTCCGATGGCCGGATACCGATACCGATACCGATACCGATTCCGATGACCGATTCCGATGACCGATTCCGACTCCGACTCCGACTCCGATGCCGATGATCGCGAGAGGCTTCGAGGACGAGGACGAGGACGAAGCCGGGGTCGACGGTGGAGGGCGGAGGGGTTTCTCGGCTACAATTCCATCCGGACCGGGTCAACACGACGGGGAAATCGCCATGGGCTCCGCAGCCGTTCTCGTGACAGCCGCCGCCATTCTCATGCAAGGGTTCGACCGACCGACCGAGCTCACACGATCGACGCGATCGATGGTCATCGCCACGCAGGGCATGGTGGCGACGAGTCAGCCGCTGGCCGCGCAGGCGGGTCTCGCGATACTCCAGCGGGGCGGCAACGCGTTCGACGCGGCGGTGGCGACGGCCGCAGTGCTCAACGTCGTCGAGCCGATGTCCACCGGGATCGGCGGCGACATGTTCGCGATCGCCTGGGTGGCGAGCGCGCGCGAGCTCGTCGGCATCAACGGCAGTGGCCGGTCGTCGCGGCGGGCGTCGCTCGAGCATTTCCGCTCGAAGGGCTATCGGGTGATCCCGATTCACGGCGCGGACTCGGTCACGGTTCCGGGAGCCGTCGACGGGTGGTTCGAGCTGCACTCGCGTCACGGCAGGCTGCCGATGCGTGAGGTGCTCGCGCCGGCGATCGAGTACGCCGAGCGCGGCTTTCCGGTGACGGAGATCATTGCGTCGGCCTGGCGCGCCGCCGAGTCGTCGGCCGACGACGAGGCGTTCGCCTCCGCGTATCTGGTCGAGGACGGCGACGGCCACCGGGCGCCTCGGCTCGGCGAGATCTTCCGGCAGCCCGGGCTGGGGCGCACGTTCCGCGTCCTCGCCGAGAAGGGCCGGGACGCGTTCTACCGTGGGGAGATCGCCGAACGCATCGCAGCGTGTCTGCGCGAGCGAGGCAGCCTCATCGATGCGGCCGATCTGGCGGCGCACCGATCGACGTGGGTCGACACCGTGAGCACGACGTTTCACGGGTACGAGGTGCACCAGCTGCCGCCGAACGGTCAGGGGATCACCGTCCTCGAGATGCTCAACATACTCGAGGGCTACGACCTGAAGCGACTCGGGCACAACTCGGCGGCGTACCTCCATCTGATCGTCGAGGCGAAGAAGTTCGCGTTCGCCGACCGCGACCGGTTCGTCGCCGACCCGGAAGGCGACCTTCCCGTGGAGACGTTGATCTCGAAGGAGTACGCCGCCCGGGTCCGCGAGCGCATCGACCCGCGCCGCGCCTCGAGGCAGCCGCGGTCGGTGCTCGCCGCCGGAAGCGACACCATCTACCTCACGGTGGCCGATCGCGAGGGCAACCTGGTGTCGTTCATCAACAGCATCTTCCACGGGTTCGGCTCGCGCATCGTCGTTCCGGGCACCGGCATCATCCTGCAGAACCGCGGCGCGCTCTTCTCGCTCGACACGGAGCATCCGAACTGCATCGGGCCGTCGAAGCTTCCGTTTCACACCATCATTCCGGGCTTCGTCCTGCGCGATGGCAAGCCGTACATGTCGTTCGGCGTCATGGGCGGCAACTTCCAGCCCCAGGGTCAGGTGCAGGTCCTGCTCAACCACATCCTCTTCGGGATGAATCCACAGGAGGCCGGCGAGCGCGCGCGCGTCGCCGAGGACGACGGCGTGGTCACCGTCGAGAGCGGCGTGCCGGCCGAGGTCGTCGAGAACCTGCGGGCGCTCGGGCACACGGTCCGCACCTCGGGCGGCTACTACGGCGGCTACCAGGCCATCCTCGTCGACCCCGTCACCGGCGCCTACCACGGAGGATCCGACAACCGCAAGGACGGCGCCGTCGTCGGCTTTTGAGCGAGCCCGGGCTTTTCTCGCCTGGCGAGAAAAGCCCGGTTGTTACGCCTTAGGGCGCCCTGTTCCCGAACGGTTTCCACGGCAAGAAGTCTGCGACCACGCCGAAGGAAGACGGCGAGAACGCGCTCCTACCCGAGGCCGTTTTCGCACTCCGACACACTCCTTCCAGATTCTCGAAGAATTGAGGTCTGCCGAGCCTCAAGCAGGGGGGATTGGCGCCATTCGGCGATGTTTTTTTTCGCCGATCGTGAATCAGCAACCGAACATTTCTCTGCGCAAACCGTTCGGGTACAGCAAGACCCCCGCCCTTTTCAGAAGCGCGCCCGGGTTTTCTC
>JBFFXF010000293.1:0-8857 GCA_041569895.1 Planctomycetota bacterium | reverse complement strand
CGGGTACGGGAACGGGGACGGAAGACGTCTTACCCGCCGCCCGCCTCGTCGTGCTCTCCCCACACCTTCGGTGTGCGGAAGTCCCTCGGTTTTCGGCCGCGTCCGCCCTTCGGCGGGACCGCCTCGCTGGCGTAGTGCTCGAGACGCTTCAGGAGCTCGCGCACCTTTTCCGGGTGCTCCGACGCGAGATCCTTCTTCTCGTACGGGTCGGCGGGGATCCGGAAGAGCTCGACCCGGCGGTCGGCGGCGTCGAGCGGACCCTGGACGACCAGCTTCCACTCGCCGCTGCGGATCGCCGCGCGTCTGGGCTCGAGGTTGTGGAGGATCTCCTTTCTCGGCGACGGCGCTCCCTTCGAGATTGCCGGCCACACGTCGACGCCGTCGAGCGACAGCTTCTGCTCGAGGGAGCCGCCCGCGAGGCGGATGAGGGTCGGGTATATGTCGACGATGTGGATCGGAGTCTCGACGACGCGACCGGCGTCGAGTCTCGCCGGCCACGACACGAAGGCGGGCACGCGCACGCCGCCCTCGTAGAGCGTCCCCTTCCGTCCGCGCAGCGGTCCGTTGTCGGCGCCCTGCGCTCCCGACGCGCCGCCGTTGTCGCTCGAGAAGAAGACCAGCGTGTCGCGCTTCATGCCGCGTCGATCGATCTCGGCGGTGACGACGCCGACAGCGTCGTCGAGGCACGCCACCATGGCGGCGAACTTCCGCCGCCGCGGTCTCTCGATGTGGCTGTACCGGTCGAGGTACTCCTGCGGCGCCTGCAGCGGCGTGTGGGGCGCGTTGAAGGCGACGTAGAGGAAGAGCGGTTTCGACGTGTCGTGCTCGCGGATCAGGCGCGCCGCCTCGCGACCGATCAGCGTCGTCGTGTAGCCCTCCTCGCGCAGCGCCCTGTCGTCGCGATGCCAGTCGAGCCCGCCGTCGCGCTTGTGGGTGAAGTAGTCGAGCGCGCCGCAGTAGTGACCGTACTGGTGATCGAAGCCGCGCCGTGTCGGCAGGTACTTCGGGTCGTGGAGTCCCAGGTGCCACTTGCCGACGATCGCGGTGCGGTATCCCGCCGACCGGAGCGCATCCGCGAGCGTGCGCTCCTCGAGCGGCAGGCCGTAGCTCGCCCACGGTCGGATGACGCCGACTTGCAGCCCCTGGCGAATCGGATAGCGGCCGGTGAGCAGGCTCGAGCGGGTCGGGGAGCAGACCGGCTGGACGTAGAACTGCTCGAGGCGCGCCCCGGCAGCCGCGAGCCGGTCGAGGTTCGGCGTGCGGATCTCGCCGCCGTGATACCCGACGTCCTTCCAGCCGAGATCGTCGGCGAGGAAAATGACGATGTGCGGGCGCTTCTCCTCCGCCGCGGCGAGCGGAGAGAGCAGCGCGGCGGCGAGCGCGACGACGGCGGCCACTGTGCTGGCGTGGCGCCACGGAGCGTGCTGGCGGTTCATCGAGTGTTCTCCTGTCCGGTTCCCGGTTCCTGTCGCGCGCGCGGCGGTGGTGTCACTTCACGCGGGCCGCGATGCGCTGTCGTTCGCGATCGATCTCGGTGATCGTCGCCGTGACGATCGTCCCGGTCGTCATCTCGGACGTCACCTGCTGGCGCGGGACGATCGCCTCGAGCCCCTCCTCGAGCGAGAGCACGGCGCCGTCGTCGCCGACCCGCGAGATCCACCCGGTGACCTCGTCGCCGACCGCGTAGCCCTCGATCAGCGTCTCCCAGGCGTTCTCCTCGATCTCGCGGAAGTCGAGACCGACGCGGCCGCGCTCGCGATCGATGCTGACGATCTCGACCTCGACAAGGTCGCCGACCTCGAGCGCCTCGCGGCCGGACTCGCCGGCGCCATGCATCTCGCGGGCGATCTTGCTGGCGTGGAGAAGTCCCTCGACGCCGCCGAGGTCGATGAAGGCGCCGTGCTGGTTGAGCTGCGTGACGCGCCCGCGGACGACGTCTCCGCGGGAGAGCTTCTCGAGCGCCTCGCCGCGCTGCGCCTCGGCCTCGCGGTCGAGGATGGCGCGCCGGCTGACGACGAGGTTGCGCTCGGCGCGGTCGACCTGGGTCACCTCGAACCGCAGCTTGCGACCGACGTACGGCTCGATGTCCTCGACGCGTTGGCGCTCGATGCAGGAGATCGGCATGAACGCGCGCATGCCGCGGATGTCGAGCGTCAGGCCGCCCTTGTTGGTCTCGACGACGGTCCCCTCGAGCGTCATGCCGACGCGCAGCTCCTCCCAGGCGACCTCGGTGCGCACCGGCCGGGTCGACAGCACGAAGAGGTCCCGCGCCGCGTCCCGGCGGACGAACTCCGCCTGCACGCGCGTTCCCGGGCGCGGCGGCTCGCCGTCGTACTCCTCGGCGTCGACGACCCCCAGCGTCTTGCCGTCGAGCTCGACGAGCACCTCCCCGCCGCGCACCTCGACGACCGTGCCCTCCACCCGATCGCCGGCCTCGAGGCTCTCGAACGAGTCCGGGCGGCCCCCGGGAGCGGCGGCCGGCGCGTCCAGGAGGCGCGCCAGCTCGTCGTCGCTCATCGACGCGGCGTCGACCAGGCTCTTCTCGAACTCGTCCTCGAAGGGGTCTCTGTTCTGCGTCATTCTGGCGCCCGGAGGAGGATCGACGTTGCCTCGAAAACCCGACCGATTGTAAACTGATCGCCGTTCCGGGAGCAGGCAGAAAAATGACCAGGACGCGCCGACTCATCGTCCTTCTCGCCCTGGCGGCGATCGCGCTCGCGCCCGCCGCCACGCGCCGCGGCATCGCGGCCGAGAACGAGGAGAGCGCTGGGAAGCCCGACGACGCGCGCTCCCGGAAGCACTGGGCCTTCCAGCCGCCCGTGCGTCCGCCGGTGCCCGACGTCCCCGCGCCGGGCTTCGAGATCCGCAACCCCATCGACGCCTTCGTGGCGCGCGAGCATGTCCGGCTCGGCCTGCGACCGGCCGCGCCCGCTGACCGGCGCACGCTGCTACGGCGGCTCTGGCTCGACCTCGTCGGTCTGCCGCCCGACCCGGCGTCGATCCGTCGGTTCCTCGACGATCGCTCGCCCGCCGCCGTCGAGCTCGCTCTCGATGAGCTGCTGGCCAGTCCGTGGCACGGCGAGCGCTGGGCGCGGCACTGGATGGACGTCTGGCGGTACAGCGACTGGTACGGCTACGGGAAGGAGATCCGCAACAGCCAGCCGCACATATGGCGGTGGCGCGACTGGATCATCGAGTCGCTGAACGAGGATCGACCCTACGACCGCATGGTCGTCGAGATGCTCGCCGCGGACGAGGCAGCGCCCACGGATCCGCGGGCGCTGCGGGCCACCGGCTTCCTCGCGCGCAACTACTACAAGTTCAACCGGAACACCTGGCTCGACGACACGGTGGAGCACACCGCGAAGGCGTTCCTCGCCGTGACGATGAACTGCGCGCGCTGCCACGAGCACATGTACGACCCGATCCCCCAGCGGGACTACTACCGCTTCCGCGCCTTCTTCGAGCCGCACCGGGTGCGCCTCGACCGCCTCGAGGGCGAGCCGGACACCGCGAAGGCTGGACTGGTGCGCGCCTACGACGCCGATCTCGACACGCCGACGTTTCTCTTCGTTCGCGGCAACGACAAGCTGCCCGAGAAGGACACGCCGATCGCGCCGGGGCTCCCCGAGGTCCTCGCGCCGGGCGGCATCGAGATCGAGCCGGTCGAGCTGCCGCCGGAGGCCCACACGCCGTCGCTCCGCGACTTCGTCCAGGCGGAGGAGATCGCCGCCGCGCAGGGAGCGGTGACACGCGCGGGCGCCGAGCTCGAGGCGGCGCGCGCCGCGGTGATCGCGGGCTCCGACGGCGCGGCGGACGGGCTGGTCGTCGCCGAGCTCGCGCTCGAGACGTCGACCCGCGCCCTGAGCGCGGTGCGGGCGCGAATCGCCGCTGACAACGCGCGCCACGGGCGTGCGGTGACCGGCGCGGCTGACGGAGAGACCGACGCGAAGACCGGGGCGGACGCGCTCGCGCTCGAGGCGTCCCGCGCCGAGCGCTGGCTCACCGTCGCGCGCGCCGAGGAGGCGGTGGCGCGAGCGCGGGTCGAGGTCGGGAAGCACGAGGGCGGCGATGAGAAGAAGCTCGAGGCGGCGAGGAAGCAGCTCGACGGCGCCGAGAAGCAACTGGCGACGGCGCGGAAGGCGCTCGGCGAGGTGAGCTCGGAGTACACGCCGCTCGGTCCGTCCCATCCGCGCACGTCGAGCGGCCGGCGGCTCGCTCTGGCGCGCTGGATCGTCGACCGGCGCAATCCGCTCGCGGCGCGAGTCGCGGTGAATCACATCTGGTCGCGTCACTTCGGGAGCCCGCTGGTGCCGACGCTGTTCGACTTCGGGCTCAACGGACGGGAGCCGGAGCACGCCGACCTCCTCGACTGGCTCGCCGTCGAGCTGATGGAGAGCGGCTGGAGCATGAAGGCGATCCATCGCCTCATCGTGGCCTCGTCGGCCTGGCGCATGTCATCGTCGGCGCACGGGCTCGACGACAACCTCGCCGTTGATCCGGATAACCGCTTCCTCTGGCGCATGAACGCGCGGCGCATGGAGGCGGAAGTGGTGCGCGACAGCGTCCTCGCCGTCGCCGGCCGGCTCGACTCGACGATGGGCGGCCCGGAGCTCGATGCCGCGAAGGGAATGACGACGACGCGGCGCAGCATCTACTATCGCCACGCGCACGAGAAGTACATGCGCTTCCTGCAGGTCTTCGACGGCCCGAGCGTCTTCGAGTGCTACGATCGGGACGAGACGGTGGTGCCGCAACAGGCGCTGGCGCTGGTCAACAGCGCGCTGGCGCGCGAGCAGTCGCGCCGCCTCGCCGCGAGCCTCGCCGCCGGCGCGGGCGACGACGCCACGGCGTTCGTCCGCTCGGCGTTCGAGCGCGTGCTCGGCCGCCCGCCGGCCGAGGAGGAGCTGGTGGAGTGCATGCGCTTTCTCGAGGAACAGGAGCGGCTGCTCGCGTCGCGGGACGGTCTCGCGGCGTTCGCGTCCGGGCCGGACGTCGCGGTGTCAGCTGCTGACGAGCCCGCCCGGCGCGCTCGCGAGAGCCTGGTGCACGTGCTCATCAACCACAACGACTTCGTCACCATTCGCTGATCGGCCGGGGGATTCCCATGAGCCACGCTTCGAGACCACAACGTTCGAGAAACCCGCGATCGACCGCCGGCGGGTGCTGCGGCGGCGTCCACCGTCGCGCCTTTCTCGCCGACGTCGGCATGGGGTTCACGGGGCTCGCGCTCGGCTCGATGCTCTGGCGCGATGGCATCGCGCGCGCCGCGGAGCCCGCCGGCGCCGCCACCAGCCTGGTTCCGCGCGCGAAGAGCGTCATCTGGCTCTTCATGGTCGGCGGCACGAGTCACGTCGAGAGCTTCGACCCGAAGCCGGCGCTGGTCGAGCACGCCGGCAAGGAGATCGGAGACACGCCATACGCCGATGCGCTCACCAACCCGTTCGTCGAGGAGAACGTCCGCATCGTCGTGCCCGACGACGCCAACGGGCACATCCGCAAGAAGATCTATCCGCTCCAGGCGGGGTACCGCCGGCACGGCGTGAACGGCATCGCCGTGAGCGACTGGTGGCCGGACGTCGCCGGCGTCATCGACGAGATCGCCGTCGTACGGTCGATGTGGACCACCGACAACAACCACGGCGCGCAGCTCCAGTTCCACACCGGGCGGCACTCGCTCGACGGTTTCTTCCCGACGATCGGATCGTGGGTGCACTACGGGCTCGGCTCGCTGAACGACAACCTGCCGCAGTTCGTCGTCCTCGGCGAGCCGATCGCGGACTGCTGCGGCGGCAACGGCGCGCACGGCGCGAACTACCTCGGCCCGGAGCACAGCGGTGTGCGTCTCGACGTCGATCCGCGCTCGCCGCTTCCGTTCGTCTCGCCGGGACCCGGGGTCTTCCGCGAGGAGCAGGCGGGCGAGTTCCGGCTGCTCGACAGGCTGAACCGCCTTTCCGCGGCGCGTTACCCGGACGACCCGGCGCTGCGGGCGCGCATCGAGTCGTACGAGCTCGCCTTCCGGATGCAGATGGCGGTGCCCGAGGTGATGGACTTCGACGGCGAGCCGGAGAGCACGCGCTCGCTCTACGGGCTCGACCGGGACGTCAGCCGCGACTTCGGCTCGTTGTGCCTCGCCGCGAGGCGGCTCGTCGAGCGGGGCGTGCGCTTCGTCCAGGTCTTCCACGGATCGAACGGCGGCGCCGGTCGCTGGGATGGCCACAGCAACCTGAAGAAGGGGCACGAGCGACTGTGCGCCGAGGTCGACCGGCCGATCGCCGGGCTGATCCGTGACCTCAAGCGTCGCGGCCTCCTCGACGAGACGATCGTCGTGTGGGGCACCGAGTTCGGCCGCACGCCCGGCGCGCAGAACTCCAACGGCCGCGACCACCACCCGTACGGTTTCTCGGTCTGGGCTGCCGGCGGGGGCCTCCGTGGGGGCATCGCGCACGGGGCCACCGACGAGCTCGGCTTCCACGCGGTCGAGGACCGCCACTACGTCGCGGACCTGCACGCGACCGTGCTGCACCAGCTCGGCCTCGACGCGAAGCGGCTCGAGATCCCCGGTCGGAAGCGACTGGCGATCGAGATCGGCGAGCCGATCCGCGGGATCATCGCCTGAGACTCATTTGGGCGAGAAGGATCGCGTGAGCCGACCGGGACTCACTCCTCGGTGCGGAGCACCTTCCGCAGCACGAAGAGCAGCACGATCGCCCCCGCGCCGATGCCGATGAGCGCCGGGACGCCGCCGATCGACTTCAGCCGCCGCTCCCAGTACGACGGCTCGGGCAGCGCCGCGGGCGGCCGATCTATCAACCAGCGGCCGTCCTCCTTGACGAGGATGACCTCGGCCTCGAAGTGGTTCTTGCGGTTCTTCTTCTCCTGGAAGCGCACCGTGATGATCTTGCGCTCCCCGTCGCGTCGCGTCCCGACCACGCGAACACGGAAATCACGGTGGAGGAGCCCGTGGATCTCCTCGACATGGACGCCGAAGCGAACGCCACGCTCCTCGATCTGCTCCTTCAGGCGGGTCGAGTAGCAGGCGAGGATGTCGTTCTCGTCCTTCTCGCCGGCCGCGGCGACGTAATTGCGCCACGTGACGGTGGCGCTCGCCGCGAGCTGGTCCGTGCTCGCGACGACGACCGCGACGATGACTCCGGCGATGAGACGCCCCGGAGATCCCATGACTGCACCCTCCAGTGACTGCGACCCGGAGAAGAGTACCTTCGGGAGGACGGGGGGGCAAATCTCGGGGGTGATAACGTCGGAGGTTTCCTGGAAGACGACTCATAAGGAAGGCAGGAAACTCAGGAAGGCAGGAAACGGAGGAGGATGGGGTCGAGTTCAGTGGGTTTCGTTCGAGCTCTTCGAACAGAGCCGAGAGGTCAGGCTTCGCGGTTCGGCGTGGTGCTTCCGTTGCCTCCGTTCCCCACGCCGTGCCCTTCTTTTCCTGCCTTCCTCTTCTTCCTGCTTTCCTTATAGATCCGTTGCAGGGTCTCGCGGTCGGAGTGGAGCAGCCCGTCGGGCACGGGAACGGGAACGGGTCAGAGCTCTCCCGCGTCCAGTTTCTTCCAGAACTCCTCCGGCGCCATCGTCGGGCGTTTCTCCGGTTCGAATGCCGTGTCGAGCTCGCGCAGGGTGGGGATCGCGCGCAGGCCCTCGAGACCGCGTTCGATGCGGCTCGGGGTGAGGATCAGCCGGGTCAGCGGCAGGCCGAGGATCGGCGTCAGGTCCGTGACCGGGGTCTCGGCGATGTGGAGTCGCTGGAGTGACGAGCCGGCGAGCGGCTCGAGGTCGGCGACCTGCGTGCGGTGGAGCGTCAGGCTGACGAGCGGCGCTCCCGCGAGGGGGGCGATGTCGGTGACCGGCGTCTCGTTCAGCCAGAGCATGCGGAGCGGCGCGCCGGCGAGCGGCTCGAGGTCGCTGACGCGCGTCCCGAAGAGGTTGAGCTCGACGAGCGGCATGCCGCGCAACGGCTCGATCGATCGCACGGGGGTCTTGTTCAGGTAGAGCTTCTGGAGCGGCGCGCCGCGCAAGGGAGTGAGGTCGGAGGCGCGGGTCTCGTCGAGGAAAAGCTCGACGAGCGGCATGCCGGCCAGCGCGCCGAGGTCGCTGACGCGCGTCTGGAGGAGGTCGAGACTGCGGATCGGCAGACCCCGCAACGGCGTCAGGTCGCCAATCGGCGCGCCACGGAGGATGATCGCGGCAAGCGGCGCGCCGCGGAGCGGGGAGAGGTCGCTCACCTGCGTCATCGAGAGGTCGAGGACGCCGACCGGCTGGCCGGCGAGCGGCGAGATGTCGTCGATCTCCTTGCCGCCGAGCCCGACCTCGAGGTGGACCCCGTCGAGCGAGCGGATCGTGCCGAGCCCGTCGTACGACGGATTCTTCGCGCGCAGCGCCGCCTGGAGCTCCTCCGGAGTCGAAGGACGCTTCGCTTCCTGGGACGAGTCGGTCGACGGCGCGGAGACCGCTGGCGTCGGCGCGTCGCTGTCGCCATCGCCACAGCCGCCGAGGAGAGCAACGAGGCAGAAGACGACGGCCGCGAGAGCGATCGACGGCCGAAGCCGACTTCGTCTCGGGATGTCTTCGCGCAGCGATCGATTCACCAGTAAACCCTCCTCCTCGTCAAAGCGACTCGGCCCGTGCCCCCGGGCTCCGCGTCAGTTTTACAATCCCCCCAGGAAAGAGCAAGCGCCGGTATCGGAGTCGGGGTCGGACCCGACAGTTGCAAAAACGCAGGCCCATTCCCGGCTTTTCGCCCTCGAAATCGCGGTTGTTGCGAGCCGCGCTGTGCTCCCGGCAGATCGCACCGCAAGTGAGGTTCGCCGAGAGGCGAAAGCGAAGGCCGCCCGGGCGATGG
>JBFFXF010000292.1:0-8885 GCA_041569895.1 Planctomycetota bacterium | reverse complement strand
GTCACGGTCACGGTCACGGTCACGGACCACGGTCACGGTCACGCACCACGGTCACGCACCACGGAATTCGAGTTCGTGTCTCTCTGGGCTACGCTCCTGAAACCTTGAGGATTTCGGCGCAGGCGTACTAGCCGGAGGAGCTCTTCAGCAGGTCGCGGATCTCGGTGAGCAGCTTCTCCTCGGCGGAGGGGCCGGGGGGCGGCTTCGCGGCAGCCTCTTCCTTGCGCCGGAGCGAGTTGACGGACTTGACGAGGAGGAAGACGGCGAAGGCGACGATCAGAAAGCTGATCACGTTGTTCAGGAACAGTCCGTAGTTGATCGTCGGCGCGCCGGCCTCCCGCGCGGCGGCGAGCGAATCATGGCTGCCCCCGCCGAGCGTCAGGAACAGATCGCTGAAGTCGACACCACCCACCACGACACCGATCGGCGGCATGATCACATCGGACACGAGCGACTTGACGACGGTGCCGAACGCGCCGCCGATGATGATCCCCACGGCCATGTCGACGACGCTGCCCTTGACGGCGAACTCCTTGAACTCCCGTATCACTCTCATCGATCGGACGCTTCCTTTCGTGAGCAGGTGAGCAGGTGGCATGAGGCGCAACACGAACCGGCGCCATCCTATCGTCGCCCCCCACACAAACCACCCGCGCGCGCGCGAATCGCCTCAACTCCCCCGTTCCGCCCCGCGCACCGCCGCGTTATAATCCCCCCCGGCCACGAGAGGACCACGGCGCACCCGTAGCTCAATTGGATAGAGTAGTGGCCTTCGAAGCCAATGGTTCCAGGTTCGAGTCCTGGCGGGTGCGCCAGTTTCACCGAGAAGCGAACACGTCAAACGCTCCCGCCTGGTCGCGTTTGGGGTTCGAGTCCTGGCGGGTGCGCCAGTTCAAAAGCGGAAGCGCCAGTGTGGCCGCAGCACCGCGGGCGTCAGGGCGTAGAGGACTCTCACCACAAGCAACACGACAACCGTCGCCGACGTCAGCGGCGGGATCACCGGGACGAGCACTCTCTCCATCGAGAGGAAAAGCCACCAGCGCTCGAATGGCCGACGCTCCGATCGGAACGCCCTCCACAGGCGCGACAGCGCGCGCACGGCTCGCCAGCCGCGGTTGCCGAGGCCGACGGCGGCGGCGGACCGGACACCCCGGTCATGGTCCGCCAGCGCGTCGGTGAGGAGCTGCACCGCCTGCCGTGAACGCCGGTGGTGGGTCTGGAGAAGACCGGCTGCGGCGCGACGGATCGCCGGGTCGGAGCGGCCGAGCAGGTCAGCGACCGTCGCCAGGTCGAGCGGCTTCTGCCACGTCACCTTGTGGAGAGCGCTGGCGAACGACGCGCGGACCAGTGGATCGGGATCGTCGAGCCCACGGAGCAGGATCGGCACGGCGCCCTCGCACCTCCCCCACCAGCCCGCAGCGGTGTGCGCCGCGAAGGCCCGGACACGCTCGTTCTCGTCCTCGAGAGCGCGCTCGATGATCGCCACGACGTCGTCGTCCGGCTCGTCGGTATGCCCGAGCGCCTCGACGGCCTCGGCGCGGACTTCTTCGTCGGCGTCCGCGGCGAGCGGCTCGAGTACTGCGAGGGCGTCCGTGCTCCCGACACGGAGAGCGAGCAACACGCGCGCCGCGCGGACTCGAACGAGGGTGTCATCGTCCCGGAGCGCATCCCGGAGCGCAGCGTTCACCGATGCCCTGGCCCTCCCGCGCACCGGTGTCGACGTGAACGCCATCGCGGAACTGACGGCCTGCCGGCGCACCGTGAGATTGCCGTCGCGCAGCAGCGGGAGAAACAGCGGGAGCGCCTTCCTGGAGCGGTATTCGACGATGACGCGAAAGTTGACCGCCGCGAACCATCGCTCGCGGTCGATCGTGCTCAGGACACGTCGCGACCACTCGTCGAAATTCGCCTCGATCGATCGATTTCGGGTGCTCATCGCTTCTCGTCCGCCACTCGCCGCATCGTCAGGCCGTCCGCCACCCAGAGGATCCTGCGGCCGGGATAGAGCAGCGCCAGCCGGCCGTCGTCGTCGAACCGATAGCCGACGCGTAACCTGACGTTGCTCGGGCGACGCTCGAAAACAGACCGGGCGGCTTCGTAAAGGACCTCGATCGATGTCCGGTCGACTCGATATTGAGCGTTCACTCGCATGATGCGCAAGCCGCCGCTTTGACCCTTCATCTCGACGTTGAGCTCGCCGGTCCGGCGAAACTCGATGAACCAGGGCGCCAGAAGCGGCTCTCCACGCTCGGCGTGTTCGACGACCTCCCACCGTCCAAAGAGACGCTCCTCCGGGTAGAGCGCGTCGTGGATCTGCCTCCATCTCGCTCCCACAAGCAGCAGGACCACCACGGCCACGAGGCCGGCGAGGAGAGCGATGGTCTTCGTGCGGTTCCGCGCCATGCCTCGGTGATGGTAACCCGACGGGCCTGAGCACGAAACGAATGACGCCTTCCACTTCTCGCGATCTCCTCGGTACGATAAATCCGTTGGGCATCATTCCACGGACTCGGCTCGGTACTCTGGGTCGATCAACAGACCGAAGCGTGCCGAGTTTTCATGACGCGGAACGTCACGGCAACGGGGAGGCCCCGTGAGAATCGCTTTCGCCCTCGACGCCCTGACTTGACGCGTTCCGGCCCAGACGATCGCCGATTGAGCCTGCGTGCAGTCTCTGTCTTCCGTGGGTCAGTCCCCTCGAATCCCGACCACGTTGATGGAACCTCTCCGATCGCTGACACTTGCCAGGCGCCCGCGTGCTCGCGGACAATGGCGGCATGCTACGCCGTGGCTTCCCGTCGACTCGCCGGGATCTCGTCGTGTCCCTTCTCGCGCTCACGCTTCGCGCGCTCGGCGGCAGCGCAACGCCGCTTGCAGCCGAGGAGTCCGGGGCGGCGCCGGCCGAGGTCCCCGTCGCCGAGGCGGTCCGCTCGCTCGCCGGCCCGCCACGGGGCGAAGAGGTGCTCGACGCGCTCGAGAGGCGGGCGCGCGAGGTCCTCGCCCGCATCGAGCACCCGGGGGACGCGAAGGAGCTGCGCGTCGCGCAGCCCGACCTCCGCCGGCATCTCCGCCAGTCCCTCGGTCTCGCGCGGCTGCCCGAGCCTCGCCCGCGAGACGTCCGGCGCGCCGGCGTCGTCGATCGCGGCGAGTACGTGATCGAGAAGCTCGTCTGGGAGACCTTCCCCGGCACGTCCGTGCCCGCGCACGTCTACCGCCCCGCGGCGCCGCAAGGGAAGCTCCCAGCCGTCCTCTTCGTGCCCGGCCACTGGTGGGCCGAGAGCAAGACGCTGCCGGACTTCCAGGTCTTTTCGATCGCCCTGGCGCGCCTCGGCTTCGTCGTGCTCTCCTACGACCCCATCGGCCAGGGCGAGCGCGGGGTCTCGACGCGCGACCACCGCCGCACACCGTCGCTCCTTTTCGGCATCAGCCAGGAGGGAATCGTCGCGTACGAGTCGCTCTGCGCGCTCGAGTATCTGCTTTCACGCGAGGACGTCGACGATGCCCGCGTCGGCATCACGGGCGCCTCCGGCGGCGGCTACAACAGCTGGGTGCTGGCGGCGATCGACAAGCGCATTGCCGCCGCGGTTCCCGTCGTCGGCACCAGCGAGTTCCTGGAGCAGATCCGCGTCTGCCGGCCGCTCGACTGGTACCGGGCCAAGGAGCACTGCCATTTCGTCGCCGGCCTGCTGCGCTACGCCAACGGCCACGAGTTCATCGCGCTGGCGGCGCCGCGGCCGGTGCTCGTCGTGTCCGCCGTGGGCGACGAGAGCTTCCCGATCCCCGGCATCCGCACCGTCGTCGAGTACGGCCGCGAGCTCTACCGGGAGCTGGGCGCACCAGAGCGGTTCGGCTACTTCGAGGACGCCTCGGCGGGACACGGCTACCAGCGCGCCAAGCGCGAGGCGGCCTGCGGCTGGTTCTTGCGTTTCCTCGGCGGCGAAGGAGACGGCAGGCCCATCGCCGAGCCCGACCTCGAGACGCTTCCCCACGACGACCCCTCGCTGCGCTGCTTCCCCGCGGGCGCCAACCGCCCGGCCGGCCCGGGCATCGTCGCCTGGCTCGAGCGACTCGCCGCGGAGCTGCCGGAGCGGTCGCGGGACGACGCCGGCGGGATCCGAGACGCCCTCGCCGAGACGCTCGGCATCGATCGCGACGCGCAGACAGGCGGCGAGGCGGACGCGCTCCGGCGTTCGGGCGGCCGCGAGGTCGGCGAGCGGATCGTCGAGCGCGCCGAGTGGGCCGCGCTCGACGGCCTGCGAATCCCCGCCGTCGTGATCGCGCCGGCGGGCGAGGTGAAGGGCGCCATCCTCGCCGCGGCCGATGACGGGGGTGCCGCGCTCGCCGGCCACCCCGAGGTGCGAGCCGCGGTCGAGGCCGGCTTCGCGGCTCTCCTCACCGACGTTCGCGGCAGCGGAGAGCTCGCGGTCGATGCGCCGGGCTGGGTCTTCGCGGTGAGCCTCCTTCTCGGCGAGAGCTTCACCGGCCGGCAGGCGCTCGACCTGGTCGCGGGAGCGCGCGCGGTGGAGGCCGGGCTGGATCTCGAGGGTCGGCCGATCGGCCTTCTCGGACACGGTCCGCGCGCATCGCTCGCCGCGCTCTACGCCGCCCTCCTCGAGCCGCGCGTCGACTTCGTCATCACCGAGGGCGGCTTCACGAGCTACCGCAGCTTCCTCGATCGGCCGCGCTCGCTCGAGCGTTCGTACGCCCTCCTCGGACCCGACCGCACGGGACGCGTGGAGCTCGACCGCGAGATACCGCACGAGATCGTGCCCTTCGACGCCCTGCGGCGCTTCGACATCCCCGACCTCCACGCGGCGCTCGGGCGACGCCACGCCGTGGTCCGCAGCGCGATCGACGGCGACTGGGAGGTGCTCGCGCCCGAGACGGTGCGGCATCATGCGGTGGGGCATCGTGCGGTGGGGCATCGTCTCGGTGCCGCCGTCCGCGCCGGCGCGGCGGGCAGGCCGTTCTTCGGCGCTCTCGCCGACGACGTCGCCCGGGGCGCGCGCATCTCGGCGACGCACTGGACGCGCGACGATGAGTTCCGGCCGCAGAACGCCATCGACGGCGACCCCGCGACGAAGTGGGTGGGTGAGGGGCACCCGCTCACCGCGCACCCGACGAACCTCATCCTCGATCTCGAGGAGGCCGTCATCACCGACCGACTCGTCCTCGTCTCCGCCGTGCATCGCGGCCGCCTCGCGCTCAAGCACGTGGAGGTCTGGGCGCTGGTGGACGGCGGCGAGGCGAGCGGAAGGGCGAGGCACGCGCTCCTTGCCGACGCGCGGGACATCCGCGACGTGACGACCGCGCTTCGGCTCCCTCGCGTGCGCACGTCGCGACTCCGCATCCGCGTCCGTGACACGCACCGCGACGACCACGCCTTCCCGCGCCTGCACGAGATCCGGCTCCACGCGGCGCCTCCGGGAACGCCGGCCGAGACGCCGCCTTTCTCGCTGGTGCCGGAGGAGTCGAAGTCCGAGCGCCTGCTCGTTCGCCGCGCGCTGGGCGAGAAGATCGTCTTCCCGGGCGTCACCTTCGATCCCGAGAAGGGCTGGCTCCACTACGCGAGGGCCTTCCTCGACACGATGCTCGCCGAGGGGACCGACCGCTACGGCAGCGTCTCGAGCCCGATGTTCTGCTCGCTCCTCGACATGGAGACGCACCGCAACCCCGAGGAGATACCGGCGAACATTCCCGGCCAGCGAACCGGCGATCGCGCCGTTCGCGGCGGCAACCTGTTCCACGACGTCATGCTCCTCCTCGCCTGCGACGTCGTCTCGCGGATCACCGGCGACGACCGCTACGAGCGCGCCGCGACGGCGTACCTCGAGTTCTTCCTCGAGCACTGCCCCGCGCCGGCCACCGGACTCTGGCCGTGGGGCGAACACGCGCACTGGGACTTCCACGCTGAGCGAGCGGGGCACCGCACGCACGAGTACCTCGGCGGCGTGCCGGCGGAGTTCTGGGACCGGGTCTGGACGCTCGACGCCGCCGCCGTTCGGGGCGAGGCCGACGCCCTCCTCAACCACGTCGTCAACCTCGAGACCTGGGACTTCGACCGCCACGCCGATATCTTCCGGCCGCTTCCGCAGCCGCGGCCGCGCGGCCTCGGCTTCCTGGACTTCCCACGACACGCCGGCTTCTTCATCGGTCTGTGGTCCTACGTCCACGGGCGCACGGGGGATCGGAAGTACCTCGAGTGGTCGCTCCGCCTCGCCGATCGCCACTGGCGGACGCGCGACCCGGCCAGCGACCTGCCGCTTCTTGCGACCCGCACGGCGCGGGCGCAGACGGTGTCGGTGAGCAGCGCGCTGAGCCTGGCGGTGAGCCTCTTCGAGGCCGCGGAGCGTCTCCCGGAGACTCCGGCGCGGAGGCGCTTCGAGCGCATGGCGCGGAGGTACGTCGAGCGCATCGTGGCGCTGCCGCATCGCCCGGAGGAAGGCCGGCTCCTCATCTCGTTCCCCGCGGGCGAGGCGGCGACGCCGCGAAACGCCGGCTTCGGAGACCCGTACACCTACGGTTACGGCGGCGGACTCTCGGCCGATGACGCGATCCTTCTGCTCGCAGCGCACCGCGACAGCGGCGACCCGCGGCCGCTGGCGATCGCCGCGGCGCTCGGCGGGTACTACGCCGATCACGACCCGCCGGCGGCGTACGAGGTCGTGCGAGCCCACGTGTACGCGAGCATCGTCGGGCTCTTTCTCGACCTCCACGCGCTCACCTCGCGGCCCGCGCACCTCGAGCAGGCTAGGCGCTACGCGCGTCTCGCCGTCGAGCGACTCTTCCGCGATGGACTCTTCCGCGGCGCAACCGGCATCGACCACTACGAGTCCGATCTCATGGTCGCCAACCTGGTGTACGCGCTGGTGCGGCTCCACGCCGTCGAGAAGGGTCTCGATCTCCACGTCCCGCCGAACACGTTCAACCGATGATCACGAGCATCCGAAGAGGCTGGATCGAATTGTGCCCGCCCCGCTGAGATCACCGGCGGCTACCATCCGTACAGGAGGAGCAAGACAAAGACCAGAGTCGGGGCCAGATTAAGGGGCACTACAACGTATCGGAATCGCTTCCGGGGCATCTGCTTCTTGCGGACTGCCCAGCTCCCCCACGCGAGGAGCGATGGCGCCACCGCGAGGCTGCCGTAGAGGAATCCGATGAACGCCCAGTAGAGCGGCGCCATGAAGTGCCAGTTTGCGCCGAGTGGCACTGCGGTTCCCGTCGCGAGAAAGCCAATCGTCCAAACCACACTTGCCGTGGTGATCTTCGTACTCGTGGTCGGCGCCGACCGTCTGGCCAGCTGGAGAACCGTGAGCGATACCCACCATGGCAGCGCTGCTGCGGCAATCGTGAGCACGAGGAGGATGAGCAGGAAAACGATCCCTTCGATGATCTCCATGGTCGGGATCCGGCCTTCAGATCCGGTCGACAGCGTCCTTCGACTCCTCGAGGAGAAGATCCCCCTGGATTGCCTCGTGTCAACCCCCGAGCGCCCGACGAACTTCTGGACCCTGCGGGGGTCCCGCGAGACTCGAGGGAGGCGACCGGCATACGTGATTCCGGCCCGCTTCATCGCCCCGGCGACGATACGTTCGCGCTGCTCCTATCGAGATAAATACACTGAGACGCACGGGACGCTTGTCTGCCAGTTCTCTTGCGGAGGCACCTTGCTTATACTCGGGATATGAGGTTGGCGCTACGATGCAGCCAGTGCGCACGATCGCAGGGAGGTTGTCGAGACGCGCGATTCCGGGAGTCGGCCTGATGAATCCGCAACGCACTGTGCTGTTCTCCAGGGTTGTTTTGCTGGCCTCTGGCGTGTCTGCGGCGGCGATCCTGTTCGCGCCGGGTTGCAGAGACGAGGTCGACGCGAAGCAAGCGAAGATCGAATCCCTCCGGCAGGGTGTGCTCGCCACCGATTCGGATATCGAGTTCCACGGAAGGGTCGTTGACGAGGATGGCGCTGCTATCGAGGGCGCCGAGGTCGTGGCCCAGGTGCGACACTACGATCCCGAAGGCCGTTTTTTCATGTCGGTGACCGAGATCACGCGGTCCACCGACGCCGCGGGACGATTCAGCATCGTGGATCTGGCGGGAAGGTCCCTGTTCGTTCTCCGCATCGACAAGGAAGGGTACGCAGTGACACCGTCGACTTTCGAACGGCGGGCGTTCGATTTTGGCAAGGGCAGCCCGAACCGCCATCAGGCGGATGCCCGAGAGCCGGAGATCTTCGTGCTCCGGAAGCGTGGCAAGGCCGAGTACCTGGAATCGATCATGTTCCGCAAGACCGTCGAGTCGATGAACGCAACCGTCCGATTCAATCTGAGGAGCGGCGCGGCGAGGGTTGGCGCGGACGAACGCCTCACGGCGTCCGGGCTCTGGCTCGAGGTGAGATCCAGCGCGGTCTCCGAAACGAGAGCGCGGATTGATCTCGCGGCGCCGGTCGCCGGTGATGGGATCGTCCTGTCCGAACGACTGCTCTACACGGCGCCCGAAAGCGGTTATTCGTCCGGTGCGGGTTTCGAGATGCGAATCCCCCATCAAGGCGGACCGCGAGAGTCCGAGAAACGCTTCGTGTACTTTCGCGAGAAGGGCAGCGCGTCCTTCGCGCGCCTCGAGCTGAACGTGCATCTCAACCGTCTGAGGGACGGGCGGGAGTCTGCGACTTTCTTTGGCACCGGGTACCGAAACCCGGCCGGCTCGCGGATTCTGGAGTACGACAGCGCGGTCAATTCTGAAGCTCTCGGACGGAAGAAGAGATAGTCCCTGCCGGCCGCCTCCGGCAGCTCGGATCCTCGCGGGAGAACCTCGTGCGCCGACTCACCTATTACGTGGCCTGCACCGTCGACGGGTTTATTGCTCGTGAAGACGGGTCGCTGGAT
>JBFFXF010000291.1:0-8931 GCA_041569895.1 Planctomycetota bacterium | reverse complement strand
GGCAAGCGGGTACGGCTGAGCGCGGCGATCCGCACCGGCGGGGCGACGCGGGCGCAGATGTGGCTTCGCGTCGATCGGGCGGGCGGGCAGCCCGGATTCTTCGACAACATGGCGGACCGACCGGTCACGGGCGTCGTCTGGAAGCGCCACGAGATCGTCGGCAACGTCGCCGACGATGCGGAGCACATCAACGTCGGGCTGATGATCCTGCCTTCCGGCACGGCATGGCTCGATGACGTGAGGCTCGAACCGGTGGCGACCGTGGTTCGCCGCCAGGCGGAGCCGCCGCGGGCGCTGACGCGACGCGGCCTGACGAACCTCGTCGCGCTGGCGAGGCTGGTCGGGTACGTGCGCCACTTCCATCCGGCCGACCAGGCGGCGGGGGCCGACTGGGACGCGTTCACGGTCGAGGCGGTCGCGCGTGTCGAGCCCGCCAGGAACGCGAGGGAGCTGGTCGCGACGCTCGAGGAGCTCTTTCGACCGGTGGCGCCGACGGTGAGCATCCACCGCACCGGACGTCGTCCGCGGCTCCCCGACGCGCTCAGGGCGCCGCGGAGCGCGAAGCTCGCCGTCGTCACGTGGTCGCACGACGGCTTCGGCGACGGTGCCGTCAAGTCGGTCTACCGCAGCGAGCGAAAGCGGCGTCTCCTCGTCGACGGCCAGGTGCCCGACGACGTGCGTCGGCCGGACGATCAGTTCCGCGCCGACCTCGGCGGTGGCGTCTCGTGCGCGGTCCCGCTGAGCGTCCTCGGCGACGCCAGGGGAACGCTGCCGCATGTCCCGGGGGACGCCGGAGCCGAGTCGAAGGACGACGTCGTCACGGAGTACAGCGGCGACGACCGCGCGACGCGCCTCGCCGGCGTCATTCTCGCCTGGAACGTCCTGCAGCACTTCTATCCCTACTTCGACGTCGTCGACACCGACTGGGAGGCCGCGCTGACCGGCGCGCTTCGCTCGGCGGCGAACGATGCGGACGCGGTGTCCTTCCCCGGCACGCTCCGGCGACTGGTGGCAAAGCTCCACGACGGGCACGGCCGGGTGACCTTCCCCGGCGAGCCACCCCGACAGCCGCTGCCGCTTCTGTGGGACGTCGCGGAGGGCAAGCTCGTCATCACCGTGGCGAGAGCGGACCTCGATCTGCGCGCCGGCGACATCGTCGAGGCGATCGACGGCACGGCGGCGAAAAAGGCGCTCGATGAGGTCGGCGAGACGATCTCCTCACCGACACCGCAGTGGCGACGCCACCGCGGCCTGACGGAGCTCCGGCTGCGGTCGGACCCGGTGACGCTGACGATGAGATCGACGGACGGCAAGCGGCGCGAGGTCACCGTCGCGCCGGACGCGAACGCGCACTCCCTGCGCGAGCCGCGGCCCGACGTCGTCGCGGAAGTGCGTCCAGGTGTCGTCTACGTCGACCTCGACCGGCTCGACCAGGAACGGCTCGACGCCGAGCTCCCGCGCTTGCGATCGGCGAAGGCGCTGGTGCTCGACCTGCGCGGCTACCCGGGCACGCAGGCGCCATTGACACTGCTCGCGCACCTGACCGAGAAACCGCTCGAATCTCCGCAGTGGCACATCCCGCACATCGAGCTCCCCGACCGCCGCGAGATCGAGTACCGCCGCTCGGGCTGGCCGGTGACGCCGAGGAAACCGACCCTGACAGCGCGACGCGTCTTCATCACGGACGGCCGGGCGATCAGCGCGGCGGAAACGTTCCTCGGCATCGTCGCGCATCACCGCGTCGGAGAGATCGTCGGCGAGCCGACGGCCGGCACCAACGGCAACGTCAACGCCATCGAGCTCCCGGGCGGCTACCGCATCGCGTTCACCGGAATGCGCGTTCTGACCCAGGACGGCAAGCAACATCACGGCCGGGGCATCCGCCCGACGATCCCGGCGAAAAGAACCATCGCCGGCATCCGAGCAGAGCGCGATGAGCTACTGGAAAGGGCGATCGAGGTGGCGGAACGCTGACGACCGGTCCTCGTTCCCGTTCCCGACACGGCTGCTCCACTCCGTTCGCGAGAGTCTGACGGCAGAAAGCAGGGCAAGGAAGGCAGGAAGAGCAGGAAGGCAGGAAACGCGTCTGGTTCTTCCGTTTCCTGCTTTCCTGAGTTTCCTGCCTTCCTTATAGATCGTCTGAACAGCAAGCCTTCGAAGTCAACTCTCCCTGCCCGAGCTTCGAGCTCTGCTCGAGCAGATCGTCTCTGCATGTCCGACCACTTTTTCGAACGCCACCGCATACTGCTCCACCAGTTCCTCGTCCGCGTCCGGGAGATTGGGGAGGCGGATGAACTCGTGCTGCAGCGACTCCGTCCGCGGCAGCTCGGTGGTGTCCTTGCGGTCGTCGGCGGCCGAGCGGGGCAGGCGGGCGATGCGGCGCCAGTGGCCCTCGGTGAAGAACGGCTGCTCGTGGAGCAGCGGGTAGCGCGGCACGGTGACGTCGCAGCCCTCCGCCCGCAGCGCCTCGACCAGGAGGTCGCGCGGGATCGGGATGCGCTCCGGGTTGCAGCGCACGATGAACTCGAAGTAGACGCGATCGATGTGCGGCGGCGCGAGGAAGGTGTCGAAGCCGAGCGGCTCGAGCCGGTGCGACAGCGCGATGGTCGCGCGATTGCGGCGGGCGTTGCGCTCGTCGAGCCGGTGGAGCTGCGATCGCGCCAGCGCCGCGGACATCGGCGCCATGCGCGTCTTGACGCCGAACCCCGTCGCCGCGAACCGCCGCGCCGGTGTCGTGAGCTCCAGTATGCACGTGATGTCGCCGAGGCAGACTGCGCGCTCGTGGATGGTGTCGTCGTCGGTCAGCAGCACGCCTCCCTCGCCCGCCGGCGCGAGCTTGTCGCCCTGCAGGCTGAAGACGCCGACGTCGCCGAGCGCGCCCGCCTTGTGCCCGCGCCATGAGGCCCCGTGCGCGTGCGATGCGTCCTCGATGATCCGCAGCCCGTGACGCCGCGCCACGGCGCGGATCTCGGTCATCTTCGACGGCATGCCCCACAGGTGGACCACCACCACCGCCCTGGTGCGCGGCGTGATGCGTCGCTCCATGTCCTCGGGATCGATGCCGAGCCGATCCGGCTCGCTCTCGCAGAAGACCGGCACCGCGCCGACCCAGAGCATCGGCAGCACCGACGCCCAGAAGGTCGCCGTCGGGACGAGGATCTCGTCGCCGGGCTCGAGGTCGAGCGAGTGAAACGCGGCGAGCAGCGCCGCGGTGCCGTTACAGTGCGTCAGCGCGTGCCGCACCCCGACGTACGCCGCCCACTCGCGCTCGAGCTCGCGAGCCACGGGGTGCTTCGAGATCCTGCCGTCGCGCAGGATGTCGAGCACCGCGAGCTCGTCCTCCTCGGTGATCACCGGCCACCGGCCGGCGGCCTCCGGAGGCAGCGTGACGGCGGGACGGCCGCCGAGAATCGCGGGAAGCGTCGTCGAGTCGTTCAGGATCGTCGTGTTCATGCTGGATCTCCTTCAGAATGACAGAGAGCAAAACCGGGGCCGCGTGTGGTGCGCCAGCGCTACTTTCTTATGCGGGTACGATTTGCGGCAGCGGGGGCGGGACCCGGGTTGGACGGAGGCGGCATGGGGGGTACTCGGGGAGGGCATCCGGTGTACGGACTGCGTAATCTGCGGACCGGAATCCGCGTTCCTCTTCTGGAAGCCCGACGGGCCCGGGTATGATACGGCTGCCATGGACGCTCGGAGGTTTCGAGACTCGTTACGTGTCGCCGTTCTCCTTTTCGCTGGCGGAACGACCTTCGCCGGCGAGAGAGTCGGCGAGGGGGTCGATTTCAATCGTGATATTCGACCGATCCTCTCCGGTCGCTGCTTTCGCTGTCACGGACCCGACGCGGCGGCCCGGGAGGCGGACCTGCGGCTCGATGATCCACTGAACGCCACACGGGATCGCGATGGGCGTCGCGCCGTGTGGCCCGGCGAGCCCGGGCGGAGCGAGCTCGTTCGGCGGGTGAGCTCGGACGACGAGGACGAGCGCATGCCGCCGCCCGAGGTCGGCGAGGCGCTGTCGCCGCGCGACGTGGACTTGCTGCGGCGCTGGATCGCCGCCGGAGCTCGGTGGGAGCGACACTGGTCATTCGTGCCGCCGTCACGGCCGTCGCTGCCCGCGGTGCGCGATGGGCCCGATGCGTTCTGGCCGCGGGGCGCCATCGATCGCCTCGTGCTGGCGCGACTCGAGCGCGAGGACCTGCGGCCGTCGTCCGAGGCGGAACGCGAGGCGCTCATCCGTCGCGTCACCATCGACCTCACCGGGCTGCCGCCGGCGCTCGACGACATCGATCGGTTCCTCGCGGATAACTCGCCCGACGCGTACGAGCGACTCGTCGACCGGCTGCTCCAGTCGCCCGCGTTCGGCGAGCGCTGGGCCCGGGTCTGGCTCGATCTCGCACGCTACGCCGATTCGGCCGGATACGCCCAGGACCCGCCGCGGGTCATCTGGCGGTACCGCGACTGGGTGATCGACGCCCTCAACCGCGGCCTCGCGTTCGATCAGTTCACCATCGAGCAGCTCGCCGGCGATCTGCTTCCCGATCCCGACGAGGAGCAGCTGATCGCCACGGCGTTCCACCGCAACACGATGACCAACAGCGAGGGCGGCACCGACGACGAGGAGTTCCGCATCGCCGCCGTTGTCGATCGCGTCAACACGACGATGCAGGTCTGGATGGGCCTGACGATGGAATGCGCCCAGTGCCACACGCACAAGTACGATCCGATCACGCAGGACGAGTACTACCGCTTCTTCGCGGTCTTCAACAGCACCGAGGACGCGGACCGCGGGGACGAGCAACCGACGATCGAGACGTTCACCGAGGAGCAGCGCGAGAGGCGCGACGCGCTCGAGGCGCGGATCGCGTCGCTCGAGGCCGACCTCGCCCGCGCCGGCGAGGCGACCGACGTCACGCTCCCGGTGCGCGGGGGCCCTCTCGAGACGCGGTTCATCCGCGTCGAGGCGCCCGGCGCCATGCGCTGGCTGCACATCGCCGAGGTCGAGGTGCTCTCCGGCGGCGAGAACGTCGCCCGTCGCGGCCAGGCGACGCAGAAGAGCGATGCCCACGATGCGCCGGCGCGCCTGGCGATTGACGGCAACACCGACGGCGACTTCTTCAACGCCCGATCGACGACGCACACCGCGCAGGAGAACGACCCGTGGTGGGAGGTGGACCTCGGCGGCGCCGTGGCGGTGGAGCGCATCGTCGTGTGGAACCGCACTGACTCGGACGGCGTCCGTGAACGCCTGTCGAGCTGGCGACTCGTCGCGCTCGATGCCGGACGGACGCCGGTGTGGGTCGCGAGCATCGACGAGCCGCCACGGCCGAGCGCGGCGTTCGACCTGCCGCCGACGCACGAGGCGATCGATCCGCGGCGTCGCGCCGATACCGAGGCTTACCACCGCGAGCGCGCCGTCGACCTCCTGCCGGAACGTCGGGCGATCGCCGAGCTCCGCAAGGAGATCGAGTCGATCAAGCCGGTGAGCACGCCGATCATGCGAGCGCTGCCGGCGGAGCGGCGACGCTCGACGCACGTTCTGATCCGCGGCAACTTCCTCGACCGCGGGACGGAGGTCTCGCCTGGCGTGCCGTCGGCGTTCCACGAGCTCGGCGCCGGCGACGCGCCCGACCGCCTCGGCATCGCCCGATGGCTCGTCGACGAACGCAATCCGCTGACGGCTCGCGTGCTCGTGAACCGGGTGTGGGAGCAGATCCTCGGCAACGGCCTGGTGCAGACCTGCGAGGACTTCGGCCGCCAGGGCGCGCTGCCGAGCCATCCGGCGCTCCTCGACTGGCTCGCGACCGAGGTGATGCGCACCGGCTGGGACCTCAAGGCGCTGCTGCGGCTCGTGGTGACGTCGGCGACGTACCGCCAGACGTCCCGCGTGACGCCGGAGCTTCTCGCGAGCGACCGCTTCAACACGCTGCTCGCGCGCGGGCCGCGGGTGCGACTGTCGGCGGAGATGGTGCGGGATCAGGCGCTCGCTGTGAGCGGCCTCCTGAGCACGAAGATGCGCGGCGAGTCGGTGCGACCGCCGCGGCCGAAGCTCGGTCTGCGCGCCGCGTTCGGCGGCGACACCGACTGGGACCCGAGCCCGGGCGAGGACCGCTACCGCCGCGGGATCTACACGCTCTGGCGTCGCACGACGCCCTATCCTGCGATGACGACCTTCGACGCGCCAAGCCGCGAGTTCTGCACGGTGCGTCGCATTACGACGAACACGCCGCTGCAGGCGCTCGTCACCATGAACGATCCGGTCCACGTCGAGGCAGCGCAGGCGCTGGCGCGCCGCGTGGTCGGGGAGGGCGGCGCGGAGGCGCGCTCGCGTGCGATTCACGGATTCCGGCTGGTGCTCGCGCGCCGGCCGGCGGACAGCGAGGTCGACCGGCTCGTGTCGCTCGCGGAACGCGCGCTCGTGATCTATCGCGACGACTCCGGGGCCGCGATGGCGATGGCCACGGACCCGCTCGGACCCGCGCCCGCGGGAGCCGACTTGGCGGAGCTCGCCGCGTGGACGGTGGTCGCGAATGTGCTCCTCAATCTCGACGAGACGATCATGAAGCGGTGACAGTCCATCGAGAGATGATCGAAAGATGATCGACACCAGGGACGACGGAAACGACACGCTGCACGGGCTCGAGAGCGTCCGGCACACGACGAGGCGGCACTTCCTGCGCGAGTGCCAGACGGGGATCGGCAAGGCGGCGCTGGCCTCGTTGCTCCTCGCCGATGGCGTGCTCGAGGCGCGCCAGTCACCCGGGCAGCGTGAGACCTCCGGCGACGCGACCGGGGCGCCGCTCGACGTGCGCGCGCCGCACTTCGCGCCACGCGCCCGCAGCGTGATCTACCTCCACATGGCGGGCTCGCCGCCGCAGCACGACCTCTTCGACTGGAAGCCGGAACTCGAGAAGCGCAACGGGCAGCCGTGCCCGCAGGAGTACCTCGAGGGCGAGCGCTTCGCCTTCATCAAGGGCACGCCGAAGCTGCTCGCGTCGCCGCACCGCTTCGCGAGACGCGGCCAGAGCGGCGCGTGGGTGTCGGAGATCCTGCCGTGCATCGCGCGAGTGGCGGACGACATCGCGTTCGTCAAGTCGATGAACACCGACCAGTTCAACCACGCGCCGGCGCAGCTCCTCCTCTACACCGGATCGCCGCGCATGGGCCGGCCGTCGATGGGCGCGTGGGTGACGTACGGCCTCGGCAGCGAGAGCCGCGACCTGCCCGGCTTCGTCGTGCTGATCTCGGGCGGCGTCAACCCGAGCGCCGGCAAGACGGCGTGGGGAAGCGGCTTCCTGCCATCGGTCTTCCAGGGCGTCCAGTGCCGCTCGAGAGGCGACCCGGTGCTCTTCGCATCGAATCCGCGCGGCATGGACCGGCGCATGCGGCGGCTGTCGCTCGACGTCCTGCGCGAGCTCAACGAGCTCCAGGCACGCGAGCTCGGCAGCCCCGAAACGCTGACGCGTATCGCGCAGTACGAGCTCGCCTACCGGATGCAGGTCTCCGTGCCGGGCGCGATGGACATCTCGCAGGAGCCGGAGCAGGTCCGCGGGCTTTACGGTGCAATGCCGGGCGAGGCGAGCTTCGCCAACAACTGCCTGCTCGCGAGGCGCCTCGTCGAGAAGGGCGTGCGCTTCGTGCAGCTCTTCGACTGGGGCTGGGACTTCCACGGCACCGGCGAGGGCAACGACATCAAGCTCGCGCTGCCGGGCAAGTGCCGCGACATGGACCGCGCCGTGGCCGCGCTGATCACCGACCTGAAGCAGCGCGGGCTCCTCGACGAGACGCTCGTCATCTGGAGCGGCGAGTTCGGCCGCACGCCGCTCAACGAGGAGCGCAACGGCTCGAAGTTCCTCGGCCGCGACCACCATCCCCACTGCTTCACGGCGTTCCTCGCCGGCGGCGGCGTCAAGCCGGGCATCACCTGGGGCGAGACCGACGAGCTCGGCTACCGCGTCGCGCGCGACCGCGTGCACATCCACGACCTGCAGGCGACCATCCTCCACCTCCTCGGCCTCGACCACGAGCGCCTGACCTACCGCTTCCAGGGCCGGGATTATCGGCTGACGGATGTGCACGGGGAGGTGGTCGGGGGGTTGCTGGCCTGAATAGCCTGGGTTTTTTCTCGCCCGAGCGAGAAAAAACCCAGGCCAGCGATGACCGATGCCGACTCCGATTCCGACTCCCGATTCCGATTCCGGACCTACTCCACACACACCTCATCACAATCCACCACGCGCACGCAGCTGCCTCCGAGGATGTGGGGCTCGCCTCCCGAGAAGAGGAAGAGGAGGATCGAGATGCCGTCCGAGATGTTGATCTCGGCGTCGTCCTGCCAGTCGAGCAGCGTCAGGTTCGCCGCGTTCGCCGGGGTGCCGTCGCCGCACGGGAACTCCGTCGGGTTGCCGAGGAAGAGCACGCCGAAGACGCACGTCGCGTCGGAGATGTCGAGCGTGCCGTCCTGGTTGCAGTCGCCGGGGAGCTGGAGGCCTCCCGGCTCCTCGACGACGAGCGCCTGCTCGCACGTGGCGTCGTCGGCCTCGTCGCGGCAGTCGGGATCGTCGTCGACGGTGACGGAGATCGTCCAGGCGCCGGCATGGAGCGTCACCGTCGCGGTGCTCTCCTCCTGCGGGCCGATGACGATCGGGTTCTCCGGCACGTCGGTGCCGTCGTCCGCGACGAAGGTGTAGAGCAGCGTCGTGTCGCCGGAATCGTCGGTCGCGCTCGCGGTCAGCGTGTACTCGCCCGGGAGGTTGCCCGCGGGACCGCTGATCTCGAGCCCGGTGCAGTGCGTGTCGCCCTCCTCGGGGCAGATGGTGACCGGCAGCACGCAGGTGGCGTCGTCGGCCGTGTCGTCGCACTCCGGGTCGTCGTCGACGGTGACGGTGATCGTCCAGTCGCCGGGGGCGAGCACGACCTCGGTCTCGTTCT
>JBFFXF010000290.1:0-8977 GCA_041569895.1 Planctomycetota bacterium | reverse complement strand
TCGAGTCGAAGCTCGTCCTGCCCTCGCACCTCAAGCACCTGAGGACGAACCGGGCGCACATCAACGCCTTCGGCCGCTTCCAGAAGCGCTTCGCCGACGGTCTCGAGCGGTTCGTCGAGCGCGTCTACCGTCCCAGTCTGCGAGTCGCCGCGCACCACCGCGGCGCGGTGATCTGCTGCTTCATCGCCGCCGGTCTGCTGATGGCGGGCTACTGTCGGGGCGGCCGTCTCGGCTTCGTCTCGCTGCCGACCGTCGATCGCCCGCGGATCTCGGCCTACCTCGATCTCCCCGACGACACGCCGGTCGAGATCACCCACGCGACCGTCGACCGCATCACCGACGCGGTGGAGACGATGAAGGATGAGTTCGTCGATCCCGGCACCGGCAAGTCCCTGCTCGTCAACGTCATGAAGGTGAGCGGCGCCCGTCACGCCGCGAGCTCGTTCGACCGGTCGCGAGGCAGGGTGTCGGTCGAGCTGGTGCCGCCGAGCATGCGCACGGAGCCGGGTCCGCGCAACAGCGACATCGCCAAGCGCTGGACCGAGCTCGTCGGGACCATCCCCGGAGCGACGTCGTTCGTCGTCCGCGGCGAGGACACCGGCGGCAGGGACGACGACCGTCGCCAGGAGCCGATCGAGCTCGAGCTCCGCGGGGAATCGTCGGAGAAGAAGAACGAGATAGCCCAGCGCATCGCCGACCTGCTGCGGTCGTTCGAGGGCATCTCCGCGGCGTGGGCGAAGATCAACTACGGGCAGGACGAGCTCGAGTTCAGCCTCAAGCCGCGTGCCGCCGAGCTCGGCCTGACGCAGCAGTCCCTCGCCGAGCAGGTCCGTCAGGCGTTCTACGGCGAGGAGGCCCAGCGCATCCTGCGCGACACCGAGGACGTCCGCGTCATGGTGCGCCTCCCGCGCGCGGAGCGCGAATCGCTGCACACACTGGACCGGCTGCGCATCCGGACGGCCGCCGGCGCGGAGGTGCCCCTCGCCACGATCGCCGACGTCGCGTTCGTCAAGGCGCCGTCGTCGATCGAGCGGAACGATCGCGCCGAGGTGATCCGCATCGGGGCGATGCCGGAGGACGAGACCGTGGACATTGTCGGCATCGCCGAGGAGCTGGCGCCGATGATCCAGGAGTTGACCACCGACGGCGAAGACCTGTCGTTCCAGTTCACGGGCTACATCGCCGAGCACGCCGACTCGCGCCAGCGGACGATCATCGGCTCGATCGCCCTCTTCCTGGCGCTCTACGCGCTGCTGGCGATCCCGTTCAAGTCGCTGATCCAGCCGATCTTCGTGCTGATATCCGTGCCCTTCGGCATCGTCGGCGCGCTGCTCGGGCACATCGTCATGGGCATCACGCCGTCCTACCTGTCGATCTTCGGCATGCTGGCGCTCGCGGGCGTGGTGGTCAACGACGCCCTGGTGCTCGTCGACTTCATCAACCGCCGGTGCCGGGAGGGCGCGCCGCTGCGCGAGGCGGTGATGGAGGCGGGCGCCAAGAGGTTCCGGCCGATCATCCTGACGTCGGCGACGACGTTCGTCGGGCTGCTGCCGCTGCTGATGGACCGGTCGATCCAGGCGCAGTTCCTCATCCCGATGGCGGTCTCGCTCGGGGCGGGAATCCTCGTCTCGACGGCGATCACGCTGTATCTTATCCCCTGCGCCCTGCTGCTGGGCGAGGACCTCGGCAAGGGCCTGTCCCGGATCGCGAGCTGGTACGCGCGGCCGTTCGGTGTCTCGAAAGAGACGACCGCCGTGAAGTGAGACGGCCGTTTCGCGACGGGGAAGGAGAGGCGTCATGTTCCGGCGTTACCGCACCCGCCATTCCCGCACCGTCACTGTCAGTGTCGTTCTCGCGCTCGGTCTCCACGCGATCGTCGCCGGTCTCGCGATCGCGGAGGACCGGGACAGCGCGCCGAACGCGCGCAACGTGCTCTTCATCGCCGTCGACGACCTGCGGGTCGAGCTCGGCTGCTACGGCGACACCATCGTCAAGTCCCCGCACATCGACGCGCTCGCGAGGCGCGGCACGCTCTTCACGCGCGCGTACTGCCAGCAGGCGGTGTGCAATCCCTCGCGCGCCTCGCTGCTGACCGGGCTGCGACCCGAGACCCTCGGTATCTGGGATCTGCCGACGCACTTTCGCCAGAGGTTTCCCGATGCGGTGACGCTGCCGCAGCTCTTCAAGCGCCACGGCTACTTGACGCAGAACATCGGCAAGATCTTCCACAACTGGCGTCAGGACGACCACCGCGGCGATGCGCCCTCGTGGTCTGTCCCGGCGGTGATGCACTACAACTCCCACGGCGCCGACCGGGCGAAGGTCGAGGGCGAGCCGCCGCCCGACGCGATCGACGTCCCCAGGTGCGAGATGCGCGACGTGCCGGACGAGGCGTACTTCGACGGGTGCATCGCGAAGCTCGCGGTCGAGGCGCTGCGCGCGCTCGAGAAGAAGCAACAGCCCTTCTTCCTCGCGGTCGGTTTCTGGAAGCCCCACGCGCCCTTCAACGCGCCGCTGAAGTACTGGACGATGTACGAGCGCGACGACGTCCAGCCGCCCGTCAATCCGGATCCGCCCTCGGACGTCCCGGCGATCGCCATGCACGACGGGCGCGAGATCAACCGCGGCTTCAAGAACCGCCCGGGCGGCCGGCCGACCGCCGCCGAGACGCTGGCGCTGCGCCACGGTTACTACGCGGCGACCAGCTACGTCGACGCGCAGATCGGCAAGGTGCTCGACGAGCTCGATCGACTCGGCCTGCGCGAGCGCACCATCATCGTCTTCTGGTCCGATCACGGGTTCCACCTCGGCGAGCACTCGCTGTGGGCGAAGACCTCGAACTTCGAGCTCGACGCGCGCGTGCCGCTGATCATCGCGACGCCCGATCACGAGCCGGGGCAGCGCACCGACGCGCTCGTCGAGCTGCTCGATCTCTACCCGACGCTCGCCGACCTGTGCGGCCTGCCCGCGCCCGAGGGCCTCGAGGGTGTCAGCCTGCGGGCGGTGCTGGAGGACCCCTCGCGATCGGTCAAGCGCGCCGCGTTCACGTGGCACCCGCGTCCCGCCTATCCGCCGGGGCGCAGCAATCCCGACGTCATGGGCTACTCGATGCGAACCGACCGCCACCGCTACACCGAGTGGCGCGACTTCCACACCGGCACGCTCGTCGCGGCGGAGCTCTACGATCACGCCACCGACCCGCGCGAGACCGCCAACCTCGCCGGACGCGACGAGCACGCGCGCACGGTCGCCGCCCTGGCGAGGCAGCTCGCCGAGACGCACCCGCGAGGGCCGGTGAAGCCGCGCCGGCCTGCGAGGTGACCGCGGGACGCCCGGCGACCGCCCGGAGCCTCCTGCTCACCGGGCTGCCGGGCTGCGGGAAGACGACGCTCGTCCGGCGCGTCATCGACCGTCTCGGCACGGCGCGGCTCGCCGGCTTCTACACAGAGGAGCGTCGCGGCCCCGATGGCCGGCGTGTCGGCTTCGACGCCATCGGCCTGAACGGCGGCACGACGACGCTGGCGAGCGTGGCATCGAGCTCGCGCGACCGCGTCGGCCGCTACGGCGTCGAGCTGCGGGGCTTCGAGGAGCTCATCCGCGACGAGCTCGAGCGCGACGACGAGGACGTCGACCTCTTCGTCATCGACGAGATCGGCAAGATGGAGTGCCTGAGCGCCCGGTTCGTCGCGCTGACCCGGCAGCTCCTCGACGGCGCGAGGCCGGTGCTCGCCACGGTGGCCATGAAGGGCGGCGGATTCATCGGGCGGGTCAAGGAGCGCCGGGACGTCGAGCTCGTCGAGGTCACCCCGGGCAATCGCGAGGACCTCGTCGGCGTTCTCGCCGAGCGGCTCCGATCCGCGCTGCCCACGTGATCGTTGACTCGCGCGGCCGGTGAGCGACATCATCGCGGCATGTCCCCGATGAAACGGCTTGTGGCGATTCCGACACGGATCCCCGAATTGGCGACGGCCGAGTTGACCGGCTACAATCGATCGGACTGAGACGAAACGATCGATCATGTCCACGACGCACACTACTGACGCGAGCCTCCTGCCCCTCGTCCTCCACCTCGGTCCGGCGTTCAAGCGGATGACGGACCGGGAGTTTTCCGAGCTCTGCAGCCTGAACCGCGACCTCCGCATCGAGCTGACCGCCGACGGAGACCTCATCATCACGCCGCCAACGGGGGGAGAAACCGGCCGCAGGAACTTCGATCTCACTGCCGTATTCGGTGCGTGGGTCGAGCGGGACGGCACCGGGGTCGGCTTCGACTCGTCGACCGCCTTCACGCTCCCGAACGGGGCCAAACGCTCGCCCGACCTCGCGTGGGCCTCGCGATCTCGCTGGGACGCCCTCTCCGAGGACGAGCGCGAGGAGATTCCACCGCTCTGCCCTGACTTCGTGCTCGAGCTGCGCTCGCGCAACGACTCGCCGGCGCGCCTGCGGGCGAAGATGCGCGAGTACATCGCCAACGGCAGTCGCCTCGGCTGGCTCATCGATCGCTTCAATCGGCAGGTCTGGGTCTACACGAAGACCGCCGACGGCGCGTGCGACGAGCGCTGTCTCGACGATCCCGCGACCGTCGCGGGTGACCCTGTACTCCCGGGCTTTACCCTCGAGCTCGCCAGGATCTGGTAGCACGCGCCGTCGGCGGCTCCGATCCGCGATGCCCACGTGATCGTTGACTCGCGCGCCCCGTGAGCGACATCATCGCGGCATGTCCCCGATGAAACGGCTTCTGGCGATTCCGGCGCTGGCGATTTCGACGCTGGCGATTCCGGCGCTGGCGGTGGTGGCGCTTCCCGCAGCGCTCGCGGCCGAGGGCCCGGAGCCGATCTTCGAGAGCGACGTGATCACCGCCCGGACGCCCGGGCACGCCATCGAGATCGACGTCGACATCTCCCGCGCGCGCGAGATCTACCTGGTGGCGACGGACGCCGGCGACGGCATCGCGTGCGACTTCGCCAACTGGGCGAAGCCGCGCTTCGTGACGCCGGGCGGCGACGTCAAGCTCACGGAGCGCGAGTGGAAGAGCGTGCGCACCAGCTGGGGCAGGGTGAGGATCGGCCGCAACGCCGAGAACGGCCCGCTGCGCATCGACGGCAAGCGCTACCGCGACGCGCTCGGCGCGCACGCGACGTCGATCATCGCGTACGAGGTCCCGGAGGGCGCCACCCGCTTCCGGGCGCTGGCCGGTCTCGACACCCAGGGCACCGACGAGGGCTGCGGCTCGACGGTCCGCTTCTCCATCTACATCGAGCCGCCGCGCATCGAGGTGCGACGCCTCGACGACGGCGGCGAGGAGCGCGAGGATCGAGACGACGAACGTGACCGGCGCGGGAAGGGCGATGACCCCTACGCGGGCGAGCCCTACTGGTACCGTCCCGGCCATCCGCTCGAGCCGGCCGAGGCGTCCGCGGTGAAGACCGCGCCGGGCTTCGTCGCGGAGCGGATCCTCACCGTGCCGCGCGAGATGGGCTCGTGGACGGCGCTCGCCGCGGCTCCGGGAGGGCGCCTGATCGCCGCCGCGCAGCACCGTCCCGGGCTCTTCCGCATCACGCCGCCGGCCATCGGCGACGACGCGGCGCGGACGAGGGTCGAGCGGCTCGGCGGGGTCGCCGCGAAGGTCGGCTGGTCGCACGGCCTGCTGCACGCGTTCGACAGCCTCTACGTCATGGTCGCCGAGAAGGGCTCGATCGAGCAGGGGATCCATCGCCTGCGCGACACCGACGGCGACGGCGAGCTCGACACCATCGACCGCATCGTGCGGCTCGGCGGGAGCGGCGAGCACGGGCCCCACAACATGGTGGTGTCGCCGGACGGCCGGTGGATCTACGTCATGTCGGGGAACGGCACGCGTCCGCCCGGCGTCGTGCGAGCGCGCCGCACGGTCCGCGTCGACGGCCCCGATCACCTGATGCCGCCCGGTTTCGACACCACGCGGCACACCACCGCCGGCTGGGTCGCCCGGTTCGACCCGGAGGGCCGCCACTGGGAGCTCATCTGCAGCGGGCTGCGCAACAGCTACGACCTCGCGTTCAACGAGGACGGCGAGCTCTTCACCTTCGATTCGGACATGGAGTGGGACCTCGGCACGCCGTGGTACCGTCCGGCGCGCATCTGCCACCTGGTGAGCGGCGGCGAGTACGGCTGGCGGGGCGGCACCGGCAAGTGGCCCGAGTACTATCCCGACAGCGTGCAGCCCGTGATCAACGTCGGCCCCGCCTCGCCGACGGGGCTCACCTTCGGCCACGGCGCGCGCTTCCCCGCCAAATTCCAGCGCGCGCTCTACGCCTGTGACTGGACCTTCGGGACCATCCACGCCGTCCATCTCGAGCCGGACGGCGCCACCTACCGCGCCACCATCGAGGAGTTCGTCGGCGGTCGCGCGCTGCCGGTGACCGACGCGGTCATCGCGAGTGACGGCGCGATGTACTTCGTCGTCGGCGGGCGCAGGCTGACCTCGGCGGTCTATCGGGTGCGGTACACCGGCGACGAGCCGACCGGCGTGGCGACCGCTCCCGGCGAGAGCGACGCGAGCGCACTGCGCGCCCTGCGCCGCCGTCTCGAGTCGTTCCACGGCGAGCCCGACGCCGCGGCGGTCGAGGCGGCCTGGCCGCACCTCGGTCATGCCGACCGCGCCATCCGCTACGCGGCGCGCATCGCCATCGAGCGGCAGCCGGTCGAGTCGTGGAGAGACCGTGCGCTGGGCGAGGAGGATCCCGATCGGCGGATCGTCGCGCTGCTCGCGCTCGCCAGGCAGGGGGATGCGCGCGATCAGCGATCGGTGATCGAGGCCCTCGGCGCCATCGACTTCGCGCGCTGCTCGGACGAGCGGAAGATCGCCGTGCTTCGCATCCACGAGCTGGCGTTCGCCCGCGGCGGCGACGGCGTCAGGCCGCTCGCCGGCGCGGTCATCGAGCGGCTCGGCGGGGCGCTGCCCGACCCCGACGGGCTGGTGTCGAGAGAGCTGGCGCGGCTGCTCTGCTTCCTGAACGCGCCGGACGTCGTCGAGCGCATCGTCGACATGATGGAGGCCGACGCGGGCCACCCCGAGACGCTCGGCACCGGCTACTTCGCGCGCAACGACAAGTACGGCAAGGCGGTCGCCGACATGCTCGACGCCGCGCCGATGGTGCACCGCATGCACCTGGCGCAGATGCTGGTCTGGGTCGATCGCGGCTGGACGCCGGACCTGCGCCGGCGCTACTTCCAGCTCATCGCCGATGGCATGGGGCATTCGAAGGGGGGACACCAGTACCGCGGTTTCTGGCAGCGGACCCGCGACAGCGCCCTCGAGCGCGTGCCGCGGGAGCTGCGCGACGAGATGGCGTCGATCGAGCCGGGCCGGGACCCGGTGATCGATCCGTCGACGCTCCCCGAGCCACGCGGCCCGGGCCGCGAGTGGACCACGGCGGCGGTCCTGGCGGAGCTCGAGTCGGGTCTCGAGGGACGCGACTTCGACAACGGCGAGACGATGTTCGCCGCGGCGAAGTGCAGCGTCTGCCATCGCGTCGGCGACACCGGCGGCACGGTCGGCCCGCGCCTGATCGGGCTCGGCGCGCGCTTCACGCTGCGAGACGTCGTCGAGGCGTTGAGCGAGCCGGGGAAGACCGTGTCGGACCAGTACCGCATGGTGCAGATCCAGAAGACCGACGGCAGCGTGCTGATCGGTCGCGTCAGCTTTCAGGAGTCGGGGACCTACCACCTGATGCCGGACATGATGGAGCCGGGTCGCACCGTCACCGTCCGGGCGCACGAGGTGCGCCGGGTGACGCCGCTCGAGACCTCGCCGATGCCCTCTGCGCTGCTCGACCGGCTGAACCGCGACGAGGTGCTCGACCTGATCGCGTATCTGGTCTCCGAGGGAGATCGCGACCACCCGGCGTTCCGTCGCCGGGCCGGGGAGCCCGGCCGTCGGGGAGGAACACGTCCGTCACAGGAGCGCGGCCAATGAAGACTGCCAGCGGCACGACGCGGATCGTCAACGGACAGCTCGTCGATGGCACCGGCGCGCCGGCGGTCGCCGATGCGGCGCTCGTCATCGACGACGGCACGATCACCTACGCGGGTCCGGTGGCCGGCGCTCCGCCGGTCTCGCCGGACGCGGTCGAGATCGACGCGCGCGGCGGCACCATCATGCCGGGGCTGATCGAGGCGCACTACCACGCGACGTACTTCAACGTCGCCGAGCTGCAGGACCTCGACATCAAGTACCCCGTCGAGTACGTCACCATCCTGGCGACGGTCAACTGCAGGACGGCGCTCGAGTGCGGCTACACGGCGGCGCGGAGCGGGGGGAGCCTGTTCAACGTCGACGTGTGGCTGAAGAAGGCGATCGACGAGGACCTCGTCGTCGGTCCACGACTCGCGGCGAGCGGTCGCGAGATCTGCGGCGTCGGCGGTCTGATGGACTGGAACCCCGACTTCCGCAGGATCGGCATGGAGGGCCTCGTGCTCTGCATCAACGGCGCGGACGAGGCGCGCGCCGCGGTGCGCAAGCTGGTCAAGGACGGCATCGAGTGGGTCAAGACTTACCCGACCGGCGACGCCGCCGCGCCGGACGTCAACGACCACCACACGCTCTGCATGACGTTCGAGGAGATGCACGCGGTGGTGCAGACGGCGCACAACCACGGCATGAAGGTCACCGGTCACTGCCGCGCGACCGAGGGCATCAAGAATGCGCTGAAGGCCGGCTACGACACGCTGGAGCACGGCACGTTCATCGACGACGAGACGCTGGCCTTGCTGCTGGAGCGCGACGTGGCCGTCGTGCCGGCACTGTACTTCGAACTGATGAGCATCGAACGCGGACCTGAGTTCGGGATGTCCCAAAAGGTAATCGACGGCCATCAGGAAACGCTCGACGGCGGAGCCGAATCGGCTCGGCGCATTCTGGCTGCGGGCGGACGGCTCGGCATGGGAGGCGATTACGGTTTTGCTTGGAACCCGCACGGCGATTACGCGAAGGAGC
>JBFFXF010000289.1:0-8996 GCA_041569895.1 Planctomycetota bacterium | reverse complement strand
CCCGGAGAAGAGGAACGCAGAGTACGCGGATTGAGGACTCTGACCTGAGTCACGTTCCCGTACCCGTTCCCGTTCCCGTTCCCGTTCCCGTTCCCGTGCCCGTGCCCGTGCCCGTGCCCGTGCCCGTGCTCGAGGGCTCCGGTTGCGGAGTCCGATGACCGACTCGGATCCGGATGGCCGATGCCGAGTCCGATTCCGATGACCGAGTCCGACTCCGACTCCGATTCCGATTCCGATTCCGACTGCGACCGGAGACGTCTCCTTCCGCGGATCAGAGGACTCGGGTATAACCGAGCTTCGAGGGGCTCCGAGAGAGCTCCTGCAAGAAACTCCCGCACCACGGAGACCCCATGATCGACGCCGCCACCCGCGCCCGGATGCTGCTCGCGCTCGTCACCGCCGCGTCACTCGCCGGCACCGTCGTCGTCGAGGCCGACGAGACGACCAGGCCGCTGCGCCTCATCCTCGAGGACAAGCACGCCGAGGGAGCCGACCTCTGGATCTACAACGACATCGAGAAGGGAATGGACGTGGCTCGCAAGACCGGCAAGCCGCTCTTCGTCACCTTCCGGTGCGTCCCCTGCAGCGCTTGCGCCGGTTTCGACGCGGAGGTCGCCAGGGGCAGCGACGTCATCGAGAAGCTCGCGCGCGAGCGCTTCGTCGCCGTCCGCCAGGTCGAGATGAAGGGTGTCGATCTGTCGCTCTTCCAGTTCGATTACGACCTCAACTGGGCGGCGCTGTTCGTCAACGCCGACGGCGTGGTCTACGCGCGGTACGGAACGCAGAGCGCTCGCGGCCCCGACGCGTACAACTCGATCGCCGGGCTCGAGAAGACCATGAGACGCGTGCTCGAGCTGCACGAGGTGTACCCGGCGAACCGGGCCGAGCTCGAGAGCAAGCGCGGACCGGCGAAACCCTACCGCACGGCGCTCGAGATGCCCGGACTGGAGAAGCGCGGCAGGTTCCGCGGCGAGACGACGCGCCGCAACTGCATCCACTGCCACAACATCCACGACGCGGAGCAGCTGCACGCCCAGGACACCGGCGCGTTCACGGAGGGCATGCTGTGGCGATACCCGCTGCCGGACAACATCGGGCTGGTGATCGATCCGTCGCACGGGCTCCGCGTCCGTTCCGTCATCGAGGGCTCGGCCGCCGAGAGCGCCGGCCTCGAGAGCGGCGAGGACGTGACGCACATCAACGGTCAGGTGATCACGTCGATCGCCGACATGCAGTGGGCTCTCCACCACCTCCCGAGCGCCGAGACCGAGGTGTCGGTGCGCGCAAGCCGGAGCGGCGAGGTGAAGCTGAAGCTCGGGAAGGACTGGAAGAAGACCGATTTCTCGTGGCGCGGATCGCTCTGGTCACTGCGTCCGCGGATGCGGGTCTGGACGCCCGAGCTCGACGCCAGGGGACGGCGCAAGCACGGCATCACCGACGACCGCCGACTGCTCGAGGTCCGCTGGATCAACCGCGAGGAGCCCGGCGGGCGCGCCGCGTTCGAGTCGGGCCTCCGCCAGGGCGACGTCATCGTGGCGCTCGCCGGCAAGCCGATCGACATGAAGCCGGTCCAGTTCCACATGCACATGAAGCTGAACTACAAGGTCGGCGACACGCTGCCGCTGACGGTGCTGCGCGACGGCAAGCGATTGCAGGTCGACGTCAAGCTGGTGGAGTGAGGGGCGGGAGGGCGGCCGCGGGCTACTTCTTGGCGCTCTCGAGTCGCTTGAGGTCGTCGCGGGCGATGCGGGCGAGCTCCTCGTCGATCCAGGCGGGGTTGAGCTCGCCCTCGATTCCCAGCGAGGCGAAGAAGACCCGTTCGCCGTTGGTGAAGATCGTCACCGAGCCGACGTCGACCTCGGACCGGCGGAAGCGATCGAGCAGTGTCGACTTGTTGATCGGCATGCTGCGGCCGTTGATCGCCCAGAGCACCTTGTTCGGCTCGAGGTGAATCCGGAAGACCTGCTTGCCCTTCACCTTGTTGACGACGCCCTCTCCCCAGATCCCCTCGTCGTTGGCGTACGTCAGGATCGGCCTCCCACGAACACCGCCGAGGAGGATGAGGGCAGGCATCGGCACGATGGTGTTCAGCCCGGGGACGCGGAGGTAGTTGTAAGTGTAATAGGAGCTGTAGATCGACGAGTCGCGCGTCTTCAGTCCGAGCCCGAAGACGAAGTAGTCCTGCGGCACCGCATCCGGCACCGGAATCGGTGGGTCGATGGTGCCGCCGGAGCCGGTGCTCGTGCCGCCCGACCCCCTGCCCGTGCTGCTGCTCGAGATCGATCGCAGCGCCGGCGTGATGCGATCCTCATCCTGCGTCCAGATGGCGACGTTGATGTTCGGCGACGCGAGCTTGTACCCGCGCGCCGGTACCGCGCCGGTGACGGTGATCTCCCGGCGAAACGGATTGCCGCGCGCGAAACGGTACTCCCCCACAACCTCGAGCGTCTTCTTCGTGAGACGGGCCTGACACCCCGTTGACAGCTTCGGGTGGAAGTCGCGGAGCTCGGCGCTGTCCTCGAAGTCGTAGACGAGCTCGATCTTGCCGCCGCGGTATGACTTGATGCGGCCGTGGAAGAGGTTCCCCGGAGCCGCCGGTCGCAGCGACTCGACGCGCGCCGCCACGTACATCGTCGCCATGCCGTCGCGGATCGCGGCGTACTTCTCGGTCGTGCGCGCATTGGCGATGAAGCGCGCGAGCTCGGCCTCGAGATCGCGCCAGTCCTCGAGCGTCGTACCCGAGCCGCTCTTGCCGAGCTCGGCGTATCGCCGGCTGAGCTCGACGATCGAGGTGGCGAGATACTTCTCCTCCGCGCGCGTCAGGAGCTGCCGGTAGTGCGCCAGCTTCTCCGCGCCCAGCGACGGTGACTGCAGGAACTTTCGGGCGCGGAACGGGCGGTCCGCGTGCAGGAGGAGCAGGCCGATCCCCTCGTCGGCCGACGCGCCCTGCCCGCTCATCGCGCCGAGCTCCGCGCTCGAGATCGCGAGCGCGTTGCGTCGCACTCTGCGATCGCGGCTGACCTCGACCTCGATCGTGGCGCCGTCGAGCTTGACGATCCGGTAGTCCGACTCCTCGGCCGGACGTTCGCTCTCGTCCAGCTCCACCGCGCGCCGCTCCCGCATCGCCTTGCGCACGCCGTCGACGACCCGTTCCCAGGTCTCCTCGCACAGGCCTGCCTCCGCCGAGAGGCGCGCGCGCAGCGCGTCGACGAGCCCCTTCGCCGGCGAGCCTGCCGGGCTCTCCGGGAGCGAGTCGACGAGACCGGCCGCGGCGGCGAAGTCGAGCGACGAAATCGCCCTCGCGAATCGCCTTTCGACGTCGGCGATCGTCGCTGCGAGCTCGGTGTAGGACTGCTGCTCGCGCTCGAGGCGCGCGGCCGCATCGGCGATCTTCGCCGCGAACGACTCCGGAAGCGCGGCGGGAGCCTCATCGAGGCGCTTCTTGGCCTCCGCGAACCGCCCCGCCGCGAGGAGCTGCTCGAGCTCCGCGCTACGCTTCTCCCACTCGGCGCTCGCGGCGGCGTCGAGCTCGGTCACGAACGGATCGATCTGCTCCCGGTTCTCGGGATAGTTGACCAGCATTCGATCGAGCAGCGCGCCCGCCTCGTGGAACTGGCGCTTGGTCATCAGCGACGGCAGCGACTTCTGGATCTCGGCGAGCACGATCTCGCGATTGGCCCGCGCGCGCTCCTTGCGGATCCGGTCGAGATGAACATCGGCCGCGGACGTGTATTGCGAGGCCGGGAAGCGTCGCCGGAAGTCCTCGAGCCGCGCGATGGCGTCCTCCGGCGTCAGCAGGCCGCGCTGGTACCGCGTCAGGATGCCCCGAAGCTGGCGGAAGACCGCGTCGTTCTCGCCGTCGCCCGACGGCGTTTCGACCACGATACGCGGGGACTCCGGCTCCGGTTGCGGCGATCGATCCGGGCGAACCGGAGGCGGCGCGGGCGACGAGCCCTCCGGTGACTGGCCGGGATCGTCCTCGCGGGCATCGACGGTCGGGTCAGCGGCGCCCGGCTGGCCGCCGGCCACCGTCGTGACGCCGCTGCGTGAGGACGTCCCGTTCTTCAGCGCGACCAGGACGAGCACGAGCGCGAGAACCGCTGCCGCGCCCACGGCCGACCACGTCACGGCCGGGTTGAGGCGCTTCGCCGGGCGGCGCGCCGCCCGCGCGGGACCGTGGGAGACGTGCGGCGCGGCCGCGACGGGCGCCCGGACCGGCCCGGACTCGACCGCTGCGATGGTCTCCTCGACCGCCGCCAGCAGCTCGACACAGGAGGCCGGTCGACTCGCGGGGTCCCTCGCGATCATCGTCTCGACGAGATCCGCGACCGCGCGCGGCACGTTCGGCGTCACCGCATCGAGCCGCGGCGGGTCGTCCTTGATCTTGGCCTGCAGGATCTCCACCGGCTTCGACCCGTCGAACGGAAACCGCCCGCTGACGGCGCGGAAGAGCGTCGCCCCGAGGCCGTAGATGTCGGCGCGGTGGTCGACCGGCTTGCCGAGCGCCTGCTCCGGCGCCATGTAGCGCGGCGAGCCGACCCAGCGCGAGCGACCGCCGGACGGCCCGGCCTGCGCCTCGATCGCCAGCCCGAGATCCGCGAGCTTGATCGTCCCGTTCTGCGAGATCAGCAGGTTGCCCGGCTTGATGTCGCGATGGACGATGCCCTGCTCCTCCGCCCAGACGAGCGCCTGGGCCGTATCGTGGATGGCGCGCAGCGCGGTCTCGACGTCGAGAGTCCCTTCCTCGCGGAGGATGTCCTCGAGCGTGCCGCCGGGGAGGTACTCCATCGAGAAGAAGAAAATGCCATCGATCTCCGCGGCGTCGTAGATCGGAACAACGTTGGGATGATTGAGACGCGCGACGACCTGTGCCTCGCGCAGGAAACGCTCGACGAAAGCCCGGTCACGCGTCAGCTCGGGCGACAGGATCTTGACGGCGACGGTGCGATTGAGCGACAGCTGCGTCGCACGATACACCGTTCCCGTCATGCCGTGGCCGAGGCGGTCGTCGATCCGGTACCCCGAGATCTCCGATCCGAGCAGCGCATCGGTCATCTCGTAGGCGAGCTCGACGTCGCCGACGGTGATCCGATCTCCCGGGCTCAGCGCCCGCTTGCGCGCCGGCGCGTCGTTGACGAGCACGAGGGCGTTCTCCGCCTTGACGAAGAGAAACGCCTTGCCCGCCGCGGTCTTGAGATAGCAGTGAACCGGGAGCAGCCCGTCGACGACGATCGCGCACTTCGCGGAGGAGCCGACGCCGACGACGCCTTCCTCCGGCAACTCGACGACGCGAAACTCGCCGTCGGGCGACTGGTATGCGATCTGATGCTTCTCTGCCCCCATGCCGGAGCGACTCCTTGAAGTGTCCCCGAGCCTTTCGACCGCGAGGCCGACCTCGCGCGCCCGCCGGCGACCGTGACGACACAGCGCCTACGACGCCGTGCCCATGAAACCGCCCACAACTGAAGTCGAGCGCAAACACGCTCGATTCCGGGATTTTCGGCCCCCGGAACACCAACAGCACCTCGCTCCCGCGTGGCGCTCGAGCACTGCCGTCACTCTAATCGAGCGCGCGGCCGACGCAAGAAAAAGCCGAAAAGGGAACTATACACCCTGGGCGTTTTGCCGGGGAGAGGGGAAACGATCCGCGGGTTTCGCGCCGTCCCGTTCCCGTTCCCGTTCCCGTGCCCGAAGGGCTGCTCGACTTCGCTGGCGAGACTCTGCGACGCATTCAGCAGGAACGCAGGAAGCAGGACAGCAGAAGCAAGGAACCCGGAGCCAGCAGAGCGAGAACGCGGCCGACGGGCGACGAGGACTGGAACGCAGATTACGCAGATTTCGCAGATTACGCAGATTGGGCCTTGCGACGCGCGGGGATCTCGCCGTCGGTATCGGATCTCGGTCGGTATCGGAATCGGTATCGGTATCGGAATCGGTGTCGGAATCGGACCCCGACGGCTCGGCTTCGACGGCGGGGGCGAGAGTTCACGGTGATGGTTTTCGGGTCCGGGACCGGGACCGGGACCGGGTCCGGAATGGGGCTCACACCTCGATCCGGAACGCGTCGTCCTTTTTCACCGATTCCACGAACGCCGCCAGCAGATCGATGCACCGCTCGATGTCCCGGAGGTCGACGGTCTCGACCGGCGAGTGCATGTAACGCATCGGCAGGGACACCAGCGCGCTCGGGACGCCGGTCTTGACGTTGAAGATGCCGTCGGTGTCCGTGCCGGTGTAGAGAGAGACCGACTCGTGCTGGAGCGGGATCTCGCGCGCCGCCGCGACCTGCTCGAGGCGCTCAACGACCTTCACGTGGTTGGCGTGACCGTGAGAGATGGTCGGCCCGTCGCCGAGCTTGACCTCGCCGAACTTGGTCTTGTCGATTCCGGGCGAGTCGGTCGCGTGCGTGACGTCGAGGACGACGCACACCGACGGGTGCAACCGGAACGCCATCATGCGCGCGCCGTGACCGCCGATCTCCTCCTGGACGCTGTTCACCGCGTGCAGCGTCGCAGCCGGTCGATCCCCCGCCGCGACCCGCTTGAACACCTCCGCGATGATGAACCCGCCGATGCGGTTGTCGAGCGCGCGACCGGTCAGCTTCCCCGGCATGCGCTCCTCGACGGAGTCGGCGAGGATGACCGGGTGTCCGACGCGGACGCCGAGCTCCGCCACCTCGTCACGGCTGGACGCGCCGATGTCGACGTAGAGCTCGTGCAGCTCCGGGACCTTCTCGTCCTTGCTGTCGCGGAGGTGCGTCGCCGTGATGCCGATCACTCCGGACACCGTCCCCTTGCTTCCGAGCACGTCGACGCGCTTTCCGCGCGCCACGGCGCGATCCGCGCCCCCGATGCGGGTGACGTGGAGAAAGCCTTCCTCCGTGACGAACCGGACCATGTAGCCGATCTCGTCGGCGTGCGCCTCGATCATCACGCTCGGCCCGGCGTCGCCGGACGATCCCCGGAGCGTCGCCCACGCGGACCCGTAGGCGTCGCAGTCCACCTCGTCGGCCGACGCGCGAACGTAGCTCACCCACTTCTTCTGCCCCTCGGCCTCGAAGCCGGAAGGGCTCGGCGTGTTCAGGAGGTCGAAAAGGAACTGCCTGGCGTCGTCTTTGATCGTCAAGAGAGCTACCTCCCCCGCTCCACTATTCACGGTGCGTTATCAGAATCCGTCAGCGGCCGCCAGGATACAGGAACCACGCCGCGCAGGGAATCCCGTTCGTCGCGCAGCGACCCTCAACAGGGCGCGCCCCGGATTCCGATAGGTGGAATGGAAGCATGGCAAGCGATCGAAGTGGAGTTCCGCGAACGATGGGAAAGAAGAAGCGGGAAGCGCACTCGCTCGACGGGCAGTGTCCGCTCGGGCCGGAGGGCTGCCCGATCTTCGAGGGCGTCAACGAGCTGCGGCGCGAGCGTGATCAGCTCCGCGAGCTGAGCCACATCGATCCGCTCACGGGGTTGCGGAATTTTCGGTATCTGATGTCCGCCCTGGAGCTCGAGCTGGAGAGGTCGCGCCGGACGCACCTCCCGACGGCGATCATCATGATCGACCTCGACCACTTCAAGAAGATCAATGACAAGTTCGGACACCCCGCCGGGAACGCGGTGCTGAAGTTCGTCTCCCAGCTGTGGGTCAAGAACATCCGGAAGATCGACACCGCGTGTCGCTACGGCGGCGAGGAGTTCGCGATCATCGTCCCGGGCAGCGGGGCGAAGCACGCGATGTTCGTCGCCGAGCGCCTGCGGGCGTCGCTCGAGCGCAAGGTGCTGAAGTATCGACAACACCGCCTTGGCCTGACGGCGAGCTTCGGAGTCGACGTGTTCGAGCCCGGCGAGGAGATCGACGCGGAGGGTCTCATCGCCCGCGCGGACCGTTACCTGCTCGAGGCGAAGGCCGAGGGCAGAAACGCCGTGCGGGGCTGCCGGCCGACGCGCGGCGGCGTCAGTCGCGACGAGAAGGCGGCGCTCGACTTCCTCTGACAGCCCGAGGGACGGAAAGGAAGAGAAAGGATCGGTCGACCATGTCGGACAGCGCGAGAAGGGCCACCCTCCTCTCGATCAGCAGCGGCAAGGGCGGCGTCGGCAAGACGAGCGTGACCGTGAACCTCGGTTACGCGCTCTCGCGTCTCGATCGGCGCGTCCTGGTCGTCGACGGCGACCTCGGCCTGTCGAACGTCGACATCCTCCTCAACCTCCAGGTCGACACCCGAGTCGACGACGTCCTGCACTCCGATTCCGACCCGATGGACGCCGTCGTCGAGGTGAGCGAGCGCTTTTACGTCCTGCCGGCGAGCTCCGGCGTCGCCGACCTGGCGACCATCGGACCGGCGGAGCAGGAGGCCTTCGAGAAGGTCATCGACTCCCTCGCCAGCCGCTTCGACATCGTCCTCGCCGACACCGGCGCGGGCATCGGCCGTGTCGTCCAGTGGCTCAACGCGATCTCCGACTGCAGCGTCATCGTGCTGACGCCCGAGCCGACCTCGATCACCGACGCGTACGCGCTCGTCAAGGTGCTCCACAGCGAGCTCGAGCGCGACCCCCTCCATCTCATCGTCAACGGCGTCGCCGGCGACGAGGAGGGCGAACGCCTCTTCCAGGGCGTCGCGTCGGTGAGTCAGCGATTCCTCGACTTCCGCCCGCACCTGCTCGGTCTGCTGCCACGCGACGAGGTGGTGACCCGCGCCGTCCACGAGAAGTGCCTCGTGATGGCGAAGTACCCGGAAAGCCCCTTCGCCAAGGCGATCGAGCGCCTCGCGGCCAGCGTCGTCGACCTCTCGGCCAAGACGGCGGCCCGACGCCAGCCGTCGAAGAAGCCGAAGAAGGAACCCGAGGCGGAAAAGGACGTCGACCTCGAGACCTCGCATTGATCCGACGGAGTCGGATCCCATCCCATCCTGTGCAACCCGGGACATGGGTAACACTTTAGACCGGAGACATGGGTAACACCTTGGACCTGCGCCCTGGCGCCTTGGCGGCAGGGCGCAGGTCCAAGAT
>JBFFXF010000288.1:0-9020 GCA_041569895.1 Planctomycetota bacterium | reverse complement strand
GGCCGCGGAGGGCGGCGCCGATCGCATCGAGCTCTCCGCCGCGCTCGCCGAGGGCGGCCTGACGCCGAGCGCCGGAATGATCGCCGAGGTGATCCGCGGCGTGGACATCGAGGTCGGGATTCTCGTTCGACCACGCGCCGGAGACTTCGTCGTTCGCGGCGCGGAGCTCGACGTCATGCGCCGCGACATCGACACCGCCGCGAGCCTGGGAGCGAGCGCCGTGGTCACCGGCGCCCTGCTTCCGGACGGACGCGTCGATCGCGACGTGACCCGCACGCTCCTCGAGCTCGCACGACCCCTGCGCGTGACCTTCCACCGCGCGTTCGACATGGCGCGCGACCAGTTCGAGGCGCTCGAGACGCTCATCGAGCTCGGCTGCGACGAGATCCTCACGTCGGGAGGCGCCGCGACGGCGCTCGAGGGACTCCAGACCATCCGCCGCCTCGCCGGTCGCGCCGCCGGCAGAATCGCCCTCGTCGCCGCCGCCGGCGTCGGTCCGCAGAACGTCCGGGACATCGCATCGGCTCGCGTCAAGGCGATCCACGCCGGATCGAGCGTCCACGTCACCGTCGAGAGTCCGATGGAGCACCGCACATCACGAGCCCACATGGGCCCGGCAACCCGGGGCGCGGAATTCACCCGCCACGTCGTCGCGGCACGCAGGGTGGCGGAGCTGATCGGCGCGTTGCGGGGGTGAGGTGCCGGGAACGGGGACAGGACCCGTTCCCGAGAGCGATCAGCGAGTGAGCTTCCAGAGCACCGCCTGGACGTGATCGATCCGGAGCTGCGCTTCCGCGGCCTGCCGCTCCGCGATATACCCCCACGCCATCGCGACACGCAGCGCCGTCCGCACCTCCTCCGCGCTCCCCGAAGCGACCCGCCAGAGGTGCAGCCGATCGCCGCCCGCGCGCCGATTCCCCTCGCCGAGATTCAACGCAATCGACGACGCCGCATCGCGAATCTGGGTCGCCAGCCGCGAATCGCGACGACGAATCGACGCAACCAACGGGCGCAAAGAACGAACAGCAGCCAGAGCAACCTCGAGAGCTTCAAAGCGTTTCATGAGAACCTCCGAGCGACAGAGAGAAAGAATTCCGTGGCCGCCGGCCCAAAGCGGCGGCGCTTTCCCCCCGCACAACCGGAGCGCAGGCCGTGTCAAGGGCGACACAGTCGCCGAGCGAAGCGAGGGCACCCTTGATACGGCCGAGCACCGGTTACACTCGACCGAGCGACGCCGCCGCCCCCCGCCATTCTGATCTCTGCTCTCCGGTCTCTGGTCTCTGTTCCCTGTCCTCTGTCTCCGTCTCTGTCTCAACGAGCCCGAGTTCGGGAACGGGCACGGGCACGGGCACGGGTACGGGTACGGGCACGGGTACGGGCACGGGTACGGGAACGGGTACGGGAACGGGGTTGGGACGGCGAAGGGCGTCGGATACGATGGCCCGAATGCCCGTCCGCGCACGTCATCTGCCGACCGCGGTCGCGTGCGTCGCGTGCGCGCTGTTTGCGCCGTCACTCGCCGCGGCGCCGTGGCTCGTCATCACCGAGATCCACTACCACCCCCCGGGAAGCGCGCCGCTCGAGTTCGTCGAGATCCACAGCAAGGAGGCGCCGCGCGCCGACATCTCGGAGTGGCGCCTCGACGGGGAGATCGAGTATTCCTTTCCGCCGGGAACGGTCGTCATGCCGGGCGAGTACATTGTCGTCGCCGCCGATCCCGAGGCGCTCGCGATCGCGCACCCGCACCTGACGACGATCTACGGGCCGTTCCGCGGCAAGCTCGACAACGCGGGTGGCCGGCTGACGTTGCGAAACGCCAGCGGCGCGCGGATGTGCGAGGTGCGTTACGGCAGATCGGGCAAGTGGACACCGGTTCCCGACGGCACCGGGCACACGCTGTCGCTCGACGATCCGAACCTCGATCCATCCGATCCGGTGAACTGGTCGCCGAGCGCCATCCTCGGCGGCAGTCCGGGGCTCGACAACCGCGATCGGAGTCGCGACACCGAGGTGAAGATCGTGCGTCGCGGCGAGGTCTGGCGTTTTCTTCGCGGTGTCTCCGCGCCTCCGCCGACATGGGCCGAGCCGACGTTCGACGACAGCGGGTGGGAGTCGGGCGCGACCGGGATCGGGTACGGCGACGACGACGACGCCACCGAGATCGCCAACATGCGGAATCGCTTTCTCTCGATCTTCGCCCGCAGGACCTTCGAGGTGGAGGATCCGGCGAAGTTCGAGCATCTTGTGCTGTCGATCGATTACGACGACGGCTTCATCGCCTACCTGAACGGCCGGGAGATCGCGCGCTCGCACATGGGCGATCCCGGCCAGGCGGTGCCCTACAACTCGCCCGCGACCGGCCAGCACGAGGCCGGTGTCCCGGCGGAGTTCGACGTCGGCAAGGCATCGGAGCGCCTCGTCCGAGGTACGAATGTCCTCGCGGTGGCAGTGCACAACAGCGACCTGGACTCGTCGGACCTCAGTCTGATCCCGGAGCTCGAGAGCCGGCCTCGCGCCAGTCGTCGCGACCGGACGCCGCGGCCGCGGATCAACGAGGTGGTCATCGATCCGGATGACGTGGACGCGACGTTCGTCGAGATCCACAACCCGACGCCCGCACCGCTCGCTCTCGATGGCCATTTCGTGAGCGATGACCCGTCCGATCTGAAGAAGTTTCCGATCGCGGCGTCGACGTCGCTCGAGGCGTTCGGGTTCCTGTCGCTGTCGGCGAAGCAGCTCGGCTGGAGTCCCGTCGCTCGTGACGGGGTGGTGTTCCTGGCGCTGAGCGCGGCGAATGGCAAGCGCGTGCTCGACGTGCTGCGCGTGGCGGTCGACGACGGCGACGACAAAGACGGTGAGACGGTCGGCGCCGAGAAGGACGGCGGGGACGCGCCCCGCGCCGACGAGACGCCGAAGCCGGTGGCGCTGCGCGCCGGACGCTTTCCCGACGGCGGCAACGACATCGTCACCGTCGAGCCGCCGACGCCCGGCGCCGTGAACCGCATCGCGACGACGCGGGCTCTGATCTTCAACGAGATCATGTACCACCCGATCAGCGGGGACGCGGCGGACACGTACGTCGAGATCTTCAACCGCGGCGAGCGGGCGATCGAACTCTCGGGGTTTCGGGTCCGCGGCGGCATCCGGTACAGGTTCGAGGACGGGGTCAAGCTCGGCGCCGGCGACTACCTCGTCGTCGCGAAGGACCCCGAGGCGCTGGCGAAGAAGTACGGGCTCTCGAAGAGCGTCGTCGTCGGGCCGTGTCGCGGCGAGCTGGCGCGGCGCGGCGAGCGGCTTCTGCTCGTCGACCCCGCCGGCAATCCGGCGGACAGCGTCGAGTTCGCGGATCGCGACCCGTGGCCCGTGTGGGCCGACGGCATCGGGTCGAGCCTCGAGCTGCGAAACCCGATGCTCGACAACGCGCTGCCGTCGTCGTGGTCGGCGAGCGACGAGAGCTCGAAGTCGAGCTGGACGCACCTCCGCTATCGAAAGGCGCACCGCCAGTTCGGCAACCGGACTCTCGACGAGCTCCAGCTGATGCTCCTCGAGCGCGGCGAGTGCCTCATCGATGAGCTCAAGTTCGGGACGCGGACCAATCTGATCCCCGAGGGCTCGTTCGAGCGCGGCGCTCCGGAGTGGCGAGCGCTCGGGACGCACGAGCGATCGCGAGTCGATCGGGCAGACGCTTACCGCGGCAAGGCGTCCTACCGAATCGTGGCGGAGGGACGCGGCAACTCGCGGCACAACAGCGTGGGTCGCACCGTTCGCGGCGTGTCGCCGGGAACGGTGTATCAGGTGAGCTTCCGGGCCAGGTGGGTGCGCGGCTCGCGGCTGTTGCTGACACGACTGATGGGCCAGGGTGTCGCGCAGACCCACGAGCTGGCGATCCCGAAGCGGCTCGGCTCGCCGGGTCGCCCGAACAGCATTCTCGAGAACGCCGCCGGCCCGGCGGTCGGCACCCCGAAGCAGACGCCGATCGCGCCGACCTCGGGCGAGGCGGTCGAGTTCCGGGTGCGCGTCTCGACGCTCGAGCCGATCGCGCGGGCCACCATCGTGTACCGTCACGACAGCGCGTCGTCGTGGTCCGAGGCTCCGATGGCCGCCACCGGCGCGCCGGCCGGAGAGAGCGTCGAGCTCGCCGGACACGTGCCGCCGCAGAACGCCGGCATCGTCGAGTTCCACATCCTCGTCGAGGACTCCGAGGGCCGGCGCGGAGCGTTTCCGCGGGACGCCCCGGTGCGCACCGCGCAGTACCCGAGCGGACTGATACCGAACCGCAAGCACCCGACCTACACTCTCCTCGTGCCCGCCGTCGAGTGGGACAACCTGGCCCGCCGGCCGCGGATGTCGAACAAGCTCGGCAACGCGACGCTGGTCTACGGCGGCTCGCGCATCTTCTACAACGTCGGCTTCCGGCGTCGCGGCAGTCCATGGACGCGCTCGCGCTACAACTGGCGCGTCGTGTTCGGCGCCAGGAACCTCGATGGCCGCCGCAGCCTCACCGTCGACGGCCAGGGCGGCGACGGCACGCGGCTCAACGAGCGGCTCACCTACTGGCTGCTCGACCAGCTCCGCGTCCCCAATCCGCGCCAGCAGTACGTCTACTTCCAGATTCCCGGCCGCGAGCAGGGGATCTACGAGGACGTCGAGGAGATCAGGAGCGACTTCCTCGAGAGGTGGTTCGACGTCGGCGGCGAGAAGCGCGGAAAGCCCGCGGAGGGCGGCGACCGCAGGACCGCGCCGGCGGCTCCCGCGCGTGTGGCCGGGCAGCTTCACAAGGTGGACGACCACTTCGAGCTCTTCCCTTCCGGCGGGCGCACCTACGAGGAGGCCTATCTCGACTACGTCTCGGACGACCCGGAGGAGTACCGGTGGAACTTCCCGCCGCGCTCCAACGGCAACCGCGAGGACTTCCGCCCGCTGATCGAGCTGCTTCGCTTCTTCGATCGCCAGCACACGCCGGAGCGCGAGTTCCGCCAGCGTCTCCACGACGTCATCGACGTCACGACGTGGCTGCGCGTTCTCGCCGCGAGGTCGCTCGTCGATGACTGGGACACGCTCGGGATGTCGCGCGGCAAGAACGCGTTTCTCTACCTGTCTCCGGAGGACGGCCGGTGGCGTCTGCTGCCGTGGGACTGCGACCTCTCGTGGCGCGATCCGACCCGCGCGCTGGTCTCGGACAAGTTCAAGGGCGTGCAACGGCTGGTCGAGGCGAACGAGCGCGAGTTCCTGGGGTACGTCGAGTACCTCTCGCGCCAGAAGCTGGGCTCCGCGGGTCTCGGACAGGTGCTGGACGACCTCAACAGGCAAACGGGGGTGAGCACTCGCGCTTTCACGGGCTTCGCGATCGCCCGCCAGGCCTACGTCGCCGCGGTCGTGCCGCCGGTGCCGTTCCGGATCCTCGACTCGAAACGCGTGCGGGCCCCGGAGGGGCCGGACACGCTGCGCGTCCTCGGCACCGCTCCCGTGATCGCCGTGCGCTTCGACCTCGACGGCCGCGAGGGCTCGGTGCGCTTCCCAGACGACAAGCACTTCGTCGTCGAATTTCCCGTCGGTCCCGAAGGAGGTCCGCGCACGGTTCGCGCCCTGAGCTTCGGCGGCGGCGAGGTCGCTCGCGGGACGGTGCGGGTCTCGGAACGTGAGGGCGCCGCCGAGTTGCCGGAGACCCCCGCCGTGGAGAACCTCGTCTTTCGCCGTCCCGAATCGGTGGTGCGCCAGCCGGCGTCCGGCGCCGGTGACGGGGGCGGTGATCGCAGCGAGCCCGCGGGATCGCCGGGGCCCGAGCCGGGCGAGTCGCCCGAGGTGGCGCGCGGCCCCGCCGTGCCGCCGCCGTTCCGTCCAGTTCCCGAACCACGCGAGGAGAGGCAGCCGGGCGACGTCGCGTCGCTGATCATCGGCGCTGACGGCGAGCCCGCTGCGCCTCGACGCGACACGGACGCGGCGACACCGTCGGTCGATCCGCTCGAGCCCGGGGTCGGGCGCGAGGATCGAGTCGGCGCCTTCGAGGGCGACCGGGACCTCGGCCGCGCGACCAGGGGGCCTCGCGAGCGAGTCAGCGGGGCTCCGAGCGCGCGCCAACCGGCGCGACCCTCTCGCGATGCGACGCATGACGCGGACGAGCCGCGACGCGGCGCCGGAATCCCATGGGCTCTCCTCGGCGGCAGCGTCGTGCTCGTCGGTGTCAGCCTCGCGGCCCTCGTGATCCTCGCGCGAGCCCGGCGATCGCGCGCTGGCGCGGCGCGGGTCGAGGCGCCCCCGGACACGGCGTCCTCGAGGCCGGCGCGCATCGTGCGGCCTCGAACCGACCGCGGGCGCGAGCGCTTCGCGGCTCGCGCCCGGGCGGCCGGACCGGTCACCGCGGCGCCGGCGGAGTCACCGGTCGCCGCCGCGCTCGAGGACCTCGCCGCCAGCGAGTTCGCCGTCGCCGCGGCCGCGCTCGCTCGCCTCAACGCCGTGGCCGCCCGCGACGTGCCCGCCCTGCTGCGCGCGCTCGGAGACAATCGACCGGTGCCGTTCCAGAAGGTGCGCGGCTCGAAGACGGGATTCGAGGCGACGCCGGCCGAGGGACAGTCGGCCATCCGCGTGCGGCACATCGCCGCGCTGTTCCTGAGGCGCGTCCTCGGCCAGCCACCGACTCCCAATCCCTCACCTCGAGACTGGCAGCGCCTCTGGGACGAGCGGCGTGGGCGTGCGACGTAGAGTTCGAAGGCGGTAGAACGGGAACGCAGATTACGCAGAGGGCGAAACCGGCCTCTCGGGCTCTTCTTCTGTTCTCTGACTCTGTCCCCATCGTTGCAAAGACGTACCCGTACCCGTACCCGTTCCCGTTCCCGTGCCCGTACCCGTGCCCGTACCCGTGCCCGTTCCCGTCCTCGAGCGCTCTGGTTGCGGAGTCGGATGACCGACTCCGATTCCGATGGCCGATACCGACTCCGATACCGACTCCGATACCGATACCGATTCCGATGACCGACTCCGATCGGACTCCGTCCGTCTGTCTCTGTCTCGATCATCGAGGACGAGGACGAGGACGAGGACGAGCGTCCGGGTCACCGGAGGGTCGGGAACGGGACCGGGAACGGTCGCTCACACGCGCCGGACGCGCACGTTTCGGATGGCCGCCTTCGTGAAGTACGTCACCACGCCGAGCGGCTTTGCTGGCTCCTGCTGGATCCAGATGTCGAAGCGCCGCCCCGGACGGTCGAGCTCGATGACGCGTTCGTCGTCGATCCACACCTCGATGCTCGCCGCGGTGACGCGCAGCCGGATCGCGTACCAGCGATCGTCCTCCACGTCGATCCCGGTCGTCGTCTCGTTCTCCGACGCGTTCAGGTCATCGACGTTCGAGAGCCCGACGACGCTTCCGCCCCAGCCGCCGACGATCAGCGTGCATTGCTGCTCCGCAACCGGGAACGTGAGACCGCAGTAGAAATCGGAGCCCTCGAGACGCTTCGCCTCGAGACGCAGCTCGTAGCCGTCGCGAGGGAGATCGACATCGCGCCCCTGACCGGTCCACGCGATCCCGGTCATCGGCTCACCGGCCTCGAGGATGACCGCGCCGTCCTCGACCGTGACCGGCCCGTGCCCCGAGAAGTCGAACTCGTCGAGCACCCGCCAGCCAGCGAGCGACGAGCCATCGAGGAGCAACGTCCATGAGTCAGCGGGTACGGAGTCGGCGGGCACGGCGACCGTCCGCGACTGCGCCGATTCGGCAGCGGTGGTCACGTCGTGCTGCGCGTCGGCGGACACCGGCGCGACGGAGGATGACCGTTCGGGAGCGCATCCGCCGACCAGCAGAGCCACGAGGAGAAGCGCATCACGAGAACACAGAGTGCGTCGATTCGGGTTGGAGTCGATGGCCATGATGAAGCTTTCTGGGAACGGGAACGGGAACGGGAACGCAGATTACGCAGATTACGCAGAGGGGGAGAGCGGGCGTCTCGGGCTCTGTCCTCGGTTCTCTGACTCTGTTCTCTGACCTCTGATCTCTGACTTCTGACCTCTGTCTCTGATCTCTGATCTCTGGCCTCTGTTCTCTGTCTCGGTCCTCTGTCTCTGTCTCGGTCATCGAGGACGAGGACGACGACGACGACGAGGTGGGGACCATCGTACACGGAAATCGACCCCCGCCGACCCCCCCCGCCCCGATTGACTTTCACCCGGCCCCATGATACCCCTGACTCCTTCACGGCGCGCCGGCTTCGCGTGTCGGTCGACGCCGTTCCACGAGGTCCCGGTGCACATCCCCGACCAGGTTCTTCCGAGCTCCGTCTGGATTGGCGGTACCGTCGTCACGGGCGTGGCGACCGGCTGCGTGCTGGCGCGCCTTCGCGAGGCGGACATCCCGCGCACGGCAGTGCTGACGAGTGTCTTCTTCGCGGTGTCGTGGATCCACATCCCGGTGGGTGTTGGCAGCGCGCACCTGATGCTCAACGGGTTGACGGGCATCGTGCTCGGGTGGCTGTCGTTGCCGGCGATCCTCATCGGGCTCGGGTTCCAGCTCCTCCTCTTCGGTTTCGGGGGGATCACGACGCTGGGGATCAACACGCTCAACCTGGCCGCCGGCGCGCTCGCGGCGCACGGTCTCTTCGCCGCTCGGGCGGTGCTGCCGAAGTCCCGGGCGCGGGACGTCACCGCGGGGTTCGTGGCGGCGGCGGTGGCGACGCTCGTCTCGGCGCTGCTCTACTTCACGTGCCTGCTCTCGGCCGGCGAGGCCTTCCGGGCCGCGGCGCGGTACGCGTTCCTCCTCCACCTGCCGGTCCTCGGGATCGAGGGCGTGGTGACCGGCTCGGCGGTCGCGTTTCTGACGCGAGTCAACCCGTCGCTCCTCGCCGGAAGGGCGGCATGACCGCCAGGGCTCGCGTCATCGTCATGGCTCTCCCGGCGCTCGTCCCGGCGCTCGCGACCGTTGTGGCGGCGCACGATCTCGAGGTGGCGCACGAGCTCGTCGCGGGCAGGCTCCGCATCGAGGTCTTCTTCCCGCCCCGGACGCCGGTGGCGGGCGCGCGCGTCACGGTCGC
>JBFFXF010000287.1:0-9096 GCA_041569895.1 Planctomycetota bacterium | reverse complement strand
TTCGCTCGGCGACTTTGTCGCCCTTGACACGCCCTGCGTTCCGGTTGCGCCGAGGGAAAGCGCCGCCGCATCGGGCCGGCGGCCACGGAACTCTTTCTCTCCCTCGATCGGAGGTCCTCATGAAACGCTTCGAGGCTCTCGAGATTGCTCTGGCTGCTGTTCGTTCTTTGCGTCCGGTGGTGGCGTCGATTCGTCGGCGGGACTCGCGGCTGGCGACCCAGATTCGGGATGCGGCGTCATCGATTGCGTTGAATCTCGGCGAGGGCAATCGGCGTGCGGGTCGGGATCGGCTCCACCTCTGGAGGATCGCGTCGGGGAGCGCCGAGGAGGTGCGGACGGCTCTGCGTGTGGCGACGGCGTGGGGCTACATCGCGGAACGGCAGGTCGTGGACGCCCGGCGGCGGATCGACCACGTCCAGGCCGTGCTGTGGAAGCTGACGCGGTGAGTTCGATCCACGGCCGCGGTGGGGCAGGTCGCGCAGCGACCGAAGGGGCGACACCGGCGGGAAGAGGTGTCGCCCCTTTGTTCGGCTGCGAGGCCGAACGGGGAACGCTGCGCGCGACGCGCGGCGATCAATCCGTCGTCCCCTCTCACTCCCCGTCCTCGGGCTTTTCCTGCTCTTCGTCGGCTCCGTTTGCCTTCTGTCCGGTGAGGGCGAGCTTGCGGACGGCGGCGACGGAGGTCCGGTCGTTCTTCCTGCGCTGCGGGTACTCGAGCATGCGGAGGTCCCACTCGACGTCGCGGATGCCGCGGATGTCGAGGCCGCCCTGTCGCACCGGCTGGTACCAGGTGAGTCGCTTGCTCTCGTCGTCGTACAGGAACACGTGCACCTCGCCGCTCTGGGTGACCGCGGTCGAGAGCGCGGCCCGTACCGGAGCGGATGCCGCCGGCGCGGCGGAGGACGGCGCGGAACGGATGAGGCCGAGCGCGAGCAGGGCGCAGCCGGCGATGACGGCGACGGTCAGTGTGTGACGCATGGAGAGCTCCCTTTCGGGCTCTCCCTCTCTTTCTCGATGGTGATGCTCGCCGACCCGTGTCACCGGGCGGTCATCGCGACGGCGTCTTCGACGTCGAACGGGGCGACGTCGAACGCGGTGACGTCGAACGCGGTGACGTCGTCGACCGTGTCGAGGATCCGGAGGTCGTCGACTGCGTCGGCGGGGGCGGGTCGGCGTGGGTCGTGGAGCCGGGAGCGTCACGCCGGAGCGTGGCGCCGGCCAGCTCGCGGAAGTGGCGGCGACTGCGTTCGGGGACGAGAAGGACGAGCGACTCGCACCCGACGGCGAGCCGGGGGGCGAACCAGCTCTGGCGCACAGGCTGGAGCTGCGCCGTGCGTCGCCACGACATCAACCCGATGCAGAGGCCGCCGATGATCAGCACCGCCGCGGCCGCCCCGAGCAGGCCGCCGAGCGCGTGGTCCGCCGCCTTCCATGTCCCGGGCACCGGCGCGCGTCGCGTCAGCTTCCTGGCGAGCACGCCGAACGTGATCACCGCGGCGAGGAAGACGACGATGTAGCAGATCCCCGCCGGCGCGTCGTCACTGACCCCGCGGAGTGGATCGAAGAGCGACAGCTCCGCGAGCGGGGGCGCGATGAGGGCGCTCACCAGGAGCGCGAGGATGATCGCCGCGACCTCGAGCAACTGGGCGGCGAGCCCCTTGAGGGCGCCGAGGACCATGAAGAGAATCGCGGCCGTCAGGAGGAGCCCATCGAGCCAGTTGAAACTTGCAGCCGCGACGTCCAATCCAGTCCTTTCGCGTCAGGGCCGCGGCTCCGGTTTCCGGTCGGTCGCCGGCGAGTAGGCGACGCGATCCGACGATCGCTTCCGCTCCGCGGCCTCGCCCGTCGCGGCCACCCGGCGCAGCGCCGGGGGCAGGAGCGATGCCGTGCGGCCCGACGTCGACGCGCCTCCGAGGACCGCGGGTGGCTCGCCGAGACGGTAGTATGTCTGCTGCACCGGCGCCGTCCACTGCCAGCCCGAGTGGTTCGCCCACCGCAGCTGCATGACGCGACCGTCCTCCGAGAACTTGACGATGAGCACCTCATCGGGAAGGCGATCCGAGAAGAATGTCCGGCGCGGCGAGATGTCGTTCTCGATGTAGACGACGTTCGAGAGGTTGAGGACCCAGTCCTCGTTGCCGATCGACCCCGGGGCGTAGAGGAAGTACTTGCCCTTGGCGATTACCTCGTTCTCCTGCGAGCGGCCACCGAGGCCCGGCTTCTGATGGTAGCTCCGCAGCATGAACTGCCCGTACTCGGTGGCGTCCTCGGCGAAGGTGTAATACTTGTTGAGCTCGCTCGAGAAGCTGAACGTCCAGTTGGTGAACTTCCCCTGCTTCGCCAGGAACTTACCGGAGAGCACCTCGAGCTTCCGGACCGGCTGCTCCTCGGCGATCTCGACCCGGGGCGGCTCGACCGGGGTCGTCCGGGCGGCCTCGAGAGCCTCGTGCTCCAGGCGGCTGCGGCCGATGTGGATGGTCGCGACGGTGGTCTTCGACACGCTGTCGCCGAACCACGTGCCGCGGGCGTCGCGCGTCCGGAACGAGATGCGGTCGCCGGAGACGCCGAGCCCCCAGGCCTCGACGAGCTGGCCGTTCTTCAGCACCAGCAGATCGGGAGGCCCGGTGAGGGTGCGGGTCGGCCGGATGATGCGGATGCGCCCCGCGGTCGCGGCGCGCTCGATGGGGGACTGCTGCGCGCCGACCGGACCGGCGGCGGCAATCGCGACGGCGGCAACGGTGGCTCCGAGGATGCACGGCAACGTGATCCGGCGGACGTGGTCGAGGACAGGCTTCATGGCGGTCACCCTTCGCTCTTAGCGACCTGACGTGCGGCCGGGCGGCTCCCCGTGAGCTCTCCGCTGGCCCTCCCGGCAGTGGCGCACCCGCTATCGGCGCACCCGCTATCGGCGCACCCGCTATCGGCGCACCCGGTATCGGCGCACCCGAGGAGACGCCGCCGGGCGTCCGGTTATTCAATCGCCGCCCCGGGGCTGGACTCCCGGGAGCGCGGCTCGGGTGCACGCAATGTGATTGTAGACTCCACCTTAGGGCGATCCAAGGGTTTCTCGGCGGCGGCGCCCGGTGGTTGATTTCGGGACCGCCGCGCGCGAGGATCGGGCGCCATGGAGCTCTCCTGTGTCGTCAAGGTGGGGGGCAGCCTCCTCGAGCCGCCCGACATCGGCGACCTCGCCGACCGCGTCCGGCGGATGGTCGCCGAGTTCGGCGGGCCGCACCCGGCGGTCATCTTCGGCGGCGGCGCCATGGTCGACGTCGTCCGCCACCTCGACGCGGCGCACCGACTGGGCGAGGAGTTCAGCCACTGGATCTCGGTCGACCTCCTGACGGTCGTCGCGCGCATCGGCGAGCGCCTGGTCAGCGGGCTGCGCTGGGCGCCGGACGAGGCCGCCTGCGAGGAGGCGTGGCGGGATGACGCGGTGCCGATCCTCGACAGCTTCGGCTTCCTCGTCGAGATCGACGAGCGCCGGCCGGATCCCCTGCCGCGGCGCTGGGCGGTGACCTCGGACTCGATCGCGGCGCGCATGGCGGCGCATTACGGCGCGCCGCGGCTCGTCCTCCTCAAGTCGACGGCGGTCCCGGACGGCCTCACCATCGCCGAGGCAGCCGCTCGAGGGTTCGTCGACTCTCACTTCGAGGTCGCGGCGCGGGGCCTGCGGGAGATCGTCGCCGTCGACCTGCGCGCCGACCCGCCGGGACGATCGTCGCTGCGATTCGAGTGACGGACGGGGGGTCGCCGCGGCAAGCGCTCAGGGCGCGCTGCCCCACGGCAGGAACTTCAGGTCGAGGAAGCTCGAGAAGACGAGCACCTCCACGAGGCCGACGGCGCCGAGGAAGGCGAGCAGCAGCGTCCACGTCTTCAGCGTCTCCTTCTCGGTGAAGCCGCTCAGCTTGCAGACGATCCAGAAGCCGCTGTCGTTCATCCACGAGAACGCCTTCGAGCCGAACCCGATGGCGAGGAAGATGTAGATCGGGTGGTAGGGGAGCTGGTCGAGCGTCATGTCTCCGATGACGCCGAACATGATGCCCGAAGTCGTAATGATGGACACCGTTCCGGATCCCTGCGCGGTCTTCAGGAGCCCCGCGATGCCGAAGGCGATGAGGATCATCACCGGGCCCGATGTCGACCTCGCGTCCTGCAGCGCGTCGCTGATGCCGGCGTAGGCGAGCATCTTTCCGAACGCCCCGCCCGCCGAGGTGATCAGGATAATGACGCCGGCCGCGGCGATCGCCGGCTCGAGAACCGGCAGGATGTCGCGGAACCGGGTGCCGGTCCTCTGCCGGTAGAGGATCCAGAGCGCGATCGCCGTCGACAGGAAGAGCGCCAGGTTCTTGTTGCCGATGACGCGCGCGGTCTCGACCACGGCGGGCGACAGGCCCCCCTCGACGGATTTGCTGATGGTCTCGACTACCGTGAAGCTGCTGATCAGCACCACCGGCAGGACGACGGGGAGGATCGACAGCCAGAAGGGGGGGAGGTCGCTCTCCGGGCGGTTGACGATCTCCTCGAGCTCCTTGAGCGACGTGCCGGGAGTCTCGCGCAGCGGTATGGGGTGCTTGCGGTTCAGCCAGCTGGCGAAGTACCAGCCGCCGAGGATGGCCGGCGGGATGGCGAACAGGATGCCGAATATGATGGTGATGCCGAGGTCGATCCGGAGCGTCTCGGCCATGGTCAGCGGACCCGGCGTCGGCGCCACCAGCGAGTGCGTCAGCGCGCCGCCCGCGCAGAGCGCCATGACGTAGAGCACGTAGTTGCGGCCGGTGCGTATTCGGAACGCCTTGGCGAGGGGGATCAGGAGGAAGAAGACGGTGTCGAAGAAGACCGGTATCGACAGCACGAAGGAGCTGCCGAGGAGGGCCAGCGCCGAGCGGTTCTCGCCGAGCATCCGGAGGAACCTCCGGGTGATCATGTCGGCCGCGCCGCTGTCCATCATGCACTGGCCGATGATCGACGCGAGCACGATGACGAGCCCGATCTTCGCCGCCGTCTCGCCGAACTCCTTGCCGGCCAGCTCGAGCGCCTGGTAGACCTGGCTCTTCTGGGCCATGTCCTTGTAGCTCTGCGGGTAGTCGTCCGGGAGGTGGATCTCGCTCGGCAGGATGCCGACCAGGATGGCCGCGAGCATCAAGGCCACGAAGGCGTGTATGCGGAACACCGCGACGGTGACGACGATGAACGCGATGCCGATGGCGAGAACGAGGAACGGACTCATCCTACCTCCTGATCGTTGTCGGCCCTGTCGCGGTGGGGGTCGAGACACCATCCCAGATTCCAGTTGCAATTTCCAGCATGTCGTTTTCGAATTGGCCGCTCGCGAGGCCGAGGGCGCGCCGTCTTCCCCGGGGGCGGCGCGAGGCGTGTGAATAGCAATACATGAAGGCGATCATCATCGGCGCGGGCCAGGCCGGGACGCACATCGCGCAGGCCCTCTCGTCGGAAGGCCACGGCGTCACGCTGATCGACTCCGACCCGCAGCGCATCCAGCAGGCGGAGGGCGAGCTCGACGTCCAGACGATGTGCGCCCACGGCGCGAGCCCGCAGGTTCTCGAGAGCGTCGGCGTTCGTTCGTCGGACCTCGTCGCTGCCGTCACCCAGAGCGACGAGGTCAACCTCATCGTCGCCCTGACGGCGAAGCAGCTCGGCGCCAAGAAGACCGCGGCGCGCGTCTTCAGCCCGACCTACTTCGAGGGGGCCCGCATCGCCTACCGGAACCTCCTCGGCATCGACCTCATCATCACGCCCCACGTCCTGACCGCCTTCGAGATCGCCAAGCTGATCGAGAACCCGGCGGTGATGGCGATCGAGTCGTTCGCGCACGGGGCGGTCGAGATGCGGCAGATCACCGTCCGCGAGGACGCGCCGGTGGCCGGAAAGACCGTCGTGCAGGCGTTCCCGCCCTCGTTCCCGGCCGTGCTCGCGTCGATCACGCGCGACGGGAACATTATCGTCCCGGGCGGCGAGGACACCATCCTGCCGGACGACGTCGTGACGGTCATCACGTCCTCGAATCGGATGAAGCGCGTCAAGTACGCCTTCAAGGACGTCGAGAAGAAGCCGAACAACATCATGATCGCCGGTGGCGGCAGCAAGGCCTTCTACCTCGCAAAGCTCCTCGAGAAGCGCCCCTTCGACATCCGGCTGGTCGAGCGCGACCGCGAGCGATGCAAGCAGCTGTCGCGCGAGCTGCAGACGACGACGATCCTGCACGGCGACGTCTGTCGCACGGCGTTCCTGAAGGACGAGAGGGTGGGCGACCTCGATGTGTTCATCTCGCTATGCGGCGACGACCAGACGAACCTGATCGCGTGCATCATCGCCAAGGAGCTCGGCGCCAAGGAGGCGATCACCGCGATCAACCGGGCCGACTTCATGCTCGTCGTCGAGAAGACCGTCGTCGATCACGCCGTGAGCCCGCGGATCCTCACCGCGAACAGGATCCTCGAGCTCGCCGGACGAGGGCACATCGCGTCGGTCGCGACGCTCGAGAACGGCAAGGCGGAGGTCCTCGAGCTCGTCGCGGCAACGGATTCCGAGGCCGTCAAGCGTCCTCTGGGAACCGACCTCCGCCTGCCGAAGGGGTCGATCATCGGCGCCATCGTGCGCGGCAACGAGGTCATCGTGCCGCGCGGGGGAACGGTGATCAATCCGGGCGACTCCGTCATCGCGTTCGCCCTCCAGGGCGTGGTCCAGGAGCTCTCGGAGCTCTTCGAGTGATCGAGCCGGCCCGCTTCGGCGACGACACGAACAGGGGCGACACGTGAACGTTCGCGTCATCCTCCGACTGCTCGGCATCATCACCTTCGTGGTTGCGGGCTCGATGGCGATCGCTCTCCTGTGGAGCGTCTACGGCGCCCTGCGCTACGGGGAGTCCGACTGGATCGGCTTCCTCGAGGCGATCGGCATCTCGATGGGCGCGGGCGTCGTGCTCTACTTCGCCGGAAGGGCGCCGGTGGGCGACGTGCTGCGCCGGGAGGGTTTCGCCGTCGTCGGCCTCGCCTGGATCCTCGCGGGCGCTCTCGGCGCCCTCCCCTACGTCTGCTCCGGGACGATCCCGGGCGTCATCGACGCGTATTTCGAGTCGGTGTCGGGCTTCACGACCACCGGGTCGTCGATCCTCACCCCGGCCCAGATCGACTCGCTGCCGCACGGCATCCACTTCTGGCGCTGCTTCACGCAGTGGATGGGCGGCATGGGAATCGTCGTGCTCTTCGTGGCCATCCTCCCGTTCCTGAGGGCGAGCGGGAAGAAGCTCTTCTTCAACGAGGTGCCGGGGCCGCTGTCCGAGTCGCTCCAGCCGAGGGTGCGCGACACGGCGATGGTCCTCTGGCTGATCTACCTCGGCTTCTCGGCGGTGCTCGTGGTCATCCTGATGGTCGAGGAGATGTCCTTCTTCGAGGCGGTCTGCCACAGTTGCACGACGATGTCGACCGGCGGCTTCTCGACACGCGGCGAGAGCATCGCGGCCTTCGGCGTCCCCGTCCAGGTGACCATTATCATCTTCATGACACTGGCCGGCGTGAACTTCGGGCTCTACTTCCGCGTCATGCGCGGCGACTGGAAGATCCTCGGGCGCGATCCGGAGCTGCGCTTCTACATCTTCCTGCTGGTCATCTGCACCGGGCTGGTCGCGGTCGAGCTCTACAACCGGGGGAACCAGAGCGTCGACAAGGCGGTGCTCAACGCCAGCTTCCAGACGGTGGGGCTGATGACGACCACGGGCTACGGCACCGACAGCTTCGACGCGTGGCCCGACTTCTCCAAGAGCCTGATGGTCGTGCTGATGTTCGTCGGCGGGTGCGCCGGGTCGACCGGAGGCGGCATGAAGGTGATCCGCATCCTGGTGCTCATCAAGCACGCCCTGATCGAGACCGAGCACGCGTTCCGCCCGCAGACGGTGCGCAGCCTGCGCGTCGGCAAGGTCGTCATCGAGGAGAGCACGCGGTGGACCATCCTCGCCTTCTTCGCGATCATCATGGGCACCATGGTGTTCGGCACACTGCTGATGGCGGCCCTCGGCCTCGACGCCGTCTCCGCGATGAGCTCGGTCGCCGCGACACTCAACAACATCGGCCCCGGTCTCGGGTCGGTGCACACGAGCTTCGCGGACGTGCACCCGGTGGGCAAGCTGTTCCTGTCGCTCTTGATGGTGACGGGGCGGCTCGAGCTCTTCGCCATCCTGGTGCTCTTCTCGCCGGCGCTCTGGAAGGGACGCTGAGCTCGATCTACAGCTGCAGCCGCGTCAGCGCGATGCGACCGCCCTGGCAGACGTCGACGTCGCGTCCCGGCACGCGTGGCCGGCGGTCGTAGGTGCCGGCGAAGAGATACTCGGCCAGGCCCTCGGCCTCCGACTCGGTCGCGTTGGCCGCGAAGCGCACCTCGTGCGGGCTGGTGTCGAGCGGGCACTCGACGACCTCCGGATCGGCCTCGTCGGAGCCGAGGCTCGGCAGGTTGATGTTCCAGAGCGACAGCGCCGAGTCCCCGAGCATCCTCTCGACGAGTCTCTCGACCACGCCTCGAGACCACCGGGCGGCGCGGCCCCAGTCGAGCGGGATGTGCCTGCGCCGGTACTGCGACACGGCGATCGCCGGCTTGCCGAGGATCACCGCCTCGCGCGCGGCCGCGACTGTCCCCGAGATGAAGACATCGACCCCCATGTTGCCGCCGGCGTTGATCCCCGCGGCGACGAGGTCCGCGTCGGGGGCGACCTGCGTCAGCGCGATCCGGGTGCAGTCGGCCGGCGTGCCGCGCACCTCGTAGACGGCGTCGGCGACCTCGCGCACGACGATCGGCGAGGTCGTCGTGACCTGATGGCCGCAGCCCGAGAACTCGCGATCGGGGGCGACGATGATGGTCTCGCCGATCCCCTCGAAGACCCGCCGCAGCGCGGCGAGGCCCTCCGCCTCGAGCCCGTCATCGTTGGTGAGGACGATCTTCATCACTCGACCCGCTGCTCAACGGGCAATCCCAAAAAAAGAAGAGCCGCCCATCGCGAGCAGCTCTTGAATACTTGGTGACCCCAAGGGGATTTGAACCCCTGTTCCAGGGATGAGAACCCTGTGTCCTGGGCCAGGCTAGACG
>JBFFXF010000286.1:0-9146 GCA_041569895.1 Planctomycetota bacterium | reverse complement strand
CGGCGTGCCGAGGCGCAGCCACCCGACGGTGACGAAACCGTCACTGGCATGCTGCGGCACGACCACGGCGATGAGGCCGACGAGGAGCCCGAGGCAGGACCAGCCGATGGCGCCGCGGAGGACGTGCGCCGCGCCGCCACGGCGTCGGGCCATCAGCAGGCAGAACAAGCCGGGCAGGTAGAGCAGCAACCCGGCGACGAGGTGAGCGCCCTCGCGGGCCGCCGTCACCAGCTCCCAGGGAATGTCGACATTCTCGCTCTGGAGGAGCGAGAGCGCGAAGTTGGACGACAGCGCCGACCCGGCGATCACCAGCGCGAGCGCCGCGACCACGAGGAGCGCCCCGAGATGCGCCCAGCCCGCCAGCGTCTCCGGTCGCGAGCCGACGACCTCGCCGGCGAGCCGGCGCTGGCGAGCCGCGCCGATCAGCCGCGAGGCGAGGAACGCCGAGAGCAGCCCGGAGATGACGATCCCCGCACCGAACGCCGCGACGACGTCGTCCTCGCGAATCGAGTGGAGCGCGGAGATCGCCACCAGCGAGGTGAAGGCGGAGAGCGAGATGACGAGCAGCAGCGGCCCCGCGGTCCGGTTCCAGAAGGAGATCCTCTCGCGCAGCCGGGCGCGATAGAACGCGAAGAGCGACAGCGCGACGCCGAGGACGCCGAGGACCAGCGGGATGACGACCTCCTCGCGCGGCGCCCGGTCGAAGCCGTTCGAGCGCGCCCAGGCGATGCCGGCGATCACCAGCCCGGCGAGCCCGGCGAGGTGGAGCACGGCGAAGACGGTGTACCACAGGGCGCGAGCCCCGCCGCCGGCCCGGCGCAGACGGGCCCCGGCGTCGCGCGCCACCTCCGCGAAGGAGCGCTCGGCGGGCATCACGATCCAGAGGATGACGTAGGCGATGAGCGCGTATCCCGCGGTGAGGAGGATCGCCGCCAGCGCGGCGACCCGCACCCAGACGATCTCCCAGTCGTAGCGCGCCGCGATCCCGGCGCACACTCCGGCGACCATGCGGTCCGCCGTCAGGCGAACCAGCGGCTGTCGGGTCCCGTTCTTCTCGGGCGGGTTCGCTGCGGGTCTCGCGCTCGCCGCCTCGAGGGGTCGCCCCGCGACCGACTCGTCCGGCATGGTGACGTAGAGCACGAAGTACGCGATCAGCGTCGCGCCGCCGGTGGGCACCACGCTCAGGATGAAGACGAGCCGCACCCAGAACGGCTCCCACCCGAGATGGCTGGCGATCCCCGAGCAGACGCCGACGAGCCAGCGATCATCGGCGGGGCGAACCAGCGCGCTGCGCGCCCCCTTCCGTCCGCCCGGGCGCTCCGATGTTCCCGCCGCGCCCGCTGCGCCCGCCGCCTTCGCCGCCGATGGCTTGCCGGCGACCGCGGGCTCCTCGCCGGTCTTCTCGCGCGAGGGATCCGGCGATGGCTCCGCATCGCCCTCGACTCCCTTCGCCGGTTCCTTGCCCGCCTTGCGGCGCGCCGTCCGGCTGCGGAAGTAGGGGCTCGCCGCGTTGACGACGAGCGAGATCGACGCCATCAGCCCGCCGACGAAGAGCGCCTCCCTGCCGCGCAGCTGCAGGATCCACGAGACCACGAGCCCGCAGAGTCCGGCCATGAAGGCCTGGCCGAGCGATGCCGGCTCCTGCCGGTCCTGCCGCGTGCGTTCCGACCACTGGATCAGCATCAGGCTGACGAAGATCGACGGCAACGCCTCCGCGTAGCGGCGGCCGAGGACGGGAAAGACCCACATCGAGATCGCCAGCGACGGGCCGGCGATGCCGAGCGTCATGACGCGCTTGGCGATGCCGAGGTCGATGCGGAACCGCGGCGTCGCCCAGTGATCGAGAACCAGAATCGACACCGCTCCCGCGAGGATGATCAGGAAGCAGCCCGCGATGTTCTCGACGGAGAACGTGCGCTCGGTGAAGAAGCTCAGCGCGAGCGCCATGCCGGCCGCCGTCGCCGCGCCCTGCGCGATGCGTTGCTCGAGGTCCTCGCCGAAGAACCCCCGTCGCCCCTCGCCACGGCGGCTGCGCCGGCGCACGCTGTCCGGCTGCGGAGCCGGGGCCGCGTCCTCCTCCGGTGCCTTCGCGGACGGACCGGGGACCGCCATCGTGTCGGCACTCTCGAGCGCGGACGCCGGGGGAGCGGGCGCCGGCGTGGGGGATGGTGGCGGGGACACCGGCGCGCTCGCCGGCTGTTCCTCGACGACCTCGAGCAGCGGCGTCGGGTCGGGCGTCGGCGTGATGAAGCTCGCCGGGTCGACGCTCTCGACACGGCGCGCGATCTCCGGATCGACGAGCAGGTCGACGATCATCTCGTCGACGCGCCCGTAGCGCTCCTCGGGCTTCTTGGCGAGCGCCTTCGCGATCACGGGGCGAAACACCTCGTCGACCTTGTCGAGGTCGGGCTTGCTCGTCAGGTGCTTCATGAGGATCTCGGCCATGCTGTCGCCGTTGTACGGCACCTGGCCGGTGAGGAGCTCGTAGAAGATCACCCCGAGCGCGTAGATATCGATGCCGCGGTGGTAGTTTCCGGAGCCGATCTCCGGCGCCATGTAGTGCACGGTGCCGACGCTGATCGTCTGGCCGCTCTGGCGCGAGACGCTGATGTACTTCGAGAGGCCGTAGTCGCCGATCTTGACGTACCCGTCCTCCCAGAAGATGTTCTCCGGCTTCAGGTCGCGATGGACGATGCCGCGCTCGTGCAGGTAATCGAGGCCGCGTCCGATCTCGCGCACCAGGTACGTCGCGCGATCGCCGCTGAGGCCGCCGGAGTGCTCCCGCAGGATGTCGCGCAAGGAAGTCCCCGCGACGTACTCCATGATCACGAACGGAACGCCGTTGCCGTTCCGCTTGACGTCGAAGATCGAGATCAGGTGGGGGCTCTTGAGGTTCATGCAGTGCCGCACGCCACGGAGCTCGACGTCCACGTTCTGCTGGATGACCTTGAGCGCCACCTCGCGCCCGCCGTCGCTGAGCGCGAAGTAGACCTCCCCGAACCCGCCACGGCCGATGCCGCGCAGGATCGTGTAGCCTTCCAGTGGCCGATCTCCGTGACGATAGATGAAGCTCACGTGCGCCCCCCTCCTTCAGGCGTCGTCACCGTGAAGGTCAAATCGCCGACACGCACGTGCGCGCCGAGCGGCACCGGCACCTCGTTGACCACCGGCATCGGGCCGGCGGCGCGGCTCTCGCTGCAGTCGCTCACCGGCTTGCCATCGATCGACACCGCATCGCTGGCGCGGCAGTGGAGCTGGCCGTGCCGGTAGCTGAGGACCAGCGGCTGCTTGCCGACCGGCGCCTGGATGTGGCAGCTCGACCGCGGCCCGACGACGAGGTCGCGATCGAGGAGGATGACCTTGCGCACGTCCTTCTCGATCCGGTGTCCCTTGTGCAGGCTGATCACCGCCGTGGTGCTCATCGAGGTCGGCTGGTGGAAGACCAGCCGGCAGCTCTTGCCGAGGTCGATGCGATCACCGGACGCGAGCAGCTTGCGGTCGACCTGCGCCCCGCCGATCCGCACGGTTCCCTCCGCCGGCACGATGAAGTAGTCCTCCTCGACGCGGAGGACCTCCGCGTGGTGTCCGGCGATGTCCGCGGCGAGCGCCACGTCGGGTCGCGCCGACGATCCCGAGCGTCCGATGGTAACCCGATCGGACGTCAGGACGAGGTACGTTCCGATGCCGTCGATCCAGAGCAGCAGGGCGCCGTGACGTCGCCCGGGCACGTCGGCGCGCCGCTCCACGGCCGTCGCCGCGAGCGCAGGGCGCGTGACGCGCTGCGTCGAATCGTCCTCGCGCCTTCCCGTCGCCGTCGCCAGCAGGCCGAGCGGCCCGGTCTTCAGCGTGCGGACTCCGTCGAGGACGGTATCGAGCTGCGCGAGGCTCTCCGCCACCCAGGTGGTGTCCGGCAGCAGCTTGGCGACGCGGCCGAGGGCGATGCGCGCCTCCTCGAAGTCGCCGCGCCCGACGGCCTCGCCCGCCTTGCGCGTGAACGCCATGGCGTCGTCGAGGGTGCTGAGCTCGAGGTGGGTGCCGAAGAGAGGGCGCAGGCGGTCGGTGATGCCCGCGGCGAGCTTGAGGTTGCCGCTCGCGAGCGCCTCCTGGAGACGCTTCATGCCGTCACGCTTCAGGCGCACGAGGAGCTCCGGCAGGCGGGGGTCCTTCTCGTGCGCCTCGACGGCGCGTCGCGCCGCGGCCAGGGCCTCCTCGATCTCGCCGCTCTCGAGAAAGGTCAGCGCCCGCTCGACCGCCTCCGACGCGCAGCGCTCGCGGTTCACGGCCGCGCGCCTCAGTCGCTCGACACCGGTCATCTGGCCGGAGGCGTGGTCGAGGAGCTCCTTGCCGGCGTGCAGGCTGCCGCGCTCGAGGTGGCGGCGGACCGAGGAGAGCAGCCCGCGGGCCTCCTCCTCGTCGTGACGGCGTCTGTCGATGGCCTGGCGCACCTCGAGCTTGAGCCGCGCCGTGCGCGGGCGGTTGCCGCCGGCGACGATCGCCCGCTCGACGTCGATCAACGCGTCCTGGAGCCGGCCCTCGCCGAGGTGCTGCTCGGCGCGGTCGAGGAGGGGGTTGACGAGGTTCTCCAGCAGCACCTGCCCGCCGCGGAACTCGCGGACGTCCTCGTCGGTCGCGATCGCGTACGCCTCATCCAGCCGCCCGTCGCGGAGCGCGTTCTTCCCCTGCTTGAGCTTGATCTGCTGCCTGAGCCCGAACATCTGCTGTGTCCGTCGGTGACCGCTCGGTTTATTGTATCTTGCCGCCGGATTTTACGATATCCGGAGAACGATGAACTGCGGGGAGCGGTCGCGGCCCCGGCGGGGAGAGCCGCGGGGCGGAGGGCGAGCCGCGCCCGCCTCCCCGCACGGCTCGCCCGCCGGGCCTCGCGGCGACCGGGAAAGGGTCTCACCGGGCCTCACGCGGTCACGGAGTCCGCGTCGCTCGCCATTCAGCGAGTCAGCGAGCGACGCTGGACGACGTGAGCGTCGTCTGGTGCGTCGTGTCTGTCCGCTCCGTCGGTCGCTCAGTACGTCGCCTCGCGGGTGACGACCACCGCCGTCTCGGAGCTCGGCGCGACCTCGAGCCGGGCGTCCCGCAGGAGGTACGCGTCGACGCGCTCGACCACCGACTCCTCGTCGACGATCTCGGGGACCTCGAGCGGCACCAGCTCGATGAACTGCGCCTCGCTCGCCATCACCTTCTGCGCGACGTCGAGACGCTTCTGCAGCTCGCTGAGCACCTTCTCCACCTGCGCCAGCTTCGAGTTGTCGATCTGGAAACTGTTGCCGGAGGACTTCAGCTTCATCAGCCGGAACTGCTCCTCGAGCGCCTCGATCTTCGACGCGACCTCGACGCGCGCCAGGCGGGTGCGCTCGAGGTTCTTCATCGCGGCCCGCAGCGACGCCTTGCGGTTCTCGAGCAGCTCCTGCTTGCCGGCGAGAAACTTCTCGGCCGTGGTCAGGCGGTCGAACTGCGTCGACAGGATGGTGACCAGCTCGGCGCGGTCATAGGTGCGACCGCCGAGACGGTACGTCACCTCCTCGGTCTTGAGCTTGCCGCGCAGCCTGTGCAGCTTGGCGCGCTCCTTCTCGACCGACTCGCGCTCCCGGTCGATCTCTCTCTCGAGATTGGCGACCTCGACCTCCTCGGCGGCGACGAGCCGGAGGTTGGCGCGCGTCTCGGGGATCAGGTCCTCGAGCAGGTCGCGGGCCCGCTGGATCTCGAACTCGATCGGGATCGAGTCCTTCACCGAGCTCTTCATGATACCGAGGGAGCTGCGCATGTAGCTCCCGAAGCCGGTCCCGAAGGTCAGCAAGCCGACGCCGCCGACGACAAGCAATCCGATCACGGACCAGCCAACCAATTTCCTGCAGCACCTGAACATCGGTAACTCCTTTCGCAAACCGCTGAGAGGCTGAGACCGCGCCGCTCCGACTCGAAGAGGCGCCCGATTGCGAGCCCGTCCGACCGGGCTCTGTACTCTGGTCCGGGGCGCTCTCCGGGAATTTCAGGGTAATGAGGGCGCGCCTGCGGAGCGGTGCAGGGGCGGCGCGGGGGCGTGGCGGGTGCGCGACCGGGCCGTGTCTGCGGTCGCAGCGGAGTTTTTCAGGTTTTTTTGCCGGTTTTTCGGCGCGCCGTCGGCGGGACGGACGGTGGAGGCGAGCCGGTCACGCCGGAACGGCGCTATCTATATTAGGTCACCGGCCCGAAGTGCGGGCCCCACTCCGCGGCGATCGATCGGCCGGCGGCCTCGAGCGAGCGGCTCTCATCCTCGGAGAGCGGTTTGTACCGTCGCGCTCTCTCGAGGTTCTGGCGCAACTCGTCCCGGTCCTTCATGCCGACGATCGCCAGCGAGAGACCGGGCAGCCCGAGCGCGTAGCGGAAGGCGAGATCGTGGTACTGCGAGGGCATCATGCACCTCGGAGAGCCGCCGCGTTCGCCGCCGAAGACCTTCATGGCCACCGTCCCGCAGCCCTTTCGGGACGCGATGGGGAAGACGGTGTGCTCGAAGTCGTACGTGTACCGATCGGCGAAGTTGACGGCGCACATGACGACGTCGATGTCGAAACGCTCGAGGATGTCGACGAACCGCTGCGGCCTGCTGTGCCCGCTGATGCCGACGAAACGGATCAGACCGCGCTCCTTCGCCCGCATCAGGAACTCGAGCACGCCGCCCTTCCCGGTGACGATCGCCGGGTCCATCTTGTCGTCGCCGACGCTGTGCGCGTAGACGAGATCGGCGTGGTCGGTCTGGAGCTCCTCGAGGTTGCGGGCCAGGAGCTTCTCGGCTCCCTCGGCGGTCGGCTCCCAGGTCTTGGTGACCAGGAAGACCTCGTCGCGACGGCGGCGCAGCACCTCGCCGAGCGCGCGCTGGGCGCGGCCGTAGCCGGCGAAGTCGGGCGCCGTGTCCATGTAGTCGACGCCGAGGTCGATCGCCTCGTCGAAGAGCGCCGTCGCCTCGCGCTCCGGGGCGTGCTTGCCGGCCGCCGCCGTCCCCATGCCGAGGATCGGCACGTCGACGCCGAGCTTGCCGAGGGGTCGGCGCGCCAGCGTCGACGGTGTGCCGGGGCCGTCGACGGGGATGGCGCATCCGCCGGCGAGGGCGGCGCCCGCGACACCGGCGGCGCCGCGGAGGAAACGGCGGCGCGAGACGTGCGATCGGCTCATGGTCGGGTCCTTCTCATCAAGTCGCTCTCATCCACTCCACGAGGGCGCCGAGCAGCTCGGTGATCACCACCGACAGCCAGATGACGGCGCCGGAGACGGTGACCAGGTAGCCGAAACCGGCGAGGCGCTGCCTCGATGCCTGACTCAGCCCCTCACCCCGGGCCGCGGCGAGGAGCATGACGGCTCCCGCCAGGACGACGATTGCTGCGGAGATGTCGATCATGCTCTTCTCCCTCGGGTGTCCGATCGGCCCCAGGATATCCGGGAAGGCCGCGAACGCCAACACCGATCGTCCGGCGCCGCGGGAGCGTGCACGCCCCCTCGACGGTGGCGGGCCGGATCGGGACAATGGCGGCTGGCAGCTCCTCCCGAAGACACCGGCGACGACGATCGGCCGGAGAAAGGAACGCACAGTGCTTCGAAGAAAGCTCCGGGGCGTACGCGCCCTGCTCATCGCGCTCGTCGCGACGCTCCCGGTCTCCGCGGCGGAGGATGACCGCGCCAGACCGAACATCCTCTGGATCATGGTCGAGGACATGTCGCCGCACTTCGCGTGCTACGGCGAGACGACGATCCAGACGCCGCACGTCGATCGCCTGGCGAGCGAGGGCGTGCGCTTCACGGCCGCGGTGGTCACGGGACCGGTCTGCTCGGCCGCACGCTCGGCCCTGGTGACCGGCATGTACCAGACGTCGATCGGAGCGCATCACCACCGCTCCGGACGGGGCGCGGAGAAGATCCGGCTGCCCGCGCCCGTGACGCCCGTGCCGGCGCTCTTCCGCGAGGCGGGCTACCGGCCGCTCAACCTGACCTTCGAGGACTTCATCCGTCCCGCGGCGCGCGTCGAAAAGGATCCTCGCGTGCGTGTCGCGAAGACCGACTACAACTTCGAGTGGGACGAGTCCCTGTACGACCGGGAGCACTGGTCGGTCGCCGCGGATCGACCCTTCTTCTGCCAGGTGCAGCTGCGCGGCGGCAAGCTCCGCGGGCACGGCAACGGCGATCGCTGGCCGAGGCGCGTCGAGAGCACGCTCGGCTCGCGGACGGCGACGAGGGACGTGCGGTTGCCGCCGTACCTGCCCGACGACCCGGTGATCGTCGAGGACTGGGCGCAGTACCTCGACACCGTGCGGTACACCGACTGGCAGGTGGGGCGCATCATCGAACGCCTGAGGGAGGCCGGCGCGCTCGACCGGACCTACGTCTTCTTCATCACCGACCACGGCATCAGCCACGTCCGCAACAAGCAGTTCTGCTACGACGGCGGCGTGCGCATACCGCTGATCGTGCGCGGCCCGTCGATCGCGGCGGGGACAGTCCGAGACGATCCGGTCGAGCACATCGATCTCGCCGCCGCGTCCCTGGCGCTCGCCGGCCTCGAGAAGCCGGCGTGGATGCAGGCCCGGAACATCCTCGACGACGGGTACGTCCCTCGCCGCCACGCCGTCTCGGCCAGGGATCGCTGCGATGAGACCGTCGACCGCATCCGCTCGCTCCGATCGGGTCGCTGGAAGTACATCCGCAACTTCTACCCCGAGCGCCCCTACCTGGCGCCGAACCGCTACAAGGACAACAAGCCGATCGTCCAGGCGATGCGACGCCTCCACGCCGAGGGCAAGCTGACTCCCGCGCAGGCGAGAATCCTGGCGGCGCGGAGGCCGGCGGAGGAGCTCTACGATCTGGCGAGCGATCCGTACGAGCTCCGCAACCTGGCGAGCGATCCGGCGCACGCGGGGCAGCTCGTCAACATGCGCCGCACGCTCCGCGACTGGATCGAGTGGTCCGGCGACCGAGGCGAGCGCCCGGAGACCGAGGCGATGTACGACAGCGACATGGCGGTCTACGCGGGGTCAGCCGCCCGCAAGGACCGCCGATCGACGGTGCTCGAGAAGAACATCCTGTTGATGAAGGCGTGGGCGCGGGAGGGAAAGTGATCGGGTTCCGGTTCCCGTCCCCGTTCCCGTTCCCGTTCCCGTTCCCGT
>JBFFXF010000285.1:0-9247 GCA_041569895.1 Planctomycetota bacterium | reverse complement strand
TGTATGTGGCGCTGTCCGTCCGCAAACGCGGCAGTATAACCCACGCTTTGCAGGACGGCTGGTCCAACCATTTCGACTTATAAATCGTCGGCAGAACGCGCCCGGGACCGGGTTACTGGCCGCACGTCAGCCGGTCCCGGGTCGGGTCCGGGCCCGGGTCGGGGAAGGGTGCTGGCAGCGGCGGTCCTCCCGCGAACTGGTAGATCAGCGAGCGAACCGCGTCCGAGATGTCGATCTCGCCATCGTCGTTCGCGTCGACCGCGTCCTGGCAGGTGGGCTGCGCTCCGCGGCGGAAGAGCAGGTCGAGTGTCGCGATCGCGTCGTTGAGGCCGACGCGGCCGTCGCCGTCGAAGTCGCCGCGCACGAACGTCGGCGCGTTTCCGGAGGGCACCGCGCCCATGTCGCTTCCCCCGAGGCCGGCGCCGATGCAGGGCGAGCCGTCCCGCAGGGAGAAGTCGCCCGCGTCGGCGTCCACGAAGAGCGGATCGAGGGAGATGTTGCCCTCGCCCGGCCAGCCGCCGCCGGAGACGTCGGAGAAGGTGAGCTCGATCGAGGAGAGGGCGTCCAGCTTCACGTCGATGGTGTTGTTCCAGACGATCATGCTGTGAAAGACGCCGTGCCCGCCGTCGGGGTCGCCATCCTTCGAGAACAGGTTGATTCCCTCCTGGTTGCCGACCAGCGTGTTGTGGCTGCCGTCGAGGACGGTGACTCCGTTCTTCAGCGCCATGCCGGTGCCGCACTCGTAGATGATGTTGCCGACCACCATCGGCGGGCCCATGGTGCCGTTCTCCTCGAGTGACAGCGCCTTGTCCTGGATGTTGAAGAACACGTTGCCGAGGATGTCGACGGAGTTCCTGCCGAGGTCGATGCCGTCATCCGAGCCGTTCATGAAGACGCAGTCCTCGATCAGCGAGCGCTCGGTCCCGTCACCGTCGAAATCGATCGCGTCACGGTCGCCGATCATCCCGTCGAAGACGCACCCGGACACGATGACCGTCGAGCGCGTGCCGTGCACGCCTTCCCGGATGCGCTCGAAGAGCGAGTCACGCACCTCGAGCCGGGAGTCGATGGCGTCGATCGCGTTCGCCGACAGGTCGCGGAACACGCAGCCCTCGACGAGCAGCTTCGATCCTTCCGGCGCCAAGAATCCCGACGCGCCCGCGGGGTTGTCACCGAGCGAGAAATCGCAGTGACGCAGGACGTGAGTCGGGTCGTCCGGCCCCGTGCCGGTGTCCTGCAGCGCGATGCCGCCCCATCGGTCCGCGCACGTCTCGGCCCGGAAGACGATCGGCGAGCCCTCGGTCCCGAGCGCCTCGAGGCGACCGTCGACGAGGATCGACACGTCCGGGCCGAGGAACAGCGTCGCGCCCGACTCGATCGTCAGCGTCACGCCGGCCGGGACGACGATGTCCTCGGTCACGTTGTAGGGGCCGCCGCTGGCGCTGATCACCGCGTTCGCCGCGACGCGTCCGCCGATCTCGACGACTCCGCCCGGGAGGCGCTCGACCCGGACCTGGAGCGTGTCGATGGTCCGTCCGAAGAGGTCACGCGCCTCGATGCTCACGACGTTCGTGCCGGGGTCGACCGGCACGATCAGCGCCCACTGCGCGCGCACGGGATCCCACGTCGCCGGCACGCCGTCGACGAGAACCGCCGCCGTGTCGCAGGCGTGTGACCGCCCGCTCAGCAGCACCTCGCCCTCCGTCGTGTAGACCAGGCCGCCGCAGCCGACGCTGCCCGTCACCTGTCCGCCGGTGAGCAGCTCGGGGATCATCGAGAAGTCGCTCGAGTCGATCGACCGGTTGAGCCCCTGGACGGCGAGCACGTTGTCGCCGGCCGCCAGCAGGCCCCGGAACTCGGTGACGTCGATCGCCTCCGGCGAGCCGGCCTCGCGCAGGCCCGACGCCACGGCGTCGAACGGTACCCGCGCGCCGACCGTGCCGTCGACCTCCCTGCGGGCGATCTCCACGCCGTTGAGGTAGGCGACGAAGCCGTCGTCGTAATCGATCGAGAGCGTCAGGTCACGGATCGCCGCCGTGTTCGTCACGGTGAACACGCGTCGCGCGTAGACCGTCGTGTACCCGTCCTCCATGTCCTCGAGCACCGTGGCGTCGTCGCCGTCGGCGTATCCGATGCCCGACGCGCCCTCGAGCCACTCCGAGTCGTCGTAAGCGAGCCGCGTCCACGCGAGGGCAGCGCCCGCCGGCTCCGCGGTGCCCTTCATATAGCGCCAGATCTCCCCCTCCTGCACCAGGCGGGCGGCGACGATCGAGGCACCGTCGGATCCCGACGTCACCCGTGTCGGGACGTTCTCGTCGAGGAAGCCGAGACGCGCCGTCACGTAGCTGTCGAGACCGTCGATGGTGGAGAAGTCGAAGACCGAGTCGATCAGCCGGTAGCGCTGGCGCATCTCGCGGCGCGAGAACGCGCCCTCGCGCAGCTTGAGGAGCTCGCAGTAGTAGAACGTCGCGTACTGCGGGTGCTCCAGGAAGCGACGGATGGCGGGGACCGTCGGCCGGAAGAGGCGCTCGTCGGCGTTTGTGAAGGTCTCCTCGATGTCCCACGGAACGAGCACCCACTTGCCGGCGTTCAGCCGTCCCGAGTCGGCGGGGACGTGATACAGCAAGTAGTCCTCGCCGGTCCCCGAGTGGATGCCGCCGTCGCGGTTGGTCAGGCACGCCTGGACCGCGAAGAAGCTCGCCCATTGGGTGACGTCGACCAGCGCCTCGAGCCGCTCGACGAATACCTCGTCCGGCGTCTCGGTGCGGTCGAACGTGCGGCAGAGCTCGATGAGGTCCGAGAAATCGTCCTCCTCGCTGTTCGAGCGCTTCGCGTAGTAGAGGCGGTACTCGTCAGGGTCCTCGCCGAAGTAGCTCAGGTTGCCGTCGCGGGGATCGCCGTTCGGGTCGAACGCGCGGTAGAGGTTGCCGCCGTCGGAGCCGCCACCGAAGTACCGCGTGAGGAACGCCTCGTCGAGGTGCTCCTTGAGCGCGTAGCGACGGTTCGGATCGGAGCCACGGAAGACGACGTTCACCAGCCGGGACTGCGGACCGGGCAGACCGGCGCGGCGGAAGAGGTCGCCCGCGAGCACCTCGTTCTCGGCGTCCTGGGAATTGAGGTTGATCTTCTCCGCTCCGCGATACGGCCGGTCGGGCGGAAACTCCACCTTGAACGAGCGTGGGTTCGAGTCCCGGGTCGCCGCGCCGCGGTAGCGCACGCCGGCGACGTGCCGGACGGCGGTCGACCCGTCCGACTCGATCGCGATGAACGTCCCGGGGAGGAGGACGTTGCTGAAGAGGCACCGGTCCTCGAGCTCCCGCGCGTCGGCGCCGGTCATGACGAGGAGCACGCTGGGCGCGCCGTTGACCGGCAGGGGCGTGTCGAAGACCTGGTAGAGGTAGAAGGGCCCCTCGAACCCGCCGTAGGGCGCGACCCGCGGCGCCGGCGGCACGAGCGTGCGCTCGCCGGCGGTCGATTGCGCCTCGATGCGGAACGCGACGATCGTGCGGTTCGGCTGGGGCGCCACGAGGGCGCCGAAGGTGCCGTCGCCCGCCGCACCATCGCCGGAGAGGCCATCGTCGAGCATGTCGATCGCCGACACGGACGCCTCGCCGTCGCGGTGCCAGAGCACCCGCACGCGATCGATCGGTACGGCGCTCGAGATGCGGCACGTGATGCGCACGGTGTCGACCGAGCGCGGCACGGCGGGGGAGTGGGACACGGAGCCCACCACCGGCGGCGGCGAGACGTCGAGCGAGTCGTTCGGCGCGCCCGGCGTGCCGCCGATCGGTCCGGCTCGCCACGAGCCGCCGAAACGGTTGTCGAGGGCCGGATTGACCAGCTCGATCGTGCGACCGGAGCCGTCGGCCTCCGTCGGCCATTCGCTGCCGAGGAAGGTGCCGTCGTCGACACCATCACCGTCGATCGCATCGCTGTTCTGGCGGCACGGGCCGGCGAGGTTCCGGTCCTCGTCGTTGAGAGGCTGGCCGTCGCCGTAGCGCACGTGGTCGACGAGGTTGCCGAGCCGGTCTCGCAGGTTGACGCTCTCGGAGTCGTGCGCGAGCGATCGCCGCCAGTTCCCCAGGACGATCGCCGGATCGACTCCGGGGTAGAGCTCGAGGAATCCCGTCCGTGACGCCGCGACGACGAGGAACCCCCCGGGCTCGATCGCAGCGCCCTCCGGGAACTCGAAGTCGACCGCCCTGGTGAGGCTCCAGTCGCGAAGATCGACCCGTGTCGCGCCGCGGTTGTGGAGCTCGATCCACTGCTCGCGATCCGAGCACTCGCTCGAGCACGCGGCGTCGGGGGGCACGAAGCGCGGGTGGAAGAAGATCTCGTTGACCACCACCGCTGACTCGAGATCGACGGTGTTCGACGCGCCGGGCGTCGGACTCGTCATCACGAAGCCGTCGTTGTCACCGTCGGGGAATCGGCCGGAGCTGAAACCGGTCTCGCCGAACGGGCCCGGGCTCGGATCGAAGCCGTCGACGAAGGTCGCGCCGTCCGGCTCGACCAGCGCGTAGGTGGTCTGCGCGAGCCGCACCTCGAATCCGAGGGCCGCCTCGGAGATCAGCAGGAAATCACCCGCGCCGATCGTCGCCGCGCCGATCGTCGCCCGTTCGCCCGCCGAGCCGACGATCTGGTAGCCGTCGAGCCGGATCGACCTCGAATCGCCGTTGTGCAGCTCGATGAATCCCGGGCTGCCTGGCTCCGTCGGACCGACCTCGTTGATGGTCACGCTCGGGCGCTCCGACGTCTCACCCGGCGGTGGCGGCGCCAGCGCCCGCGCGACCAGCCGCGGGATGAAGCTCAGGTCCGAGCTGCCGACGTCGGCGTTGTGGACCTGCGCCGCCAGCACGTTCTCGCCCTCGCGGAGGAGCGCCGGCGATATCGTGAAGAACTCCTCCTCGTCGGCCTCGTGCCCGCCCTCGGCATTGGCATCGAAGGGCACCGGCGTCCCGGGCGCGCCGAGCGTGTCGCGCGCCACCTCGACGCCGTTCAGGTACGCGACGAATCCGTCATCGAACCGGACGGCGAGGAGCAGCTCGGCCGCGCTCTCCAGCGTCGCGGCGTCGACGGTGAACGTCCGGCGCGCCGCGAAGGAGACGTAGTTCCCCTGCATGTCGAGGAGCGGTGTGCGGTCGTCGTCGTCGCCGTACCCGATGCCGGTCGGCCCGGACTCCCAGTCGTCATCCGCGAAACCGAGCTCGCGCCAGCCATCGGGATACTCGCGCGTGCCCTTGAGGTAACGCCAGACCGCGTCGTTCGCGATGAGCACGGTCTCCTCGGGCGGCTCCGGCAGCGGATTGATGCCGAGGACGGAGTTGGGCGCGCCCGGCGTGCCGTCGATCGTCAGGCTGGCGGCCCAGCTCTCGGGGAGGTCCGGTCGCGCGATCGGATCGCGCAGCTCGAGCGTCGGCCCGAGGCCGTCGGTCGAGCTCGGCCAGATGCCGCCGTCCTCCCAGCGCACGCGACCGATGACGCGACCCGCCGCGTTGACCAGCGTGATGATCTCGCCGCCGTTGTCGAGCCGGCCCTCGAACGGTGCGGGCACGACGGCGGCGCCGTACCGCGCGCGCGCGTGCTGCGGGTTCGGGCTGACGAGGATCGCGGACTTCGGCGCCAGGACGACGCCCTCCGGCACCAGCAGTCGGATACCCTCGACGAATCCCCAGCCCGAGAGGTCGACCGCCTTGCCGCCGTTGTTGAACAGCTCGACGAACTCGTCGTCGTCGTTGCCGCTCAGGGGGTTGTAGTTGATCTCGTTGATGACGACTTCGAAATCACTCGCCACCGCGCAGGGCGCGAGCGCCATCACCACGAGAATCGCATGGATTCTCACGCCGGGTCATCTCCCTCGCGTAAGCCGGCCGATCGCCCCGCGCCTCGACGGGCGACTCTCCCCGTGGCACGCGGCCTGGCCGACCGGACAAGCATAGGTCCGACGCGAGGGAGGGTCAATTTTATAGCATCGCAGGCCCTTCAGTACTTCAGGTGCACCATCTGGGTCCGGAGCGCGTCGTTGAAGGGTCGCACGACGACGAAGAGGTTGTCGTGGTTGCTGCCGCTGACACTGATCGAACGGACGCCGTCGAGCCCGAGGCCCTCGAGGATGTCGTGGATCGTGAAGCTGTGGTGCGCGACCACCGCGAGGGCGCCGGGATCGAGACTCTCCAGGCGCATCACGACATCCTCCTCATCGGCGATCTGCTCGACGGGAAGGCCGACAGTGTCCGCGAGCGGCGCCAGTGTCTCCTGCGTGCGGCGCAGGTCGCTCGCGATCAGGTGCGTCACCGGCGCGTCGGCGAGGAGCTCGCCGAGTCGCCGAGCCCGCGCCACGCCAACGTCGTTCAGGCCGGGGTCGGCGCCCGCGCCCCTCTCGGCGTGACGGACGACGACGAACGTCGCCGCGTCGAGTCGGTTGATGAAGTAACCGCTCCCGCACGACGGATCGCACGCGCGCGGCGCCGGTCCGGTGCGGAAGAGGTGCAGGAGCAGGTGAACCGCATCGCTGACGTTGACGTCGCCGTCGGCGTTCAGGTCACCCGGCCTGCAGGCGACGTCGGCGTTCTCGCCCTCGGCCCGCGGAGGCGAGAGCATCGTCATGACCAGCGCGCCCGCAACCGCGCCGGCGAGGAAAACAATGGCGCCGGACTTCAGTTTTCGATACATCGGAACCCTCCCGTCGCGCTTTATCGACCACGACCGACCACACCGGTCGGACGATCGATGCGCGCAGTCGCACCCGCATTGCGGGAATACCGAATCGTGCCCGGCCACCGGAACGGAGCCCGTGACACGCTCTTGTCCTGCGAAATGCTCGCCGTGGAGGCGAGCCCCTCGACCCGTGAGCCTGATGATAGTGATCGTGCTCGCGGCAGTCCACTTTCACATGCTGGGGCTCGCGTTCGCGGAGGACCACACGCTCGCGTCCGGCCTCCGTGCGGAGTACTTCGCCGCCGTCGATCCCGGCGGGCCGCCGGAGGCGGTGCGCGTCGACCGCGATATCGCGTTCGACTGGGGCGGTGACTCGCCAGACCTCCGGCTGGGTCCCGGGCCCTTCTCGGCGCGGTGGACGGGCATCCTCTTCGTCCCGGACGATGGCGACTTCCGCTTTCTGCTCCGACTCTCCGGGACGGCGCGCGTGCTCGTCGGCGGTCGCGTCGTCGTCGAGGGAGCCCGGAGCGAGGAGGGCTGGATCGACGGCGCCCCCGTGGCGCTCGAATTCGGTCACCACGACATCGAGGTCGAGTACCGGAAGACCGCGTCGGCAGCCCGCATGGCGCTCTACTGGGAGGCGCCGCAGATCGGCCTCGAGCCGATCCGGGGCGATCACCTCTTCCGGCGTGGCTCGGATGCGATCGATGGTCGCTTCGAGCAGGGTCTCCGTCTGATGCGCCGACTGGGATGCGCGGCGTGTCACCAGATCGCCGGTGTCGGTCGCGGGCCGGCGGCGCCGTCGCTGCGATCGGTCACCGGGTCGCGCCGCGCCGCGCATCTCGTTCAGAAGCTGCTCGATCCGCGGCGCGCGCTGCCGGGCTCGCGGATGCCATCGTTCCGGCTCGACGAGCGCCAGGCCCGCGCCATCACGCGGGCACTCATCGGCGACGCGACCGATCGTGAGGCCGCGCCGCCCAGGAGCGACGCGAAGGTGATCGAGCATGGCCGCCGCCGCGTGCTCGCGAGTGGATGCCTCGCGTGCCACTCGGTCGGCGATCACGGCGGCACGGGCGTGACGCGGATCGCGCTCGACGGCGCGGGCGACCGCTGGACCGTCGCCGGTCTGCGGCGCTGGCTGTCGCCGCCACGCGATCCGGAGGATCGTGCGGCGCACCGGCCGGAGGTCGGGTTGACGGGGGACGCGCTGGATGAGGTGGTGGGGTTTCTTGGGGGGTTGCTGGACGGGGACGGGGACGGGAACGGGAACGGGAACGGGAACGGGGACGAGGACGAGGACGAGGACGAGGACGAGGACGAGGAGGTGGTGCGGCTGATCGAGGCTCTGCGGTGTGGAGCGTGTCATGAGATGCCCGCGGACATCGAGCAGGCGTCCGCGCCGGATGCTCCCGCGCTCGATGCCGACACGGATCTCGATGGCGAGCGGAGCTGTCTCGAGCCCGGGCGCGCCGCGACGCGGCGGCCGTACTTCCCGCTGTCGGCGCCCGAGCGCGCCGCCGTCGAGGTCTTCCTCCGCGAGGTCGCGCCGGGCGCATCGCTGGCGAGGTTCGAAGTCGGCCGGCTGCTTCTCGAGGAGCGCGGGTGCGTCTCCTGTCATCGTCGCGACGGAGACGGGGGGCTCGATGCGGTGATCGCCTCGCTGGCCGCCGGCGAATCGCGGTGGCGTGGACGCGAGGGCGCGCTGCGCCCCCCCGACATCACCGCTGCGGGCGACAAGCTCACCGACAGCGGCCTGCGCGACGCCGTCTCCGGTCGAGTCCGCCGCCGTCCATGGCTCGAGGTGCGCATGCCGCGCTTCCATCACACGCCGGAGGAGGAGGCTGCCATCCTCCACTTCCTCGCGACGCACGATCGCGTCCCGCCGCGGGGGGAAGGGCCGAGCGACCTGCCGCCACGCGGCGACCTCTTCGTCGCCGGGCACCGCCTGGTCGGCGCGGGCGGCTTCAGCTGCGTCGCGTGTCACACGGTCGGCTCGTACACGCCCGAGGGAGTCGCACCGAACGTGCGGGGCCCCGACGTCGTCGGCATCGGCGAGTTCGTGCGGCGCGACTGGTTCGTCCGTTGGATGCGGGACCCTGGCCGCATGGCTCCCGGAATCGAGATGCCGGCGATTGCGGCGCCGTTCCCGGGGATCCTCGGCGAGGATCGCGACCTGCAGCTCCACGCGCTCTGGGTGGCGCTCAACGCGCCGGAGTTCTCCGCGCCCGCCCACTCTGCGACCGTGCGCGAGGTCGCGGTGCCGTCCCGCGAGCCCGAGATGATCCACGACGTCTTCAAGTGGCGCCCGCCGTTCGGGGAGGGCTGGACGCCGCGGACGCTCGCGGTCGCTTTCCCGAACGGCCACACGATCGCGCTCGACCTCTCGATCGCCGCGCCCGTCGCGTGGTGGCACGATGGCCTCGCCCGGCAGTTCACCCAGGGGAAGTTCTGGTTCTGGGAGCCGGCCGGCGCGCCGATCGTGCCACGTTTCCCCGCGTTTCACTCGGTCGCGATGCGTCACCCCGACGGGCGCATCGAGGCGCCGGTGCGCGTCGACCAGACCACCGGCTGGGTCGAGTCGTGGGAGCGG
>JBFFXF010000284.1:0-9352 GCA_041569895.1 Planctomycetota bacterium | reverse complement strand
TCCTTCAGGGCACTTTTCAGATGGTGGTACACCTCGACCGCCGCGCGCATGCCGTCCTGGAAGGTGCTCGAGCCGACCGGCAGAACCATGAACTCCTGGACGTCGATCTTGTTGTCGGCGTGCGCGCCGCCATTGATGATGTTCATCATCGGGATCGGCAAGAGATCTGCCCCCGCCCCACCGAGGTAGCGGTAGAGCGGCAAGTCGAGGCTTGCCGCCGCCGCTCGGCAGGCGGCCATCGAGACCCCGAGGATCGCGTTCGCGCCGAGGTTCTCCTTGTTCTCCGAGCCGTCGAGCTCGCAGAGCCTGCGATCGAGGCCCTTCTGGTCGAGCGCGTCGAAGCCCTCGAGGGCCGAGGCGATCCGATCGCGGATGTTGCCCACCGCCTGGAGGACGCCGCGGCCGAGGTACTCCTTCGCCTTGTCGCGCAGCTCGAGCGCCTCGTGCTCCCCGGTGGACGCGCCGGAGGGCACCGCCGCGCGACCGGACGCGCCGCCCGCGAGGGTGACCTCGACCTCGACGGTCGGATTGCCACGGCTGTCGAAGATCTGGCGACCGTGGACCGCCGCGATCCGGGTCGACGACTCGAATGTGGTGGGGGAAACCGTCCGATTCATCATCCGATTCATCAGCCCCTCGACGACTGCTTGACACGAGCCGGCTGGCCGGTACGCTCTCCGCTGCGCGCTTTCTCGGCCCGCAAGAGCCGAGCTTATACTTTATTTTCCAACCATTTGCAACCGGAGAGGCGAAATCGAACAGCCGCTCGTCGAGTCCCATCCGCCGCAGCTGATCGCGCTCGATCGGCCCTACTTCGTGCCGTGGGGCCGCCGGGACATGCTCGTGGTGACGCTCCGCGTCGCCGCGCTGGCGGTCGCGGTCGCCGTGGTCGCGCTGGTCGTGCGACAGCCGCTCGTTTTTCTTCTCGAGGCGCCGCTCGCCGTCGTGCTCCTCGCCTCGATCTTCTTCTTTCGCAACCCGCGCCGTCGGCCGCCCGCCGGACCCGGCATCCTGGTCTCGCCCGCCGACGGCCGCGTCAGCGACGTCGAGGCGCTGCCCGAGGGCGAGTACGTCGGCGGACCCTGCGTGCGCGTCGGCATCTTCCTGTCGATCCTCAGCGTGCACGTCAATCGCGCTCCCGACGATGGCGAGGTCGAGTACCTGCGCTATCGTCCGGGAAAGTTCCATGACGCAAGGGATGCGCTCTGCATCACCGAGAACGAGTCACAGGCGATCGGCATCCGGCTCGACGACGACGGCGCCAGGGTCCTCGTGCGGCAGATCTCGGGCGCCATCGCGCGTCGTATCCTCTGTCCGCTGGTCGAGGGACAGCACGTCGTCCGCGGCGGCATGATCGGCATGATCAAGTACGGCTCGCGAACCGAGCTCTACGCGCCGCTGGAGGGCGGGGGAGTCCGCTGGGAGCCGGCCGTCGAGGTCGGGGACCGGGTCCGCGGCGGCAAGACGGTGCTGTTCCGCGCGGTCGCCGTCGAGGGTCCGGGCGCGGTCGGCGTGGACCGCGGAGCGGGGAGCGGTTAGACTCTCACCCGCGTGGGCGGTCCGCGCAGGCGAGCGTCCGCCCCGTCATCTCGACATCGTCGTGACGGGATCGTCCTCTCGAGATGGCGTTTCTCCCCGGCGTTCGGCCGGGGCCGCGTTGAGGAGCGTTCGGCTCGATGAAGATCAAACGCAGCGTCGTCGTCATCTTCCCGAACCTGATCACCATCGGGAACGGCATCTGCGGATTCGCCGCCCTCGTGAAGCTCTTCAAGGTCGACGTCGCGGCCGCGGAGGGGACGCCCGTCCTCGAGGGCGAGCAGTTCATCGTCTTCGCCGCGTGGCTGGTACTCCTCGGCATGGTCTTCGACGTCTTCGACGGCCAGGTCGCGCGCCTCACCGGACGCACCAGCGACCTCGGCGCCGAGCTCGACTCGCTCTGCGACCTGGTGACCTTCGGTCTCGTCCCCGCCGTCATGGTCGTTCGCATGAACATGGTCTACGCGAGGGCCTGGCAGTATTGGGTCTGGTTCCTCTGCCTGCTTTACTTCGTCGGAGCGCTGCTCAGGCTGGCGCGATTCAACGTCGAGAACGACCACGACGAGTCATCGCACCTCTGCTTCAAGGGGCTGCCGAGCCCGGCGGCCGCCGGCTGCGTGGCGACCCTGGTGATCCTCTTCTACTACCTGAAGAACTTCCAGGCGCGCGAGCTCCAGCTGCTCGCCGACTATCGTGACACGATCTTCTCGAGCATCGCATGGCTGCCGTTCGGCTTGCCGTTCGTGGCGGCCTTCCTCGGCTACACGATGGTGCACACGAAGCTGAAGTTCGATCACCTCGGCAGCCGGCTGCTGATGCGGCGCCACTCGTTCGACACGCTCTCCTATCTGATTTTCGGCGGCATCCTCGTCTCGACGCTGCCGGAGATCCTGCTGCCGCTCTTCTTCCTCGGCTACCTCGTCTACACGCCCGTCCGCTATGTCATTCGCCGGCGCTTCGGGATGCGCCCGGTGAGCGATGCGGCGGTCCGGACGGGCAACGGCGCTCGCAGGCCGGCCGAGCCGGACGCCAGCCGGCAGCCTGGCGAGCGGACCGGTGAGCCGGGGAGATGACCGGCGCGTCGGTCGACGCGTACCTCGGCCTGGGCTCGAACCTGGGAGATCGTCGCGCCGCCCTCCTCGAGGCTGTCGAGCGCCTCCGGCGGCATCCGGATGTCCTCGAGGTCGAGCTCTCCACGATTCACGAGACCGAGCCGGTCGGCTCCGTTGACGCGCCGGCGCAGGGAGGACCGTATCTGAATGCCGTGGCGCGCGTGCGGACGCGGCTCGCGCCGGATGCGCTGCTGCGGCTCTGTCTCGAGGTCGAGCGCGGCCTCGGCCGCGTGCGCACGGTGCGCAACGCGCCGCGTCTGATCGACCTCGATCTCGTCCTCTACGGCGACGAGATCATCGATCGCTCCGGGCTCGAGGCCGGCGTCGACCTCGTCGTGCCGCATCCGCGGATGCTCGAGCGCTCCTTCGTGCTCGAGCCCCTCGCGGAACTCTGCCCCGAGCGCCTGCATCCGATCACCGGCCGCTCGGTGCGCGATCATCGCGATGCGCTGCGCGCGAGCCGGCACGACCCCGGGTGAAAGCCGGTTGCAAACCACATGTCCCGGCGCAACAATCGCCGCGGATGATCGTCACGCACGACAGCCGGGAGGCGCGCGAGTGGGCCGAGCGCGTACGCGCCGCCGGGCTCTCGGTGGGTCTCGTGCCGACCATGGGGGCGCTGCACGCCGGACATCACGCGCTCATCGAGCGCGCCAGGGCCGAGTGCGATCGCGTCGCGGTCACCGTGTACGTCAATCCGACCCAGTTCTCCTCGACCGAGGACCTCGAGACCTATCCGCGCACCACCGCCGAGGACGAGGCGGCCTGTCGCGAGCGCGGCGTCGATCTGGTGCTGCTCGGCGAGTCGACGGGCGACGCGGGAATCTACGCCGACGGTTTCCAGACGTGGATCAAGGTCGAGGAGCTGTCGCGGCCCTGCTGCGGCCGCTTCCGGCCAGGCCACTTCCGCGGTGTCGCGACGGTGGTCGCCATCCTCTTCGGCATCTTCCGGCCTCACCGCGCCTACTTCGGCGAGAAGGACTACCAGCAGGCGCGCGTCATCGATCGGCTCGCGCGCGACCTGAGGACCGGGGTCGAGGTCCGCACCGTGCCCTCGGTGCGTGACGCCGACGGGCTCGCGCTGAGCTCGCGAAACGTCCGCCTCGATGCCGACGCTCGACGCGTCGCCCTCGCCATCCCCCGCGCCCTCCAGAGCGCGGTGCGGGCGGTCGAGTCCGGAGAGGATCGCGCGGCCCGCATCCAGGCGCTGGTGACCGAGGAGCTCGAGGCCGCCGAGGGGCTCGACGTCCAGTACGTCGAGGCGCTCGACGCGGAGACGCTCCGCGAGCCGGGCGACGTGCTGCTCGCCGACCTCCCGGGCGGGCTGCTCGTGGCGGTCGCCGCCATCGCCGGCGGCGTGCGGCTGATCGACAACGTGGTGCTATTCGCGCCGGGTCGCGAGCGGGAAAGTTCGGCACCGACGACGGGGGAGTCGTGAGACTCGAGTGGCTCGAGCCGGACCGCCGACTGCGCGTGCACGCGCCGGCGAAGATCAACCTCATCCTCGAGGTCCTCGGCGAGCGCCGGGACGGCTACCACGAGATCGACTCGCTCTTCCTCGCCGTCTCGCTCTGTGACACCCTCGAGATCGAGCGGGTGGACGGCGGGTCGGTCGAGCTCGACGTGGTGCCGGCCTTCGCCGGCGGTCCCGGGGGCCTCGAGGCGCCCCCGGTCGAGGGGAACCTCGTGCTGGCCGCGGTGGAGGCCCTTCGACGGCGCGCCGACGCTGCCGGTCGATCGCCTGCCGGCGGGCTGCGGCTCCGCCTCGAGAAGCGCATCCCGCTCGGCGCCGGGCTCGGAGGCGGCTCGAGCGACGCGGCGGCGACGCTGGTGGCGCTCGACGGTCTCTGGGGTCTCGGCCTGCCACTCGACGAGCTCGAGGGCGCCGCCGCCGAGCTCGGGTCCGACGTCGCGTTCTTCCTCCACGGGGGGCTCGCCCGCTGCCGGGGACGCGGCGAGATCGTCGAGCCGGTGCGCGTCGGCGGCGGGGGCGCGGACGCGGCCATCGAGGGCTTCCACGCGGTCCTCGTCAGCCCCGCCGTCGCCGTGCCTACGCCAAGTGTATACAAGAAGTTAAGAGAGCTGAGGGGGGTCGGAAGAGGCTTGACAACCCAGACGCCCTTCACTACCATGCCCCCGGAGTCTCTTTTGGAACGTCTCCGAGAAGGCCATCTCCTGGCCAATCGGCTTCAGGAAGTTGCCTTCCTGCTGTTCCCCGATCTCCGTCGGCTGAAGGAGTTCTTGGAAGCGGAACCTTTCCTCGCAGTGCAGCTGACGGGTAGCGGCTCGACGCTCTTCGGTCTGTGCCGGAGCGCATCGCACGCGGAGCGCATCGCAGGGAGTCTCCGGACTCGGTTACCGGCCTGGGAGCCGTCCCGCACGCTGGGTCGCGTTCTCGTGCATGCGGTTCGGGGGATCCCCGGCTGGTCCGCCGGGCGCCCCCGGCGGTGAGGGGGGAATCAGGGACGGAAGCTGAACGCGGGCAGCGGCCTCTCCGTCCGGGTCGTCACGTTATCGTCGTGCGCTGGCGCAGATGGAGCTCGATCGAGCTGGACACGATTCAGACCGCCCCGCCGGCGACTCTCCGGATCGTGCCCGGCCGTACGGGAGGAGAGTGGCCGTCGGCGAGCCTCGCGAAGCTTTCCGGAACGTGCTGCGTGTGCGTTGCGAGGGCTCCGGAAGTTCGACCTCAGTGACTGCGGACATGGGCGAAAGGAGTCACGCGTGGAAATCACCGAGGTGCGGGTCAAGCTGGTCAGCGGGAAGAACGACAAGCTTCGAGCCTTCTGCAGCATAACGATTGACAACGACTTCGTGGTCAGGGACCTCAAGGTGATCGACGGGGTGAAGGGGCCGTTCGTGGCGATGTCGAGCCGCAAGATCATGGAACGCTGCTCCCGCTGCGGCGGCAAGAATCACTATCGTGCGCGATTCTGCAACGATTGCGGCAATCAGCTGCAGCGAAACGGGGGACGGGGTCGGGCCGGCGGCTCCGAGGAGGGCGAGGGCCATGAGCGGTCGCGCTTTCACGCCGAGATCGCGCACCCCATCAATTCGCGGTGCCGGGAGGTGATCCAGCGAAAGGTGCTCGAGAAGTTCGAGGAAGAGCTGGTCAGGTCGAAGGTCCCGGGATATCGGGCGGATTTCGAGAGCGACGAGTACGACGACGACTATTTCGAGGAGCGCGGGGGACGCGAGGCCGCGTCGCGTGTCCCGGAGACGCCGGGGGAGGCGCGCGAGGAGGATCGACCCTTCGCCCGTCCGGCCTTCGACGATCCACGGCTCGACAAGACCTCCGCCACGCACACGGAGGAGCCTGGCGAGCCGCGCCGCCGCGTCCACGAGGACGACGGTGAGGAGCAGCCGCCCGCGGCCGCGCGCGAGACCCGCCCCCGCGAGGAGGCCGAGCGGCCGTCCGAGCGGCAGCCGAAGCGCGAGCGCGAGCCGGCGCGTGAGCAGGACCTCGAGCCGGAGGACAACTTCGGCGCCGGGATCTTTCCCTGAATAGCGCGGCCGGGTCGCGGAAAGCGACGTCGAGCGGGCACGGATTCGACGAGGGCGAGGGGCGCCCGGGATGTTATTATTCTAACGCCCCGACGGCTCGCCCGGGGGCGCCAGTGGCTCGCGGAGAGCTGAGCTCGGGGGAAGTCGGCGCTGGCGCTGGACGCTTCATCTAATATAGGGTTTTTTGAAGAGTTCCGCCGCCCCTCCGTCCCACGATCGGCCAGCCGGAGAGCTCCCCGGTCGACCGCGAAATGGGTGATGCTGGAGCAACGTCGGTGATTCGATGACGGCCAGAGACACGTCCGGAACGGTGGTACGCGGGAGACCGGCGCATGGCGTCGTCTCCGGCCGCTTTCCGGGCCCCGGCCGACTCGCCTGCGCGTTGCTCGCTCTCGTCCTCGGAATCGCCCTCTCGCCGCCCTCCGCGCTCGCACAGAACGCGGACGGCGCGCGTGACCCCGTCCTCGACGCGCTCCAGGCAGCGGCCGAGAGCAGCGACCAGAGCGCGCTGGCCGCGCAGACGCTGCTCCAGGCGATCCTCGACGATTCCTCACGCGCCGAGAGTTACCGGGCGTTTCTCGATCGCGTCCTCGCCCTGGACAACCTGCGACGCAACGCCCGCGACGTGCCGGTCGCGGAGAAGCTCGTCACCGCGCTCGGCTTCCTCGCCGCGAGCGGCAAGGTCTTTCCCGGTGGCGCCGACAAGCTGCGACCGCTGATCGGCTTCGGGCCGCCGGGGCTGCGCCGTGAGGTCAGGAAGGCCCTGCTCGGCTTCATTCGCGCCGAGATCCGCGCCGCGCCGACGGGCGAGTCGCCGACATTCCGCGCGCTCGGAGAGCAGCTGACCACGAACTCGCCGCCCCCGGCTCCGGTGATGCGCGAGATCTCGCTGGTGCTGCGCGAGGTCGATCCGAAGGCCCTCCTCGGGCTGCTCGTCCAGGGCATGCTCAAGAACAGCGGCGCGACGGCACCCCGCGAGAACACGGGTGTCTACATCGCGGAGCTCCGCGACCTGCTCCTCCTCGACCTGCCGACGGTCGAGGCGTGGGAAGCCTGGTGGCGCGAGAATCGCTCGAAGGGGTTCCACGAGATCCTCGCGGAGGGCCACCAGCGCTTCCACGAGCAACGCGTCCAGCTCTGGCAGCGCACCTTCCAGAAGGTGCGTGAATCGGCGAATCCCGAGCGCTATCTCGGCGTTCTCGCCGACACCTTCGCGGTGGACTTCACGCGCGCCATGCGAGAGGCCGTCCTCGACGCCTACGGCGCGTTCCCGGCCTGGCTCCGGGACACGCGTTTCACGGGGGAGATTCCCGGTGTCGGCGTCATCGATGACGCGGCGAGGGCGCGGTATCTCGAGCGCGCCGCGCGCCGGTTGCTGGCGGTCGTCGATGGCACCGAGGATCCGCACGTCTCGCGCGAGGTCAAGCGCGCCGCGCTCTCGGCGCTCGCGAAGTACAACGGACACGTGATCAAGTCGCCCGAGCTCGAGGCGGCGGTCGCGACCGTGCTGCATCGCGAGCTGGAGTCGGTGCTCGCCTCGCCGGTCGAGGACCACGCGAGCGGGCTCGGCAGCGCGGCGCGTCACCTCTACGCGCTCGAGCTCGTGCGCACCGTGGGTGCCCTCCGCATCCACGACGAGGAGATCCACGCCATCCTGAAGGGCGTGGTCCAGGACGAGCTCGACGGCCGGTCGGGCGATGTCGATCTGCTGACGGAGGCCGTCGTGGCGCTGGGCCGAATCCTCGAGCGGTCGGTCGAGATCGAGGTCGTCGACATGCTGATCTCGCTGCATGCCCGGGTGCGCGGCTCGACCGCCGAGCCGATGAAGCGGCTGCGCAACGCGTGCGTCACCGGGCTCAAGGTGCAGGTCGACGACGCCGGGGCGCGGGAGCGCGTGCGCACGCTCTACTCCAGCGTGCTCGAGCGACCGGATGAGAGGCCGGAGCGCATTCCGGCCGTCATCGGCCTCGGCATCCTCGCGCGCGCCGGCGACGATCGCTCCGTCGAGCTGCTCAAGGGCGTGCTCGCCTCGAGAGACGAGTACGAGCCGAGTGAGGTGGTCGCCGTGATCGACGCCCTCGCCTACCTCGGGGGTCGCGAGGCGCTCGAGTGCTTCGTCGATTTCGTCAACGCCCGCGACAAGCCCTTCGCCGACCAGGTGTGGCAGAAGGTCCTGACCATCCTGAAGGGCGGCAACCAGGAGCTCTTCGCGTGGCTCATCAAGGAGCTCGAGCGACGCGGCTTCGAGAGCGACGTGCGCGAGTACTCGAGCGCCCTCGTCCGGCTCGCCGCGGACCCCGACGCCGGCGGGTACCTCTCCGGCGCGAAGGTCAACTTCGCCGACCGCGCGGCGTTCCTGCGGTTCTGGGAGAGCGCGCTGGCGCGGATCCACGCGCACGAGGTCCTCGGCCAGGAGACCGAAGCCCTCGGATACGTCGCGCAGCTCTCGGAGCTCGTCGTCAAGAGCGAGAAGGCGAGCGCGCTGCGTCCGGAGATCGGTCGAGAGCTGGCGGCGATCCGCAGCCGGCTCGACGAGAAGACCGCGCTGCGCGCGGCGCTGCGGGCGCCGAAGACCCTCGAGACCCGAGACCTCGTCAGCCGCTTCAAGAAGATCCTGCTGATGTCGGTCGGCGACCCCGCGGCGCGCTGGCGGGGCCTGACCTGGGCCCTGCAGGAGCTCCAGGGGCTCGAGGCCGGGCCGGACCGCAGCAAGCTCGTCGCGGCCATCGACGAGGCGCTCTCGCAGCCCGACATGGCGCCGCTCTGGGATGGCATCCCGGAGCGCCGTCAGGCGCTCTTCCGCAAGGAGCTGCTCGCCGCCGGCACCGGGGCTCCGGCCGCGGATGGCGATTCGGGTTCCTGAGACCCCGTCCCCGTTCCCGTACCCGTTCCCGTGCCCGTTCCCGTGCCCGAAAGCGATCGAAGTTCCCGGAGCGGTCGACGTCGGGGCCGAGCGATCGGAGTCCGAGACCGAAACCGAGTCCGAGACCGATTCCGATGTCCGACTCCGACTCCGATTCCGACTCCGATTCCGACTCCGATCCCGACTCCGAGACCGATTCCGATCCCGATTCCGAGACCGATGTCCGACTCTGATCTCTGACCTCTGATCTCTGATCTCTGATCTCTGATCTCTGATCTCTGATCTCTGATCTCTGATCTCTGATCTCTGATCTCTGATCTCTGATCTCTGATCTCTG
>JBFFXF010000283.1:0-9394 GCA_041569895.1 Planctomycetota bacterium | reverse complement strand
GACTGCGGCGGGGACGCGCAGGCCGTCGGCCACCGTGCGCGCGCCCTCCCACGGCTCGACGAACTCGGCGCCCTCGCGAAACGCGCGCACGATCGGCGCGCAGCCCTCGCTCTGCACCGAGACCATGCGCGGTCGCGCCGGACCGATCAGCCCCATCGTCTCGAGCTCCGCGAACGCCTTCCACATGCCGATCAGGCCGGTGCCGCCTCCGGTCGGATAGATCACCACGTCGGGAAGCGTCCAGTCGAGCTGCTCGGCGAGCTCGTAGCCCATCGTCTTCTTGCCCTCGACGCGGTAGGGCTCCTTCAGTGTGCTGAGGTCGAACCAGCCGCGCTCGGCGGCGCCTTCCCGTACCCGCTGGCCGCAGTCGGTGATGAGGCCATCGACGAGCGTCACCGTTGCGCCGAGCTCCTGGCACTCGGCGCGGAACGGCGCCGGCACGTCGCGGGGCATGAAGACGTGCGCCGGCAGGCCGGCCGCCGCGGCGTACGCGCTGAGCGCGCCGGCGGCGTTGCCCGCGCTCGGGATCGCCAGCTCGCGCGCTCCGAGCTCGCGCGCGCGGCTCACCGCCATCGACAGTCCGCGCGCCATGAAGCTGCCGGTGGGGTTGAGGGACTCGTCCTTGATCAGCGTGCGCGCGCAGCCGATCTCCTCGCCGAGTCGCGGCGCCTCGAGGAGCGGCGTCCAGCCCTCGCCGAGCCGCACGGCGTGTCGCCGATCGAGCACCGGCAGCACCTCCTCGTAGCGCCACATGTCGGCGTCACGTCCGGCCAGTGATTCCGGGGTCAGCGTGCGCGCGGCGCGGTCGAGGTCGTAGCGCGCCAGCAGCGGGCGACCGCACGACTCGCAGAGGTTCTGCAGGCGATCGGGCGCGTGCTGGGCGCCGCAGAGACCGCACTCGAGGGTCGTCAACGTCGACCGGGTCGACCGCTCCATCGGTCTTTCCTCCTCAGACCAGCAAAGCAACGTACCGGAGCGCCACCGCGGCGACCGCGACGCACGCCACGGTCGCCGGGCGGCTGCGCAGGAGCCGGTCGACGACATCGCGCCGCGTCGCCGCCTCCCACGCGAGCAACGGCGCCAGGACGAGGCCGAGCGCGTAGACAGGGAGGGCGAGCGCGTTGAGGGCGCTCGCGTCACGCAGCTCGCCGTGCGAGATCAGCAGGAAGCCGCGCGTCAGGCCGCAAGAGGGGCAGTCGAGTCCTGTGAGGTTCTCGACGAGGCAGACGGTCACGCCGGGGAGCTCGGCCGGCTCGAGAGCGATCGACAGCGCGTAGGCGCCGATCAGCCCGCCGGCAATCGCCAGGCGCGTCACGACGCCGGCGCTGCCGATCCGCGGCGCGCGCGAGACGCCCCGCGCCGTGTCCCGTGCATCGGGGCTCCCGGGGACCGGGGCCTCAGGCGAGCGAGTTGCCATCTTCGTCCCTCATGCCGCCGCAGCCGATGATCACGGTGTCGATGAGCGCCCAGATGCCGAAGCCGCCGCAGGTCAGGAGCTTCAAGAGGCCGAGGCCGATCTGCCCGAGGTAGAAGCGATCGATGCCGAGCATGCCCAGGAACGCCGCGAGTATGAACGCCACTCCCTGCGACCGCGTCGGCTGGCCGAAGACGGGACGCCGCGGCAGGAGCCCGTCGACGTCGCGCATTGCCCCCATGCCGACGAGGATGTAGTCGATGAGCGCCCAGATGCCGAGCCCGCCGCAGGTCAGCAGCTTGAGCAGCCCGAGGCCGATCTGCCCCATGTAGAACCGGTCGACGCCGAAGATCCCGACGAGCCACGACAGGATGAACGTGATGGTCTGATCGCGGTGCGAGAAGCGCTCGCCGCCGTATCCGGGCGCATCACGCGGCGGGGCATCACGGGGCGGGGCGTACGGATCGGGCGCCGCACCGCCCGCGGCGGGAGCTCCGGCGGCGGCAAGCGGGATCGGCACCGAGTTGTCACATTCGGGACAGCGCCCGGATTTGCCGGCGAGCTCGTCCGGCGCTCTGAGCAGCTTCCCGCAACGCGGACATGGTACTTCGATCGCCATGGAATACCCCTTCGACTCTCGGGCGGAATGCGAGCCCGCATTATATCGGACTGGCTTGAAAGAGGCGGGCAGGATTATCTATTCGTCCGTTCCCGGTCCCGTGCCCGTGCCCGAAGGCCTTCGTCGTCGTCCTCGTGTGCAACGTCGGGACCGGGGCCGTCGGAGTCGGAGACAGAGACCGATGCCGAGATCCGATTCCGACTCGGAGATCCGACACCGATTCCGACGCCGATCCCGAGATCGGATCCCGATGTCCGATGTCTGATCTCTGATCTCTGATCTCGGACCTCTGGTCTCTGGTCTCTGTCTCCGTTCTCGGTCTGTCTCCTCAATCTGCGTCAATCTGCGGAATCTGCGTTCCCGTCCTCGTCGGACTGTCGTCTGCGCGTTCGAGGACGAGGACGAGGACGAGGACGAGCTTCGCACCCCCCTCTGCGGAATCTGCGGACCGTTCCCCTCCGTCCCCTCTGCGGAAACTCCGTTCCCGCTCCCCCCGTTGTCATGCGACCCGCGATTCTATACGCTGGCGCGCATGTCCTCCGACGCGACCACCAACGGCAGCGAGCTTCCGCGTCTCCTCGGTCCCTGGAGCGCGGCGTCGATCATCATCGGGTCGATCATCGGCAGCGGGATTTTCATCAAACCGCGCGCCGTCGCGGAGAGTCTGCCGTCGCCCGGGTGGATCCTCGTCTGCTGGATGGTCGCCGGGTTGCTCGCGCTCGCCGGGTCGCTCGTCTTCGCCGAGCTCGGCTCGACGATGCCGCGGGCCGGCGGGCAGTACGTCTACCTGCGCGAGTCGCTCGGTCGCTTCCCGGCGTTCCTCTTCGGCTGGACGACGCTCCTGATCGTCAACTCGGCCAGCATCGCCGCGCTGGCGGTGATCTCGGCGGAGTTCCTGTTCAACGTGCTGCCCTCCGGTCTGCGGCCCGAGACCGGCAGCCACTGGTTCAAGACGGTTCCCGTCGTGCTGATCCTCGCGCTCGTCGGCGCCAACGTCGCCGGCCTGCGGTGGGGCGCCGCCGTCCAGAACACGTTCACGGTGCTCAAGCTCATCGCGGTTGGCGCACTGATCGCCGTGCTCTTCGTGCCGGGACGCGTCGAGTACGGCAACCTGAGCCCCTTCTGGGGGCTGCACGGCTCGCCCGCGGGAGGCGCGGGGCTCTGGGTCGGGATCAAGGGGGCGTTCCTGGCGATCTTCTGGGCGTACGACGGCTGGTACCTGCTGAGCTTCAGCGGCGGCGAGATCCGCGACCCGCGCCGCAACATCCCGCGCGGTTTCATCGCGGGCATGCTGGTGATCATCATCGTCTACGTGCTCGCCAACATCGGCGTCCTGTGCGCCATCGATCTCGAGTCGATGAAGGGCGTCACGCGCTCGGGCGGCGTCGCCGCGGAGGCGGCCGAGCGGGTCTACGGATCGGTGGGGCTGGCGCTGATCTCGATCGGCATCATGGGATCGACGTTCGGCGCCGCCAACGGCAACCTGCTCACGGGGCCGCGGCTCGCGTTCGCGATGGCGCGGGACGGGGCCTTCTTCCGACCGCTCGGCGCCATCCACCGGCGCTTCAGCACGCCATACGTCGCGATCATGCTCCAGGGGACTCTCGGCGCGATCTACGTCTTCGTGGGGACGTTCGACGACCTCACCGACTCGGTGGTGTTCGCCGCGTGGACGTTTTACCTGCTGACCATCATCGGCTACTTCCGCATCCACCGGCGCAACCGGGGACGCGACGACATCTTCGTCGCTCCGCTCTACCCGCTTTTGCCGGCGGTGTTCGTCGTCGTCTCCGTCGCGTTCCTCGCCTACAGCCTGTGGGACTCGATCACGGGGGTCTCCCGGTTCATCGACAACCCGTCGGACCCGGCGGCACGATCGGGGATCTTCCCGCTCGTCGTCACGGCGATGATCGTGTGCGGGGTCCCGGTCTACCTCTGGTTTCTGAGAAAACGCAGACGAGCGAGACATGGATAACTTCGTCGCGGACGGAATCTTCATCGATGCGTCGCCCGAGCGCGTCTTCCAGTGCCTCCTCGATCCGGACGAGGTGCGCGTCTGGATGGAAGCGGAGGAGGCCGCCGTCGAGCCGGAGGAGGGCGGTCGCTTCTTCGCGCGCCGCGCCGACGGCTCGACCGTCGAGGGTCGCATCGCGACGAAGAAGGACGGCGTGTCACTCGTCGTCGGCGACTACACCTGGGAACGACAGGGCGAGCGCCGCGGCCCGATGCAGCTCCGCTGCACCCTCGAGCCACGCCACGGAGGCGTCTGGATCACCATACGACAGGACGGCCTCGACACCGGCGGCGGCAACTGGAAGGCCTTCGCGACCGCGACGAGAGAGGAGCTGGTGCGGGCGACGGTGAGAATGAAGAGGCATATCGAGGGCATATAACTCGTCCTCGTCCTCGATCCCGTTCCCGTCCCCGTTCCCGTTCCCGTCCCCGTTCCCGAAAGCCTGAGACCGAGTCCGAGACCCGGTTCCGACTCCGAGACAGAGATCCGACACCGATTCCGATTCCGACTCCGACTCGGATGACCGATTCCGAGACGGAGGACCACTCCTGCTCAATCTGCGTCAATCTGCGTAATCTGCGTAATCTGCGTTCCCGTCCTCGTCGGGCTGTCGCCCGCGCGTTCGAGGACGAGGACGAGGACGAGGACGAGGACGATTGGGCCGCCTCTAAAAGGCAGCCCGCCGTCGCCCCTCGAGCAGCGCCAGCTTGGAAAACGGGCGGCCGAGCACCGTGGTCGCGTCGACGCCGAGGACGTCCTCGAGAATGGTCGCGTAGACGCGGCGGAAGTCGATGGTGTGGCGCACGTCGCCCTGGTCGAGATGCTCGAGGTCGGGCGGGTCGCCGATGAGGCCGCCGCGGACGCTCTCGGAGACCACCCACAGCGGGCCGGCCGCGCCGTGGTCGGTGCCCTGGCTGCCGTTCTCCTTGAGGCGGCGGCCGAACTCCGAGAAGGCGACCAGCACGACGCGCTTCGCCATGTCGATCCGCTTCATGTGGTGGAAGAAGGCGGTCACCGCGTCGGAGAACTGCCGCATCAGCTGGGCGTGCGCGTTCTCCTGCTGGGCGTGGGTGTCGAAGCCGTCCATCGACACGTAGTAGATGCGCGACGAGACTCCGCCGGCGATCATCTGACCGGTCCACTCCAGCCGCTGCGCGATGGCCGAGTTCGGATACTCGACCGGCAACGGCTTGCCGCGTATGCGCTCGAGCTTGTCGAGCTGGGTGAACGTCGCGCTCGAGGCGCCGCGCAGGAACTCGGCGTCGCCGTCGCGGCGGCGCTCGAGAAGGGTGCGCAGCATGCCGCGCAGCTCCGAGCCCTTCGACGAGAAAAGGGTGTCGAGCCAGTTGAGGTTCTGGAGCACCGGCACCTGGATCCCCGGCGCCACGAGCGCGAGCGGCGTCGTGCTGTCGCCGATGTCGAGCGCCTCGACGCCGTGCTCGGCGACGGTGCGGCCGAGCCAGCCATAGGGCACGTCGTGCTTCTCGGGAGCGGCGGTGTGCCAGATCTCCATCGAGCGGAAGTGCGAGCGGTTCGGGTTCGGGTAGCCGACGCCCTCGATCACCGCGACGTTCCCCTCGCCGTACAGCTCGTGGAGCGCGGTCATCTGCGGGTGGAAACCGAGCGGTCCACCCTTCTCGAGGCGCAGCGCCTGCCTCTCGCCGATCGACAGCGACGGCCGCGCGCGGTGGTAGCGCGGGTCCTCGCAGGGGATCACGGAGTTGAGGCCGTCGTTGCCACCGGAGAGCTGCACCATGACGAGGACGCCGTCGCCCTCCGCGCCCGCGAGGCGATCGGCGGCGTCGAGGAGCACGCCCGGCATCGGCGTCGCGGCGAGCGCCATCAGCTTGACAAAATCGCGGCGGTGGATCCGGGTCGTCTTTCCGTTCGAGTCGTTCGAGCCGTTTCGCGGAGCCATGCGGACCTCCCTGGGGGTGTCGCGGGGACACCTGTCATCTCTATCAGATCATCTGGTATTCGGGCAACTGCATCACCGACGCCAGGATCCTCCTGGCATCGGTGGTCCCGCACGCGCTGGCGACCCGCTCGCGCAGGTCGGCGCTCACGCCGCCGGGGAAGCACCGTGCGAAAATGCCGTCGAGCGCGCTGCCGCCGGCGCCGAGACGGTCCCACGGGACCCTGGCGCCGATCGGCTCCTCCTCGACGAGATCGAGCGTGAACCGCAGCCGGGCGATCAGGCTGGTCGAGTTGATCCATGCGCGGTGGCCGTCCCAGCCCTTGACGTTCGGCGGGCGGAAGAGCTCCTGTCCCATGTCCCGCAGACGCTCGGCGAGCTTTCCCGGCGCCGCGCCCGCCTCGAGCGAACGCAGCGTGCCGATCGCGAAGTCGACCGGCGACGCGATGATCGCTCTGCGTGCGTCCTCGCCGTGGAAGACCCGCGAGCGCAGCAGCACGCCGAGATACCGCCCGACGTCGCGATCGCTCCGCTCGTAGAGCGCGGCGAGCGCGTCCGTCAGCCGGTCGGAAGGCTGCGGGTGAACGAAGAACGTGAACAGCTTGCGCGCGATGAAGCGAGACGAGGCCGGGTGCCGGACGCAGATGTCGACGACCTCCTCGCCAGTCTTCACCCGCGCCCGTTTGAGCAGTGACTTGTCGCCGAAGTCGTGAGCGCGGCGGTTGAACCAGAACGAGATGCCGCGGACGTGCCAGCCCGTGAAGGCTCGCGCTGCCTGCTTGATGTCGTCCTCGCTGTAGTTGCCGATGCCGAGCGTGAACAGCTCCATGAGCTCGCGAGCGAAGTTCTCGTTCGGCTTGCCGGCGCGATTGAGGTTGCCGTCGAGCCAGATCAGCATCGCCGGGTCCTTGGCGACCCGCTGCACGAGATCGGCGAAGGGGCCGAGGCCGCGGCGCCGGAAGAGCATGATCTGGTCGAGCATCAGCCGGGGGTTCTCGACCTTCTTGTCGGAGGTCGCGAAGTGTCCGTGCCAGAAGAGCGCCACCTTCTCGCGCAGCGGGCTGGCGCCCTGCAGCATGCGGTGGAGCCACCACGACTGCGCCGCGTCGATGCTGTTGAGCGATCGCGCGGTGTCGAAGAGCTGCGTGCCACCCCCGTCTCGCCGGGCGTCGGCGACCAGCGACTCCGCCGCCGCCGGACCCTGCTCGAGGATCCGGTCGACGGTCGCGGGCGGCATGCCGAAGCCGCTGCGGCGGGCGAGGTGGGCCGCCGCGCCGCGGTCCCACGCGCCGTCGACGCCGGGACGGAAAGTCTCGAGAGCCTCCGGGCCGGCGTCGAGGACGCCCGCGTCGGCTCCCCCGTCCGGTCGCGTATCCGTGCGGGTCGTGCTCATGACCATCTCCCTCGGTCGATATATCCCGACATGACAGGGAAACCGACTCCGTCCTCGTTCCCGTCCCCGTGCCCGAACCCGGACCCGGACATCAGAACCGCGCCCTGTCGCTGCGCGCGCCCGTCCGCACGGTCGTGCCGCGGGCGGCCATGTCCGCCGAGACCTCGAGCGACGCGGCGCCGTCGCCGAACCGGGTCGTCACCGAGAGGCCGTCGAAGAAGTCGATGATCTCGCCGATCGCATGCAGGCGACCGCGCGCCTCGTCGGCGCTGATGCCCTCGCCGATGACGATGGCGTTGGTCAGGAACTCGAGGTTGGCGTCGAGGAGCTTCCTGAGCTCGGCGCCGCGGACGCGGATGGCGTCGATCGCCGTCGTCCGGTCAACGTTCTTCTTCGATCGCTTCCGCGCCAGCTCGTCGATGAGCTCGCGGACGAGCTCCTTGTTGGAGCCGAAGACGATCCGGTTCCCGACCACCGAGAGGCTCGGCGAGAAGTTGTACTCGATCCCGAGCTCCCCGCCCTCGCGTCCGATCGGATTGAGGTCGGCGACGGACATCTCGAAGTCGCCCACCTTCTCGGAGCGCAGCACGAACGGCGCGCCCTTGTTGTTCTGGCCGCGGTTGAGGTTGATCACGGTGATCAGCTGAAAGAAAGCCGACGACACGCGCTGCGCGAGCGTCGCGGACTCCTTCAGGCGAAAGATCACCGCGAACCCGGGGATCTGCGGCTGCGGCGTGCCGCCGAGCCCATCGTACGACAGCCGCCGGCTGACGACGGTGACGCCCTCCTCGAGCTCCGGCAGCACCTCGTCCTGGAAGGAGACGCCGCCGAAGAAGATGCTCAGGAACGTGTTGGCGTTGAGCAGGTCGGCCGCGCGACGCTCGTCGAGGAACTGGTCGCGCTTGTGCCACCACTTCGCGATGTCGCGCCGCATGTGGATCAGCCCGACGAGGCCGCCCGACTCGAGGAATGCGAGCTCGCCCGCGTCCTCCGCCGCGCCGCGGGTCGGGAAGAAGATGCTCGCGGCGTCCTTCCCGAGCTCCTTCTTCGCGTTGACGTCGACGCGAAGACGGACCCCGTCATCGTCGTGCAGCAGGCGGAAGGAGACCAGATCGCTGACGCGGAGCGCCTCGAGCCAGCCGGAGGCGACCAGGCTGCCGAGCGGATTGTCGGCGTGCTCGGGGAGCCGGAAGTCGGGCACGAACTGCGGCCGGAACGCGGCGGTGGCGATCTCGTTGCCGTTACCCTCGAGCGCGGCGGCGAACGCCTCCGACTTCGCGAGCGACTCCGGCCCCTTGCCCGACGCCAGGTCGATCATGTCCTCGACCGACCGCGCGCTGTTCGAGATGAACAGCGTGTCGCCCTTCACGGCCCACGAGACGTGGCCGCCGGCGGTCGTCTCGATGGTGACGCCGCCGTGGTCGCGCGACTCGGTCCGCGGGAACTTGTCGTCGTTCTTGTGGCGCACGATCGCCTTCAAAGACTCGACACCCTTCTCGAGCGCGGCCGCGCTGCGGGACCGTCCGATGAAGAGAACCGACGGCGGGAAGGTGAGGCGAACGCCGACGATCATGTCGCGCCCGAGGACGTCGTCGACGACGTCGATCGCGTCGCGACCGGCCCCGGACTCGATGTCGTCGATCGCATCGAGGAGCTTCCGTCCGTCGCGCTCCTCCCGGAGGTGCCGGTAGATCGCGGTCGCCTCGACCTGCTTGCGGAGATCCGACTCGAGCAGTCGTCGCAGCGTCTTGGCGGGCTCGCGGACACGCACGAAACCGATGACGTCACCCGGCAACCAGTGTTCGGGCCCCGGCTCCGCGACCAGCGCCCCGGGAGAAACGAGGAAGACAGCAAGAAGCGCTCCGGGGAGCATGGCGCGTGTTCCGGAGTGGCGATTCGTCGAGGCGTGCATGACCGATCCTCCCGTCTTGAAGTTCAGCGACGCGCGAGCTGGCTCGCTCGAGCCGTCAATTCAAGCTTGCGACATCGCTGTCTTGAAGACCAGGTCAAACGTGTTGTTTTTCATGAGCGTTTGTCGG
>JBFFXF010000282.1:0-9426 GCA_041569895.1 Planctomycetota bacterium | reverse complement strand
GTCGAGGCCAACGTCCAGGGACGGGGCCGAGTGGGTGATCCAGCCCACCGAGATCAGGTCGACGCCGGTGGCGGCGATGGCGGCGACCGTTTCCAGGGTCACCCCGCCCGACGCCTCGGTGGTCGCTCTGCCGGCGGCCCGCTTGACCGCTTCCGCCAGCGTGGCCGCATCCATGTTGTCCAGCAGCACGATGTCGGCGCCCGCCCGCAGCGCCGACTCGAGCTCGTCGATCGAGTCGACCTCGAGCTCGACGGCGACCCCGGGACGCGTCTCGCGCACCCGCCTGACCCACGCCTCCATCGAGTCCTCCCCGAGCGCCGCCAGCACCTGGCGGTGGTTGTCCTTGACGATTACGAGGTCGGAGAGGCTGAACCGGTGGTTGAAGCCGCCGCCGACGCGCACGGCGTAGCGCTCGAGGACGCGCCAGCCCGGAATCGTCTTGCGGGTGTCGTAGACCCGGCAGCCGGTGCCGGCCACGGCGTCGACGATGCGGCGGGTGGCGGTGGCGATCCCCGACAGCCGCTGCAGGAAGTTGAGAGCCACGCGCTCGCCGCGGAGCACCGGCTGGGCGGGGCCGTCGAGCTCGAGGACCGGCGCTCCGGCGGCGACGCGGTCACCGTCGGAGCGCAGCGGCCTGAGCGAGATCGCCGGCTCGACCTGGCGGAAGAGCTCGGCGACCACGGGGAGCCCGCAGAGGATCCCGTCCTGCCTCGGGACCACCGCGGCGCGCAGCGAGACCGACTCGGCGACGAGGATCTCGCTCGTCAGGTCGCCCGCCGGCGCGTCCTCCTGGAGCCCGGACGAGATGAGCACGGCCGCGGCCTGGCGCTCGCGTTCCGAGAACGCCGTTCCGGGCGGCTCGGGAGCCTGGTTCCGGGAACCCATTTGCGTGAGCCGTCGAATGTTGCGAGATCGGCGCCGGGAGGGACCGGGCGTCCGCGCGGACGGCGTCCGGGCCCGACGTCGCGGGACCGACTATACTACCACGGAAGAGGCGAGCGGAGAGCCCGGCAGGGGGAGTCGGTGGAAAGTCGTGGGGAGCCCGAGATGGCGAGTACGGGACACCCGTTTGGCGGACGGCGCGTTGACAGCGTCTGGAGCCGCGCCTACAATCGTCCGATTCTGTCCCGGGTGGACCGGCCCGCCGGGACGGGACCGGCACCGGAAGCGGTTCCGGAAACGCCATCCGCGGTGTGACGCGCCATGATCAAGCTCAGCTCCGAGTCCGACCGGGTCGTCGTCGCCAAGCTCCAGGAGTACGGCCAGGGCCACCTCCTCGACGGCTGGGACGCGCTCACGACCGAGGAGCAGAAGTCGCTCCTGCGGCAGCTCCGCCGCGTCGACATGCCGTTCGTCGCCAGCCTCATCAAGGAGTACCGCCAGAAGCGGCGGAAGAAGAAGCAGGAGAAGGTCCGCCAGGCGCCGCCGTACGTCGCCCTCCCGTCCTCGGACGCCGAGCGCCGGGCCGCCGCCGAGGCCCGGTCGGCCGGGGAGAAGGCGCTGCGCGCCGGCGAGGTGGCGATCCTGATGGCCGCCGGGGGCCTCGGCAGCCGCATGGGCGCCGCGGAGCCGAAGGGGAACTGCGTTATCGGGCCCCTGTCCGGCAAGACCCTCTTCACTTACCACGCCGAGAAGATCCGCGCCCTGAGCAACAAGTACCGCACCTCGCTGCCCCTCTTCGTCGTCACCAGCCCGCCGACCCACGACGCCACCGTCGAGACCTTCCGGGCGAACGACTCCTTCGGCCTCGGTCGCCAGAATGTCCGCTTCCTGGTCCAGGACGAGTTCCCGGTCATCGACCGCCGGGGACGCTTCGTGCTGGCCGAGCCCGGCAGGCTGGCGATGCGGCCGAACGGCCACGGCGCCGCCCTGACCCAGCTCGTCCGGGACGAGAGCTTCAACGAGCTCCAGGTCCGCGACATCCGGCACGTGTTCTATTTCCAGGTCGACAACCCACTGGCGCGCATCGCCGATCCGACCTTCCTCGGCCAGCACATCGAGAGCGGCAGCGACGCGACGTGCAAGATGGTCATCAAGGAGAACCCGACCGAGAAGATCGGCGTGTTCTGCCTGTGCGACGGCGTCCTCGGCGTGGTCGAGTACAACGAACTCTCCGACGAGGAGCAGCGCCTCTCCGCGCCCGACGGGACGCTGGCCTTCTCCGCGGGGAACGTCGCGATCCACGCCTTCTCGACCGACTTCCTGCAGAGGATCCGTGACGAGAAGCTGACGCTCCCCTACCATGCCATCGACAAGCTGACGAGCATCGTCGATCGGGACGGCGCGCGAGTCGTTCCGGAGAAGCCGAACACCGTGGCGTTCGAGACGTTCATATTCGACGCGCTCGCGTGGTCGAAGAAGACTCTCATTGTCGAGACCGACAGGTTCGAGGAGTTCGCGCCGATCAAGTACGCCAATGGGACCGACTCGGTCGCCACGGCGCGTCGCGCGCTCGGCCGTCTCCACGCGCGGTGGCTGATGGAGAGCGGGGCTCGATTCGCGGACGGGAGCTCGGGGAACGGCGGAACCCGGACGGATGGACCCGCGGTCGAGATCTCGCCGCTCTTCGCGCTGGACGCCGACGAGCTCCGCGCCAAGATCTCGCTCCCGATGGAGATCACGTCGGATCTGTATCTCGAGTGAGTCCGAGGACTGGGACATGATAGTGAGTGCCCTAGCCCGTACACGGAGCCGCGCGCGTTCCCGTTCCCGGAGGATCGGGGACGGGTACGGGGACGGGAACGGGTACGGGGACGGGAATGGGTGAGGCGGGAATGGGACGCGTACGGCGGACGACCGCAATCGGCATACTGATCGTGTCGGCGGCGTTCCTCGCCTCCGCGGCGACTGCGGAGAGCGACATCGACCGACTCGCCGCCGAGGTCGACTCCGACGATCTCCTCTCGCGACACCGCGCCCAGGTCGAGCTGCGAAACCGCGGCAGCGACGTGCTCGAGCCGCTCGCTGCCATCCTCCGCGAGCCCGTGGAGCTGCGTCCGCTGCGCCTCGAGGCGATCTTCCGCGACAACCTGGCGGTGTTCCTCGACGAGCTGGAGAGCGACACGCGGGCGCTTCTCGACCTCAAGGACGATCTCGATCGACTGCAGAAGTTCGTCGCCGGCGAGGAGGGACAGGACCGCGAGGACGTCGTCGAGCGCGTGGAGGAGCTGCGCCAGCAGATCGACGAGCTCGAGCCGCGGCTGAAGGGGAAGACCGAGTTCCTCGAGCGCCTCGGACCGATCGCTCATGGCGAGATCCTCAAGCGCGCGGAGCTCGTCGATCCGGTGCAGGCACGGCTCTACCTCGGTTTCCTCGACAAGGAGATCGCCGAGCGCGGCCCCCGCGGCCTGCGCGCCGATCCCGACAGCAAGACCTTCGACCACCAGCGCTATCTGCTCTCGCCGCTCTGGCTCCGCGCCACGGCGTTCGGCGACAACCCCGAGATCGCCCGCCTGCTCGAGCGTCACCTCGAGGCGACGTTCGCCGACCTGCGATCGCCGAACACGCTGGTTCGCGAGCGCGCCGAGGACGACTTCTACATGCTGGGCAGACGTGGGCTCGAGTTCTTGCGCGCCAGCCGGGCCGACGCGCCCATCATCTGCGATCGTCTCGTTCCCCTGCTCGACTGGCGCATACACCCGAGGCTCCGCGAGCGCACCTCGATGGATTTTCGGGGCTACCGCGAGATGGACTTCCGCCGCCGGCGCGAGCACCTGATCCGCTACGCGAGGACCGCGGGCCGGGAGGCGATCCCCACGCTGCGACTCCTGGTCCTCGACGACCAGCGCGAGCCGAGCATCCGCGTCAAGCTCACGGCCGCGGAGCAGCTCGCCGGGCTGCGCGACAACACCGGGATCGCGGTGCTCACGAAGAAGCCGCTTCCGGAGCTGATGAAGATCCCGGAGATCTCGAGGGACTTTTTCATCCTGAAGGGCATCCAGTACCAGGAGGAGAAGAAGTACGATCTCGCCGTGGCGGAGTTCCAGAAGGTCCTCAACGAGAGCCCCTTCCACTTCCAGGCGAATTACCGGATCGCCTTCGTCTATCTCCTCGACAAGAAATACAAGAAGTCGATCCATCACTTCGAGATCGCCCGCAAGATCCGCCCCGACGACATGCTGACGCTCTACAACCTGTCGTGCGCCTATTCGCTCGATGGACAGGTCGATAACGCTCTCGACATGCTCGAGGCGTCGGTCGAGGCCGGATTCAACGACGTCGATCACATCGAGAAGGACCCGGACATCACTCCGCTGCGCGGCACGGCGAGGTATCGGAAGTTGATCGAGAACCTCAAGCGCGCGAATTGACGGGCGGCCTCGCTCGCGGCGTTCCCTCCTCTGGCTTCTTTCCGAGCTGAGTCACATCGCGAAACGCCCCCGGGTACCAAGATCGGGAAGGAGAGTCGACTTCGACCGCGTGCTGTCAGACGACTTATCAGGAAGGCAGGAAGCCCAGGAAAGCAGGAAACGGACGGATTGATGGAGTGAAGCCTCGTGAGTTGCGTTCGAGGTTCTCGTACGCAGTCGAGAGCCGAGAGCTTGCGGCTCAACGTTGTCTTGCGGGTACGTTCCCTTCTCTCTCCTCTTCTTTTCCTGCCTTCCTCTTCTTCCTGCTTTCCTTAGAGATGCGTTGCAGGGTCTCGCCGGCGGAGTCGAGCAACGTTTCCGGAACGGGACCGGGACCGGGACCGGGGCCTGGGCCGGGAACGTGGCTGAGCGTGGGAGGTGACCAAGAGGATGATAGACTCATCCGAGCACGTTCCCTCGGTCTCTCGGCGCGCGGTGGGGTTCCATGTCCTCGACGTACGACCAGCTCTCCAGGTTCTGCGAGGTCTTTCTCGACATCGCGCTCGAGAAGAAGACCGGGACGCTGAAGATCGTCACCGATCGCCAGTCCGGAGGCCGTGAGGTGTCGGTGCTGTTCCACGAGGGGGGCGTCGTCGATCTCGACCTCGGTGAGGGCGACTCGGTCCTCGTCCAGGGGATCCTCGCCACCGGGGCGATCTCCGACCGGGACGTCAAGAAGGTCCGCAAGAAGGCGTCGAAGAGGGGCAGCCCGCCGCTCGGGATCCTGCTCTTCGAGCTCGGCCGCGTCGCCGAGGAGGAGCTTCTCGAGCGCGTCCAGGAGACGCTGATCAGCAACGCCTGCGAGCTCTTCTCGGAGGACGTCGAGCAGCTCGAGTTCACCGAGCACGGCGTCGACGAGGTCATGGAGGGTTTCAACAACGAGCTCTCCGAGGTCTTCGACATCGTCTTCGCCGGGGAGGACATCTTCCTCGAGGCGATGCGCAAGCTCGGCCGGTGGGACCTCGTCCAGGAGAACTATCCCAGTCTCCTCGACATCTACTACGCCACGCCGAGCGGCATGCGGTACTACAACGATCCCGAGACCTACGAGAGCGAGATCGCCATCATCAAGCGCATGGATGGGAGGCTCGACCTCGACGAGGTCATCGAGGCAGTGCCGATGTCTCCGTTCGACGCCCTCCAGGTGATCCAGATCCTGGCGTACCAGCAGGACATCCAGCCGCTGAGCCCGATCCAGATGTTCCAGCTCGGCGTCGAGGCCAGTGACCGTGGCGAGTTTTCCAAGGGCGCGAGGATCTTCCAGCGCGCCATCGACCTGGGCCTCGACGACTTCGACATCCAGTTCCGCCTCGGCCAGGCCTACGAGGCCTCCGGCGACACCGCGGCTGCGAGGGAGCGCTACCTGGACTTCGCGGAGAAATGCGTCGGTCAATCGCGCCGTCGTGACGCGATTCGCGCGCTGCAGCGCGTCGCGGAGATCACGCCGCTCGACATCGACGTGCAGCGCTCGCTCGCGGAGCTGCTGATCGAGGACGGCCGCCAGGAAGAGGCGATCGTCCAGGGTCTCACCGCGGCGGAGAGCCTGGCCGCCGCGGGTTCGCAGCGCGAGGCGCTCGGGCACCTGCTCTTCATCCGCGATTGCGGCCTGCAGGAGAGGCAGCTGAGCAGCAAGATCATCGCACTCGCCGAGCAGTGCGGCGAGCGGGGAGTCGTCGAGGAGGAGATCGCCAGGAACTCGACGAACCTCGAGGAGCTCCTCGACGCCGACCGGGCCCTCGAGATGTATCAGAAGCAGTTCTGCGAGGGGAACACCTCGATCGAGATCCGGTTGAAGCTCATCGAGCTGCACCTCCAGAAGGGCCACAACCACGAAGTGCTGGCGCACATCAACGGCGTCCTCAGCGGTCCGAACGCGCGGCTGATCCAGGACACCAAGGTGCTGGCGTGGCTGCACAAGACGCGCTGCTCGATCGAGCCGGGCAACGTGGTGTCGAACCGGTGGTTGATCGACTACTACGTGCGATCCGGCAAGGAGGCGACGGCGATCGAGCTCCTCGACAAGCTGATCGGTCACATGGAGGCGGAGAACGAGGTCTACTACCTGCGCGATCTCCGCCGCCACATGATCGAGCTCGACCCCGATAACCTCGAATACCGCTGGAAGCTGGTGACGCTGCTGCACGGCCAGGAGAAGTACTCGGACGCGGTCGTGGAGATCGAGAAGATCGCCGAGCTGGCGATCAAGAAGAAGGACTCCGAGACGCTCGAGCGAGTCTGGAACGAGCTCCTCCGCCTGGCATCATTCCACCGAGAGGCGCTCTTCAGGCTGATCGAGACGATCGAGGCCGTCGGCGCCAAGAAGGAGGCCGTCGCGAAGCTGAAATCGATCCTCTGGGTCGACCTCGGATCCGGAAACATCACCGGCGCGAGAGAGGTCGTCAACAAGATCGAGTCGCTGTCGCCGAACGATCCCGACGTCGGCTACCGCTTCGGACGGGCGCTCCTCGCCACCGAGGACAGCCAGAACGGCGTCCAGCACCTCGTCGACGCGGCGAAGGGATTCCTCAAGCGAAAGGACATCGGGTCGGCGAAGCGCGCCGTCGTGGCCGCGCTCGCCGTCGACGGCGAGAACGCCGGCGGCGTCAAGGTGAAGAAGAAGATCGAGGAGCTCGAGGAGGTCCTCACCAACCCCGGAGCTCGCCGGGCCCCCGCGTCCGCGCCCGCCGCGGCCCAGAAGCCACGCGTGCAGCAGCCACAGGCCCAGCCGACCTCGAGCGGCGGCGAGAAGGAGGCCTTCCAGCCGCGCGCGCCGATCCGCAAGACCACGGTCTCGGCGATCACCGCGCGTCTGCGCAACCTGCAGGGCGACAGCTCGAAGCCCGCCTCGGGCGGCAAGAAGGTCGTGCAGGCGAGCCTCAAGTCGATCACCGAGAATCTCAAGAAGCAGCGCAAGGCGGGCGAGACCGCCGAGTCGAAGCCGAAGAAGGGCGACGACGCCGGCGGCGATGCCGGCGCCGAGGCGCCCGCCCCGGAGCCGGCGACCGCGCCGGTGACCAAGAAGAAGGGCGTCGGCGGCGTCGCGTCCCGCCTCAAGGCCCTCGCGGCCGGAGGCGCCTCGACGCCCCCACCGTCCGAGAAGCCGGCGGAGGGCGAGAGCGCCGGCGATGCGACCGGAGATGCTCCCGCCCAGACCGGCGCCAGCGCGCTCGGCGGCGCACTCGTCAACGAGCAGATGAAGAAACTCAAGGCGGCCGGCGGCGCGAAGAAGAAGAAAAAGAACCTCGGCGGCCCCGCCGCGAAGCTCGCGCAACTGCGGGCCAAGAAGGAAGCGGTCTCGAGCGACTGATCGTTCGCTCGTCCCCGTCCCCGTGCCCGTCCCCGTGCCCGTTCCCGTTCCCGTTCCCGTCCTCGGGCGTTTCGAGTGGCGTGGGACGGAGACGGAGACAGAGGCCGAGTCAGAGGTCAGAGGTCAGATATCAGATTCCGATGACCGATGCCGACTCCGATTCCGACTCCGACTCCGACTCCGATTCCGATGGCCGAGGCCGATGCGATGTGCGCCGTCACGTGAAGAAGAGCGTGTTCAGGGTCAAGTACACACCGTAGACCACCAGCAACGTGACGCCGAAGCCGCGGCGGAGCTCGGTGCCGCCGCGTTGCAGGCCGACGCGCAGCAGGACGAGCACGGCCATCATCACCGGGAAGTAGAAGTACGAGAAGTGCGGGTCCGCGTCGAGCCCGTCCGGGGTGACGGCGGCCGAGGCGCCGGCGACGAAGAAGACGTTGAGGATGTCCGCGCCGACGACGTTGCCGATCGCCAGCTCTCCGTGACCGCGGAGCGTCGCGGTGACCGCGGTGACGAGCTCGGGCAGTGAGGTACCGAACGCCACGAGCGTGGCCGCGATGATGCTCTCCGGGACGCCGGCCTTCTCGGCGGTGGCGCGCACCGCCGGGATCAGCGTGCTCGACGCCACCACCACGAGGGCGAGCGATCCGACGAGGACCAACAACGCTCTGGGAGTTCCGCCCGCGGCCGGGTTCGTCGCCGCGGCGCCCTCCCCCGCCTCGGCCAGTGAGGTCTCGCCCGACTCGAGCTCGCCCGACCCGAGCTCTCCCGGCCCGACGCGCTGCCGCTTCGCCCAGCGCACCGAGAACCACAGGTAGCCGACGAGCAGCCCGAGGAGGACGAAGCCCATCCACTGCGGCAGATTGCCGGCAGTCCCGAGCCCGCCCGCGAACGGCCAGCAACCGATCACCAGCAGGAGACCGGCGCCGAGCTGGATCCACGACTGCCGCCAGACGTTCTCGCGATCGATCGGCAGCGGCCGCAGCGTCGCCGCGAGGCCGAGGATCAGCCCCGTGTCGCAGATGATCGACCCGACGGCGTTCCCGAGCGCCAGCCCCGGGTCCCCGCCGACGGCGGCCATCACCGACACCGCCGCCTCGGGCGTCGTGGTCCCGAGACTCACGACGGTGACGCCGATGACGACCTTCGGCAGCCCCGTGCGCACCGAGAGCGACACCGCAGCGGCCACCAGCCAGTCCGCGGCCTTCGCGAGAACGACGAGCGACACGACGATGACGAGCAGCAGGACGAGCGCGTGCGTGTCGGTGTTGAGCCAGGACTCGAAGAAATGCTCCATGCAGGCCGCCGTGTTGCCTTCGAAAATCCCGCCACGCCGCGAAGGGCGGCACGCCGGTCGGCACACGATATCCAGTGTGGCGAGAAAAAGGCAAGAGCGTCCGGGAGTGGGCAAAGCCGTCGGTCTCGAGGCTCGCGTTCGTGCGCGTCCTCGTCCTCGTCCTCGGAATCGGAATCGGCATCGGCATCGGTCATCGGACTCGGATCTCTGTCCTCTGACTCGGTCCTCCGTCTCCGGTCTCGCTCCCCGACTTCCGCGCCCCGGCACCGACGTCGGGTGTCTCAGGGACTGCGAGCGCTTTCGGGCACGGGAACGGGGACGGGCACGGGTACGGGCACGGGAACGGGGACGGGAACGGGAACGCCGACCTGCCCTCTTCCCTTCAGCGATCCCTCTGGCTATAACCAGGGAATTCCCCGACTCGAAAACAACAGGATCCCGCTCCCATGAACACCACCCCATCCACCGTCCCG
>JBFFXF010000281.1:0-9433 GCA_041569895.1 Planctomycetota bacterium | reverse complement strand
TGACCCTGGGTCGGGGGTCACGTGACCCTGGGTCGGGGGTCACGGGGGTCACGGGGGTCAGCCGGGGGTCATCGGTAGCTGGCGGTCCAGACGCGGAAAAATCCGCGGCGGGTGGAGCGGTCGCTGACGCCGAGCGCGCAGTCGAGCCCGTAGGTGCTGCGCGCCTCGGCCGGGGTGACGCCGTCGCCGCCGGTGGGGTCGACCGGCTGGACCAGCGTGGCGCGCTCGAGCCAGACCTCGCCGGTGAGCGGTCGGATCCGCAGGGGCCGCGGCGGGCGCAACGGCTGGAAACCGGGAGCGCGCACCTCGACGCGGTAAGTTCCGGGGACCAGCCGGATCGAGAAGCGCCCGGTGGAGTTGGTCCGCACGGTGAAGATCTCGCCGTCGTCGCGCGTGAATGTCACGTCGGCGCCCGCGATGGTGCCCTCGATCTCGACGAGATCGCGGATCGGCTCCGGCAGCAGCGAGGACGGCACCAGGGAGCCGCGCACGTTGCGGGGCTGGAAGAGCGCGGGGTGCTCCACGGCGGCGCGGTCGACGACCACGCCCCACAGACGCGTCGGGCGATTCGGGCCGGGAACGATGACGTCGACGGTCCCCGAGCCCCGGCAGAACACGCACCGGTCGTCCGTCACCTCCGGATCCCGGACCCGCTCGGCGTCGACGCCCGTTCCGCCGCACTGACGGCACGCGCGCTCGACGAGCTCGTCGCCCTCGTAGAGTCGCGGGCGAAGCGCGTACGTCACACCCGCCCAGAAGATCGGGATCGTCAGCAGGATCAGGATGAGAACGCCCACGGCGCGCGCGTACCGCATGCCCATGTCCCTGGTTTCGGACGCGCGGGCATCGCAGCTTGAGTGCCGGAAACGTCGCCGCTCAGCGGCCCGGGCGCCCGTTCGCCGGCTCCGGCGTCGCGCTCGAGAGCGTGCGGATCAGCTCGAGGGCGCGGTCGGTGATGCGCTCGCCGGCGCCGACCTCCGCGGGCGCGACGGGCGGATCGGCGCCGTAGCCGCCCTCCTCGACCGCCTCTCGCGTGGGGAAGTACTGGTGGTACCCGTTCGCGTACCCCAGGAAGAACGTGTGCTCGAGCGGCGAGCGCGACTTCAACCGCAGCGCGTGCGTGCAGAAGAACTCGCCCGAGGCGCCGACGAGCGCGATCTCGCCGTTGAGCACCGCCACCTCGAGGCGCGGGCGCACGCCCTCGCGATACTCCTCGACGTACGCGTCGACGAGGTCCTTGAAGAACGCGACGCAGTACTTGAGATAGGTCACGGGGTCGGAGAGGTCGACCCGGCTGGAGAACCGGAACTCCTCCGAGTCCGATCGGATCGACGGGCGAGCCGGCACGGCGGATTCCGCGACGCGAGCGAGCCGCACGACCTCCTCGCCGAGCGCCGCGCCGTACGCGTCGGTGTCGAGGCCGCGACGGTCGGTCGAGAGGTCACCGCACGCGCCCTGAAGAAACACGCAGACGCCGCCGAGCTGCTTCTCGACGTGCTCCCGCAGCGGGCCCGGGAAGTCCGCGGAGTACTCGAGGAGCTGGGCGCGCCGCGTCGTCGGGTGCGCCGCGAAGTTGACGATGGTCGCGATCGGCGCGCCGCCCTCCACCGCATCGATCCGCAGCACGGCGAGCTCCCGGTCGACCGGCTTCGGCTCGCGCTTTGTGTGGCGATTCCGGTTGCGGTCGACCTCCGCGGTGGCGACTCCGATGCGCGCCGGCGCGAGACGGCCGGCCGCCTTCTCCACGACGCCGATGATCTTCTCGACGAGCGCGTCGATGTACTTCGACGTCGGCTCCACCGTCTCGAGCTCGAGACAGGGGCCGTGATGCGTGTGCGAGCCGATCACGAAGACGGTGTCGACGCTCGCCCGGTCTCGCAGTCCCTCGCGGATCCGCTCCATCGAGCGACGCGCCGGGGCGCGGCCGAGATCGAGCCCCACGAGGGCGAGGCGCCGCTCGCCGGCCTCGAAGACGACGGCGCCGGCCTCGAGCGGGTCGTGAACGCCGGTGGCGGGCAGGTCCTTGCGCGCGCCGTAGCCCCACATCGGCAGACCGGTCGGCGGTGTGATGTCGACGGTCGCCGCGCCGGCGCGAAAGACAGGTGCTTTCGCCCGGTCTCCACCCTCGACGGAGTCCCGCGCTCCGCAACTCGCTGCGACCGTGAGCGCCGCGGCGAGGGTGGCCGCGAGCAGAGCCACTCGATAGAATCCTGGCTGCTGTTTGCCGGAGAGCATTTCCATCCGACCCCGGGCGACCGACACGAGACGAGACGGCATTGTGAACCTCGACGACGCACGCGTGATTGTAACCGGCGCGAGCGCCGGGCTGGGACTCGAAACCGCGCGCCTCCTCCTGGAGCGCGGCGCGCTCGTCGCCGGCTGGGCGCGCGGCGAGGCCAGGCTGCGCGAGATCGCTGACGCGCTCGGCGATCGCTTCACGCCGGTCGTGTGCGATGTCCGGGACGACGCCGCGGTGCGCGAGGCGCTCGAGACGACCCGGCGCGAGCTCGGCCACGTCGACGTCCTCGTCAACAACGCGGGCGTCGGACGCTTCGGTGCGATCGATGAGCTCTCGAAGGAGGACTGGGACGAGATGATCGACACCAACGTCACCGGCGTGTTCCACGTCACGCGCGCGGTGGTGCCGCTGATGAAGGAGCGCGGCAGCGGTCACATCGTCAACGTCGCGTCGATCGCGGGCAAGATCGGCAACCCCGAGCTCTCCGGGTACAACGCCAGCAAGTTCGCCGTCCGCGGCCTCAGCGACGCGCTCTTCAAGGAGCTGCGCGACTCGGGCATCAAGGTCACCGCGATCTTCCCGGGCTCGATCGACACCGACTTCTCGGCAACCCGCTCCGGCCGCTCCACAAGACGAATGGCCCCCCGCGAGGTCGCCGAGGTCATCACCCACGTCCTCGAGCGCTCCGACAACTTCCTGATCAGCGAAGTGGTGATGCGCCCGCTGCGACCGCGTTGATCTCATGCGAGTCGAGCTCCGAAAGCCAGATGCTCGTTTCGTGCGCCGCATGCTCCTCTCGTTTTTCCTCCTCTACCTCGTGTTCGTTCCTCTCTTGCTGCTGCTGAGGTCGGCCGGTTCAGCCTTCTCGCGTGTTTCTCTCGCTGAAGCCTTCTACGGACCTGCGATAACGCTTGCGTTGACGATCGGACTCGTCCTTCTTGGCGCCAGCGTACGCTTCCGGCGGGGCGGGTCATCCGGTGAGCAGTGATCAGAGCGGCGAGCATCTCCTGCACGGTCGTAACGCCATGGTCTATCCCGGTCCTTTTCGAGCCTTGACCCCGCGGACCGTTCGTATTACTCTTACAAGTAAGAGTATAAAGGAGACCACCATGCGTGTGACATCGAAGGGGCAGATCACCATCCCCAAGGACATCCGCGAGAAGTTCGGCTTTCTACCCGACACCGAGGTCGAGTTCGTCGTCAAGGGCCACAGCGTCATGCTGCGGAAGGCCGAAAAGGGAAATCGACGCGGCAAGAATCTCGTCCGTCACTTGCGTGGAAAGGCGACGGTGAAGCTGACGACCGAGCAGATCATGGCGCTCACACGCCGAGAGTGATGACCGAATTGACTGACCGTGCCGTGACGTGACCATCCTGGTGGACAGCAACGTCATCCTCGATGTGCTCACCGAGGACCCGGCGTGGTTCGAGTGGTCATCCAGCACACTGATGGCCTGGGCAGAACGAGAAACGCTCGTGATCAACCCGCTCGTCTACGCCGAGATCTCCATCGGATTCCGCCGTATCGAGGAACTCGAGGACGCGTTGTCGCAAGAGTACTTTCGACGTGACCCCCTGCCGTGGGAGGCCGCCTTCCTCGCGGGGAAGTGCTTCCGGACTTACCGGCGCCGGGGCGGCGCGAAGCATTCGCCCCTTCCGGATTTCTACATCGGCGCACACGCCGCCGTCGCCGGGTTGCGATTGCTGACCCGCGACGCGAGGCGTTACAGGAGTTACTTCCCGGCTCTGGATCTCATCAGCCCGTGAAGCGGGACGTACCGCGTGCACCGCGAGCCCTCCGCGGCGCGATCAGCTCGTCGTGATTCGGTCGACTAGCCGGCGGAGTCGGCCGGTGACCACGACGAAGCCGGCGAGGGTGGGGAGGCGCTCGGTGCGGTCGGCGGCGTCGAGGTAGGCTCGCAGCGCGGGGCGCTGGTCGGCGACGAAGTGCTCGACCGCCGCACGCGCGGCCACGGCCCCGTTGCTCGGCGCGGCGGCCGCCGTGAGCTCGAAGGTCAGCGCGAGGATCTCGTGGCGGAGTGATCGCATGGCAGTGCGATCGCCGGGGCCACTCACCGGCAGCCGCTCGAGGCACCCGAGGACTCGCGGCAGGGCGAGCATCTCGTGGATCCGGAAGAAGACACGCGCCACGGTGTCGATCCGTCCGGAATCGGTTCTCGCGATCGCCTCGATCCCCGGGACGAGACACTGCACGGCGAAGAGCCCGACCCGGCGCGCGATCTCCTCCGGCACTCCCTTGCGGACGAGCTCGTCGTGCCGGAGCGTGACGATCGACCGCAGCGAGTCGAGGCCCTCCTCGTCGATCCACGTGGTGACCCGCTCGATCGACGGGGCGAGCCGTCGAACGACGGCGTCGACCGACTGTGGCTCGCGGCGCTCGTCGACCGGCCACGAGCGCACCAGCCACCCCACCATCTCGGCGAGCGCGGCGCGATACTGGAACACCAGGGACCCCCACGCCTCGACCGGGATGCCACGGTCGGTCACCACCGGCCCGAAGAGCTGATCGCCCGAGAGAAGGACATCCGAGGCGCGGTACGCGCGCACGACGTCGACCGTCGTGCACCCGTGATCGCGCCGGCTTCGCGACGCGAAGGTGATACCGCCGCGGTGGACGATCTCGTTCGTGCACACCGTCGCGGCAATCTCGCGTCGCAGCGGGTGCGCATCGACGCACTGGTCGCAGATCTCCAGCACCCGCGCGGGGAAGTACGACGTCAGGTAGCCCTCGAAGCCGGATGAATCGGTGAGGCCCGATTCGGCCAGCGCCCTGAAGATGTCGATCTTCGCGAAGGCGAGCAGGGTGGACAGCTCCGGTCGCAGCAGTCCGATCCCCTCCTCGCGGCGCCGCACCAGCTCCTCGGCGTTCGGGAACCGGTCCCGGCGCCGATCGAGGAGCTCTCTCGCCTGCAGGTCCTCGACCAGGGCGATGTGGTCCGAGAGGTCGTTCCGCGTCGCCGTCTCGTCGAGCGAGAGCGTCCGCGCCTGCCACCTGTTGGTCGCGAGGACGAGCTCGCAGACGTCGGGTGCGATCCCCTCGAGGAGCTCGTTGCGCGCTTCACGCGAGAGTGTTCCGTCCCGCACGCGCGGCGCCAGGGCGATCTTCAAGTTGACCTCGTGGTCGGAGAGGTCGACGCCGCCCGTGTTGTCGATGAAGTCCGTGTTGATGCGTCCGCCGCGACGCGCGAACTCGACCCGCGCCGCCTGCGTCAGACCGAGGTTGCCGCCCTCGCCGATCACGCGACAGCGCAGCTCGGTCGCGTCGACGCGCACCGAGTCGTTGCGCTCGTCGCTGACGTCCGCGTGGGTCTCGTTGCTCGCCTTGACGTAGGTGCCGATGCCGCCGTTGTAGAGCAGGTCGACCGGCAGGCGAAGCATGGCGCGGACCATCTCCTCGCCGCTCATCGCGCTCGCGTCGGTCTCGAAGAGCCGCTTCATCTCCGGCGTCAGCACGATCCGCTTCGCGAGGCGCGGGAAGACACCGCCGCCGGCGCTGATCAGCTTGGCCGAGTAGTCGTTCCAGCTCGACCGCGGCAACTCGAAGAGGCGCTGGCGCTCCTTGTACGAGCGCTCCGGATCGGGATCGGGGTCGATGAAGATGTTGCGGTGGTCGAACGCCGCGACCAGCTTGACCTTCCTCGAGAGCAGCATGCCGTTGCCGAAGACGTCGCCACTCATGTCGCCGATGCCGACCACCGTGAACTCGTCCCGGTCGACGTCGAGCCCGAGCTCGAGGAAGTGCCACCGCACGCACTCCCACGCGCCGCGCGCCGTGATGCCGTACTTCTTGTGGTCGTAGCCGTGCGAGCCGCCGGACGCGAACGCGTCGTCGAGCCAGAAGCCGTACTCCTCCGCGATCCGGTTGCCGAGGTCGGAGAACGTCGCCGTCCCCTTGTCGGCGGCGACGACGAGGTACGGGTCGTCGTCGTCGTAGATCATCGTCTCGCGCGGACGCTCGACGCGATCGCCGACGCGATTGTCGGTGACGTCGAGGAGGCCGCGTATGAACGTCTCGTACTGGCGCGCCACCTCCGCCATCAGCTCCTCGCGCCCCTCCGGCGGCCGCTTGAGGACGAAGCCGCCCTTCGAGCCGACCGGCACGATGATGGCGTTCTTGGTGATCTGCGTGCTCATCAGGCCGAGGATCTCGGTGCGGTAGTCGTCGCGGCGGTCGCTCCACCGGATGCCGCCGCGCGCGACCGGCCCCGAGCGCAGGTGGACACCCTCCATTCTCGCGTTGTGCACGAAGATCTCGGCGAACGGCACCGGCCTGGGCATTCCGGGGACGAGCGCCCCCTTGATCTTGAACGACATCCGATCGAGCGTCCCGCCGTGCTGGTAGTAGCTCGTTCGGACCGTCGCCATCACCAGCGAGAAGAGCCCGCGGATGATGCGGTCCTCGTTGATGTCGCTGACCTTCTCCAGACCGCTCGTGACACGTGACTCGAGCGTCGTCAGCGGCCCCGCGAGCCGCGCTTTCGCGTTGGCGCCGTCGCTCTGCGGCCGGAACTTGGTCTCGAAGTACTCCACGATCAGCCGCGTCAGGTCCGGATGATTCGACAGCGCGGAGACGATCGAATCCTTGTCGTGCGGCGCGCCGATCTGGTGAAAGTAGTGCACGTACGCGCGGACCAGCTCGACGGCGCGGATCGAGAGCCCCGCGGTCACGACCAGCTCGCCGAAGACGTCGTTCTCGTAGACGCCGTCGAGGATCGCGCGGATGGCGTCGCAGAGGTCCTTCCGCCGCTCGCGCGGGATCGGCTGGCGGTTGCGCTTGCGGATCCTGATGGCGTGCAGGTGGCACGGAGGCAGCCCGCTTCCGCCGACGGCAAAGGTGCTCTCGTCGATCACCAGCAGACCCAGGTTGGTCAGCACCGGCATGATCTCCGAGAGGAGGTACTTCTCGCCGGCGCGGTACAGCCTGAGGCTCGATACGTCCGGCCCGCCGTCGCTGTCGACGATGGCGATCTGGAACTGCTGCGTGCGCCGCATGTCCTCGAGGTGCTCGACGTCGGTGACGCCGAGGCGGGGCGAGACGCTCGTCCTGTAGCTCTCCGGCAGCGCCTCGGTGTAGACGCGGGTGAGCTCCCGGCCGCGCTCCTGCCCGAAACGCGTCCGGAGCGAGTCGCCGAAATCGTCCTCCCACGTCCGGACCGCCTCGATCACGGCGTTCTCGAGCGCCAGCCGCGTCGGCACGAAGAGCGAGCCGGTGGTGTCCTGGTAGTAGAAGTGGAGGCGCACGTAGGCCTCCTCGGAGAGCGCCAGGCGGTACTCCACCGAGGGCACGCGGAACCTCGCGTCGAGGGCGCGCTGCACCCGCTTCCGGATGTCGGCGTTGAAGCGCTCACGCGGCAGGATCACCATGACGGAGATCCGCTGATCGAGCTGGTCCGCCTCGCAGAAGACGCGCACCTCGTTGCTCGTCTGCAGCGCGATGAGCTCGTCGATGTTGCGGCCGATCTGCTCGACGGACGACGTGAAGAGCTCCGCCTTCGGCGTGCTGTTGAAGGTCGTGATGATGCTCTTGTACTCGTGGGAGCCCTCGAGCACCTGGGCGCGACGCAGCACCGCCGTCAGCTTCCGGCGGAGGACGGGGATCTCCGAACACACCTGGTTGAGGGCGCGCGCCGTGAACAGGCCGAGGATGCGGTGCTCCCCGGCGACTCGCCCCTCGGCGTCGATGCGCTTGATGTCGATGTAGTCCATCGGCGCTCGCCGGTGCACGCGGCTGAACCGGTTGGTCTTTGCGACCAGCGGAAACATCCGCATGCGAACGCGCTTTTGCAGCTTCTCGTTGAGCGAGGAGACAGGAGTCGGGTCGCTGAAGGCGCTCTTGCGGTCATCGCGAAGGATGCCGAGGCCGGAGCCGGGCTCCGCCTGGATGTGCTCTTCCCCGCCCTCGTCGAAGAGCCGGTACGCGCGGTAGCCGAGCAGGACGAAGTTCTCCTGCAGCATCCAGCGCAGGAACGCGGCGGCCTCCTCGATGTCGACGCGCTCGTCCGTGTTGTCGACGGGGTACGTGTCGAGCTCGCGCGCGACGGCGTCGACGCGCTCCTTCATCGCCAGGAAGTCCTCGACCGCGCGCCGCGCATCCTGGAGCGCCTCGTGGATCTCCCGCTCGATCTCCCTGCGACGCTCCTCGTCGGGCAGGCCGATGCGGAAATGCAGGAACGACTCGTGACTCCCCGGCGACGTGCGCGGGCGCACCGCCGTGATGCGCCGCTTCTCGTCCCTGTCGATCTGCAGGATCGGGTGGAGGTAGCCGTCGATCGGCACGTCGTGGACGCGGAGCGTCTCGAGGACCGAATCGAGGATGAACGGCTGATCGTTCATGTTGACCTGGAGCAGCGTCTGCCCGGTCTCCTCGACCCGGAAGACGCGCACGCGGATCTCGTCCTCGGCACGCCCGTCGATGAAGTCGAACGCCTCGACGATCTCCGCGGCGAGGCGGCCGATCCTCCGCGTCGTGAAGTAGAGACGCGGCGTGCGGAAGTGGAGAGCGCGCGCGAAGCCCTCGAGGATCGCCAGCCGGGACTCGGCCCCGGGTGTCCTGCGGAGCTCCTCGATGACGGAGTCGAGGGTGACCTCGACTTCCGGCTCCGTGGCCGCGTTCTCCCTTGTCGCTTCCACGTTCACTCCAGGCGTCGGTCAGCTCCGAGATTCGAGTTCCGATAAGAATCGGTCGCCGGCGAGCTCCGGCGGCTCTCAGTCCCTCGAATATCATACGATGTCGTCAGGGGCAGTTCACACACGGCGCGTCGGCAAGACGGCGGAACCGATCAGTCGACCGCGTCCAGAGCCCGCTCGCGGGGCAGTCCGCGCCGGCGCAACTCGGCCCGCAGGACGGTGAGCGCGACGGCGTCGTAGACCGCGTGGACGACGATCGCCACCAGCAGGTTACCGCTCCATTCGAACGCCCACCCGAGATAGACGCCCATCGCCGTGGCGAAGACGAAGTAGGTCGGCGTGATCCAGTGGAGCGCGCCGAAGAGGATGCTCGTCGCGGCGATGCCGATGCGGGACTGGAGCGCGCCGCGGAAGAGGAACTCCTCGCCGACTCCGGCCGCGGCGGAAACGGCGATGATCTGCCAGAGACGCAGCCCCGCGAACGTCCGTCCGAAGTGCCGGCGAAAGATCAGGAAGATGCGTCGCAGCGGCCCCAGTCGCCGAAGC
>JBFFXF010000280.1:0-9454 GCA_041569895.1 Planctomycetota bacterium | reverse complement strand
GGTCTGCAGCGCCGGGTCGGTGGTCAGATCGAGGAAGAGCGCGTCGACCCGGGCGGTGTCGTCGGCGCGCACGCTCGCGAGGAGGTCGACGAGCAGCCCCGGCCTCTCCTCGTGCAGGTACGCGAAGAGCATGCTGGCGTAGCGATAGAACGTGAAGCCGCCCGAGTAGGTCGCGGAGAGGACGTCGGGGATCGTCATGCGGCTCGCGTCGCCGGCGATCTGCTCGACGAGGACCCGGCGCGGTCGGATGCCGTCGACCCGCGTGCTCCCGGCGACGTACTCCGCCAGACCCTCCGTGTACCAGACGATGCGGTCGCCCTCGTAGAGCGACCCCGCCTCGTAGAAGCCGCCCGTCACCAGGTAGCGGCTGTCGAGGTAGTGCACGTACTCGTGCCGCAGCAGGTCCTCGAGGGAGTAGATGCTCTCCTGCGGCGTCCGGTCGTAGGTGAACAGCGTGCCGTCCGCCTCGATGAAGATGCCGCCGTTGTTGGTGCCGAGGTTGTAGAGGAAGCGCTGGTAGAGATCGTAGTCGGCGCGCGAGGCGTAGATGACCAGTGTCACCGTCGAGTTGACGTCACCGGGGACCGGATCGAGATACGTGCACAGCCTGAAGAACTGGCTCTCGACCTCCTGGATCGCGTCGTAAAGCGCCTCCGCCTGGGGCAGGTCGATGCCGGTCTTGAAGACCAGCGCGCCGTTGTCGAAGACGAACTCGTTCGGCAGCGCCGCCCCGGTGACGTCGATGCGGATCTGGTCGATGTCGAGCACCGCGCCACCGTGGAGCGTCGCGCCGTAGAAATCGTCGAGCACGCCGACCGCCTCGATCCACGGTGCCGAGTACTGCGGGAACGTCTGGTACGCCTGCGTCACCCTGGCGTGCGCGAGGTCAGCGGTCGCCGGCTCGAGTGCGCTTATGCGGCCGAGCGTGAAGAGGGCGTTCAGGACCACGTACTCGGCGTCCGGGGGATGATCCTGATCGAGCGCCACGACCGCGATCTCCTCGACGAGCGCGCTCGAGACGATGCCGTACCACGGGCTGCCGCTGCCGAGGTGCGCGTTGTTGCCGATTTGCCTGGAGAGCCCGAAGAGCAGCGAGTAGACGGTGATCCGCTCGTAGTAGTCCCCCGCGAGGGCCGGATCCTGGTTGTAGCGCTGGAGCAGGTCGAGCACCGCGTCGAGCGCGAGCCGGACGCCCTCGGCGCTGTCGATGCTCGTCGCCCACTGGCTGCGCAGCCGTGTCAGGTCCGCGCCCTCGGCGAGAAAGGCGGGATCGGCGGCGATCGCCAGCAGCGCCTGCTGCGCCGCGTCGACCGTCGCGGCGTCGTAGGAGGTCCCGGCCTGGTACCACGCGTGGAAGAAGGCGATCTGATAGAAGAACGCCATCTGCGTGAGCCGGCTCGCGTTCGCCGCGACGTCCGCCGCGTCGGCGGTCATCTGGTTCGCGACCAGCACGATGTTCGAGCCGTCGATGACGGTCGCGACGTCGGCGTCGTAGCTCCACAGCTCGTAGAGGCAGTTGTGCGAGCTCCCGGCGATCGCCTCGACGAGCGACGCACCGGACAGCGCCTCGAACTCCGCCGCGCTGCACGGCTCGCCGGCCGCGAGCGTCCCCCCGAGCGCCGGCGGACGCGGGACGCTGCCGGATCTCGGTCTGGCGTCGAGACGCGCCGGCGCGCGATCGGCTGTGACCGCATCGCGCCCCTCGACGTGAACGGCGCACGCGCGGGCATCGTGCGACGAGGAGTTCGCCGGTGGGGGCGTCTCATCGCCGACGAGCGCGGCTCGCGGAACCGCGAGAAACGACCCGACAACGGCCAGAAAGAGAGCGCGAGATGTCACGTGAGAGTTGATCGTCTACCCCGGAAAGGCGGGCCCCGGAGCCCACAATGGCGGACCCCGCCACTCGAGTATGCGCTCTGTTCCGGAAAAGCGCAAACTCTGCAAGTGATTTCTGCAAAAGCATTTAGAGGAAAAAACGACCGGAAACTCATCGGGGCGCGTCGCGGTCCCCACGCCCCGGGGGGCGATGGGGGCGATCGTGGTGTGGTATCACCGGGCCATGTCGCCCCCGGACGATCGAGACCGAGGCCGGGTGATCTACCCGACCGAGCCACCCTGGTTCGCGCACTCCGCCACGCTGCGGATTCACGGCGACGCCCTGGATTTCGACGAGATCTCCCGCACCCTGGGAGTCTCCCCCACGCACACGCACCGTCGCGCCGACAGGAAGGGCCGTCGAAGCGAGGCGACGTACAGGGACGATGCGTGGCACTACAGCCCCGCGATCCCAGAGGAGCGATCCTTGACCGACCACCTGCTCGCCCTGTGGATGATCGTTCGGCCGCACGTCGACTATCTCGTCTCGTTGAAGGAGCGATACACGGTCGACATCTTCTGCGGCTACGGTTCGAATAACCAGACGGCGGGATTCGAGGTGGATCACCGCTGCCTGGAGATGTTCATCGCCCTCCAGGTGCCGTTCGGCGTCTCGGTGATCACGCTCGAGTGATCCGGGCCGGCGACAGGGCTCGGATTATCGCCGGGCTTTCCGTCCGAGCACTTCGGATACAACTAGTAGTCGTGAATGGAGTTTTCTGTGAAACGGCTGAATGTGAACGACTCGGGTCTACTCACACATCCCGACCTCCACGATGGCTTCCTGAAGGGGATCGTGGTTGGTTCTCAGAATACGGCCTACGTGCTTCTCAACGACAGGCAAGGAGCCGAGTTCAACCTCGTTCTATCCGGAGTCGAGAAACTGAGAGCCCAAGATTTTAGGGAGGGAAACATAATCCTGGATGTGTCTGTTTACAATTCAAGTCAGATCGACGATCGCGAGCTCTGTGAGCTTTATGATTTAGGTGCCGAGGGAGCAAGCCAGAACTTCCTGAACTCATTGAAAGCCCGAATCGTCGAGAACGATTCGGTTCTGGTGCAGATCAATCCGTCTTACGGATGCTCCTTGTTGGCTCTTTGCAGGAATGTGACCGTCAAGGGCATCACAGAAGGAGCGATGGCGAAGTGAGATACTTCGCCAACCGCCGAGAGGCCGGTAGCCGGAAGGCCCGCTGCGCCCGCGATCGACGGGTCGACCCGCTCGGGAGCGCGTCTCAGAGCTCCGGGAAGTTCACCAGCTCCGAGAGCAGGGCGTCGAGCTCCGCCTCGAGCTCGGCGTCGTCGGTGGCGCCGGCGGCGCGGCCGCGGACGATGCGCTCGCGGACGATCTGCTCCGCTCTCACCGCGTCGATGACGTCGTCGGTGATGGCCGGGACGGTGTCCCGCTTTGCCGTCGGCTTGATGGAGCCGAGCTCGCCGACGAGGTCGTACCCGCGTCTGGCGCACACCGCCTTCATGCCGCGCACGAACGCGCCGGCGGCGCGACGCATCAGCGGCCAGTACTCCGGGTCGTCGCTCGTCAGCTTGCGGTTGACGATCTTCCGGTAAGCGGGAATGGTGTCGTAGATCTTCGCCGCCTCGAGGACCGCCGGCCGCGTGAACTTCCTCGTGTCGCCGTAGTAGATCTTCTGCCGGTTGACGTGATAGCGAGCCGGACGGGAGACCTCCTTCTCGTCGGAGCTCCCGGACGTGGCCGTCGCCCTCGACGGCGCCGGCTCGGTCGCGGGTGCGCTGGCCGGCAGCGTGGCGGGCTGCGTCTCGTCCTCGGTCGCGGGAGGAGGCGTCTCCGGCTCTCCCGCGGGGTGGAGCGCGCACGGTGACTTCGCTTCCCGTGTGGTCTCGTCCGCGTGCGCGGTGGCCGTGAACGCGAACCCAAGCGCGAACAGCATCGACGCGACGGCGACCTCGACTCTGTCGAACTTCGCGAGCGCGAGCATCTCTGCGATCTCCCTCGAGCAGACCAGGTCCCTCTCCGGCTGCCTCGCCCGACAACCCAAATGCGCGGGAGCGATTCCTCGCCCGACCCCTCACCACGACGCGCCACTCGAGTTTTGCGGTTGTCAGCGGTCGCGTTCGCGACCACGATGGAGTGGGACGTGAGGCGCCGCTGACAGGGCCTCCTCGATATCGGACCGCGTGGTAAGCCCCTTGAGCCTTTTCACTCACACGCTCGCGACGCTCGTCGCTCTCGTCGTTCCAGGTTTACCGGACGACTTCTGGGCGAACGATGTCTCCGATGCGATCGAGCGCGCCGCGCGCGAGACACGCTGGGTGCTCGTCTACTTTCCGTCGCCGGACGACGCCGACGATCCGGTGCAGGTGAGGAGGTTCGCGCCGGGCGCCACGCTCGAGAAGCACGTGCTCGGTGCGCGCGTGCGGGGTGACGACGTCGTTCGCCTGCTCGAGCGCTACGAGATCTACAAGCTGCCGGCGCTCGTCATGCTCGATCCCTACGGCGGCGTGCAGCGTCGCTGGTCCGAGCGCTGGTCGATCCGCGACGTGCGCGCCGCGGCGCTCTCGGGGCACAGGAGACTCGTGCGTCGACTCGAGGAGCTCGACCGCAAGCTCGAGCTCGCGCGCGAGGCGCTCGCCGCCGGCGACCACGCCACCGCCATCGGACTGTGCCGCGAAGTTATCGGCAGGTCGTCATCCGGTTTCCCGCAGCGCGGCGAGGTCGCCCTGATCCTCGGCCGCGTCCTCCGCGACGCGGAGCGCGAGCTCCTCGAGCTGCTGGCGCTCGAGGGCATCATATCGGACCGCCGACTCGGCGCGGCGCTCGAGAAACTGGGCGAGCGCTACGAGGGACTGCCGCCGTTCGATGCGCGCATCGACCGAGAAAGACGCCGCTTGAGGGGGAGGCGCATCGGCGGCGCGTGAATCGGTCCGCAGATTTCGCGGATTGGCGTCGTCTCCGTCCCCGTCCCCGTTCCCGTTCCCGTTCCCGTTCCCGTGCCCGTGCCCGTGCCCGTGCCCGTGCCCGAAATGGCTGCTCGACTCCGCCGGCGAGACTCTGCGAGGCATCTCTAAGGAAAGCAGGAAGAAGAGGAAGGCAGGAAACGAAAGAGAGAGAAAGGGGAACGGACGGGCCACGTCGCAACAATCTCGCCTCTCGCCTGGTTCGAGAGAGCTCAATTCCTTCAGTCCATCCGTTTCCTGCTTTCCTGAGTTTCCTGCCTTCCTTATGAATCGTCTGAAAGCAAGTCAGGCAGAGTGGAAGGGAGCCTACCCCGCATGTCGCTCCAGCCATGCTCTGAAGCGTTCCCCCGTCAAGTCCGCGCCGGCGAATCTCGAGATGGCCTCCCCCGTCTCCGGGTCGACGATCTCGTAGAAGGGGCTGGTGTCCTCGCCGATGCGTTCCTGCTTGAGGTCGTTCAGCTTTCGTGACCAGTCCTCGGGGACATCGGTGTGGAGTCGCACCTCGACGTACTTCTCGAGCTCCGGGCGGACCTCCCGGCGATGGAAGATCGACTCTTCCATCAGGCGGCAGTTCACTCACGTGCGTCCGGTCCAGTTGATGAAGGCGAGCTTCTTCTCCTCGCGCGCCTTCGCGAGCCCGGCCTCCCAGTCGTCCTTGACGAGCGTCCAGGTGATCTTCGAGCCCTTCTTGCCGCCGCCGCCGGCCGCGCCGACCTCCTCGCCCGCGCTCGAGTAGGGCGGCACGATCGCCTGCATGATGCGGTCGAGACGGTATCCCATCGCGCCGTAGACGCAGTACGTCGCGAACAGCAGCACGACGAGCCCGACGACGAGCTGTCGCGGGCTGATCGACGGCTGCTTCTCGACCTTCAGGGGGATCATGCCGAGGAGGTAGAGCCCCGTGACGCCGGAGAGCATCGCCCAGATCAGCAGGAAGAGCTCGCGCGGCAGGACGAACAGGCCGGTGACGAACTCCGCGTTCGAGAAGAACTTCAACGACGCGGCGATCTCCAGGAAGCCGAGGCTGACCTTCAGCGTGCCCATCCACTCGCCCGACTTCGGCATCTTCTTCGCCGCCGTCGGAAAGAGCGCCAGGCCGACGAACGGCAGCGCCATGGTCAGCCCGAAGACACCCATGCCGAGGATGATCGTCCCCGCCGACTGCCCGCGGGCGCCGGCGGCGAGCGTCGCTCCGACGAACGGCGCCGTGCACGTGAATGACGTCACCACGAGCGTCGTCCCGAGGAGGAAGACGCCGAGGTAGCCGCCGCGTGCGGTCCCGCCCGTGAAGTACTTGGTGATGAAGTGGGGGAGGCGGAGCTCGTAGAGGCCGACCAGACTGAGCCCGAGCAGCAGGAAGAGCAGGCCGAGGAGCACGTTCAGGGGCCAGCTCGTGGCGAAGTCGATGAGCCCGCGGCTGCTGCCGATGATGACGCCGAAGATGACGCCGATCAGGATGAAGTCGAAGACGATCCCGGCGCCGTAGAAGAGCGCCATCGGCACGACCGACGAGCGGTTCGACTCGGCCTGCTTCGTGAAGTAGCTGATGGTGATCGGGATCATCGGATACGTGCACGGCATCAGCAGGGTGAAGATGCCGCCGCCGATCGCCAGCAAGAGGAACGCGAGCAGACCGAGGTCGCCGCCGTCGCCCTCCGCGCCCTTCTCCTCGACGACCTCGTCCGCCGCGAGGGGCTCCTCCTCGGAGACCGTCAGCGTCAGCGCGATCGGATCGGTGGTCGCCGGCGGCAGGCAGGAGATCTCGGTGCACGCCTGGTAGTCCACGGTCGCGGTGAAGGCGAGCGGTCCCGGAGCGGCCTCGCGCGAGAGCACGAACGGGAACCGGATCGCCCCGGAGCCGTCGAGCGTGCGCTCGGCGCCGTCGTCGTGCCGGCGGACGTGCGGCTCGGGGAAGGTCGGCGCGCCGCGCACCCGGATCGACCCGGAGTCGACCCTGACCGCGCTCGCCACGCCGACTCCGTGATAGTCGTGGTCCGGCGAGTAGACGTGCCAGCCCGACTCGATCTCGTAGCGCGCGACGATGTGGCCTCGCGCCCCGCGTCGGAGCGTCGGCGGGTCGAGCTCGAGCGACCACGTGACCGGATCGCCGGTCTTCGGCTTGAGGCCGAGCCCGCCCGGCAGCCCGATGCCGAGGTCGCCGAGACCGGGCTTCTTGGCGCTTTTCTCCCTGGACGGATCGGCGTCGGCAGTGTCAGCGTCAGCGTCACCAGCGTCACCGTCGGTGCCGTCCGGCTCATCGCCGAGGCCGCCCGCGGTGAGGTCGAGCGGCTTCCGCTTCGGCTTCGCCTCCGACCCGGACGTCGACTTCGACACGGCGGCCGCCAGCGTGAGTGTCGCGCCGAGCTCGGCCTCGGCCGGCGGCAGGCAGCGCGTGTCGTCGCACGACATCACCGTGACGCGAACCGTGGCGCTCCGCGCGCCCGTCCCGGCGTCACCCGCGATGCGGAAACGCCGGCGGAGCGTCCCCTCGCCGTCGAGGATGCGGTGGGTCTCGTCGAGGACGTCGATCCTCTTGATCCTCGGCTCGGGGAAGCGGAGGTCGCCGTCGGGCTCGAGGAAGGGCGCCTCGACGGTGACCGCGGTCGGCACGCCGGTCGCCTTGTGATCCGGCGCGTAGATGTACCAGCCCTTCTTGATCGAGTAGCGAACGACGAGCTCGGTCTCGGCGCCCGGCGCGGCCGTGGCCGGCTCGAAGGCGGCCTCGAGCTCGACCAGCTCGAGGCTGCTCTGGGCCCGCGCCGCCGCCGGTGTCAGCGCGATGATCGCGAGCGCCGCGATGGTCGAGAGGAACGGCGCGCGTGTCGCCTGCCGCGTCGTCGCGACGCCCCGCGCGGGACGGTGTGTCATCAGGTATCGTCTCACCGGATCGCCTGGGATTGATCGAGGTTTCCGCTGGAACGGTCTCGCCCGCATCGCGCCACCGGCGCGCAACGGGTCCCGCCAATTATCGTATCGACACCGACCGAAACAAGGGTGAAGCGCCGCCGCGACCGGACGCCGCGCCGCCGGGAAGCTCAACGACAGCGTCGCCGCAGTGGTTCCCGCGCCCCGTCACGCGCGTGTAACAGCCGTTTGCCGCTCCGTGAGGGGGACGCTATAATACCCGACTTCCGGCGCTTTCGCGTGGAAGCGGCCGGCCTCGAGGGTGTCGAATGACCCCCCGCGAGGAGCGCCCGGAGATCCACGTTTGACGAAAGGAGCACGTCCCTTGGCTCTCGCGTTCACCGTCGACAACTTCCAGGACGAGGTCCTCAAGTCCGAGCAGCCCGTGCTCGTCGATTTCACCGCCACGTGGTGCGGACCCTGCCAGCAGCTCGCCCCCGTCATCGACAGGCTCGCCGGCAAGTATGAGGGCAAGGCGAAGGTCGGCAAGGTGGACATCGACGCCAACGTCGCGCTCGCGGAGCAGTACGGCATCACCTCGGTGCCGACGATCCTCTTCTTCAAGGGCGGCGAGGTCGTCGAGACCGTCCGCGGATACAATCCCGAGAGCGTCTTCGCGGGCAAGCTCGACGGCCTTGTCGGGTAACTTGTCCAGGAACGCCGCGGAGAGCTCGTCCGGGAAGCCACCGGATTCGGTCTTCGACGACCACTTCCGCAATCCGCGGCGCACCGGCGTGCTCGACGACGCCGACGGACGGCTCGAGGTGGAGAACCCCGTCTGCGGCGACCTCCTCGTACTCACCTGGAAGGCCACCGGCGGCCGCATCGACGACGCGCGCTTCCAGGTCTACGGCTGTCCCGCCGCCATCGCCGCCGGTTCGGCGATGATCGAGCGCGTCTGCGGGGCGAGCGCCGCCGAGCTCGCGGGACTCGGACCGGACGACATCGCGGGCGCCATCGGCGGGCTCGAGGCGAGCCACTTCCACGCGGCCGTGCTGGCCGCGGACGCCGTCAGGGCACTGGTCGAACGACTCGAACGACTCGATCAATGAGCGACAAGAACAACGTACTCGACATCCTCGAGGCCCGGGGCTTCATCCAGCAGACCACGGACGATGCCGCGGGCCGCGACAACCTGCGAAGGCTGCTCGGCGGCAAGCCGGTGACGGCGTACATCGGGTTCGATCCGACGGCGTCCAGCCTGCACGTCGGCAACCTGCTGACCATCATGTCGCTCGTCCACCTGCAGCGGTGCGGACACCGGCCGATCGCCATCGTCGGCGGCGGCACCGGGCTGGTGGGGGACCCGAGCGGCAAGCAGGAGATGAGGCAGCTGCTGATGCGGGATCGCATCGACGAGAACCTCGCCGCGATCCGCGCCCAGCTCGGGCGGTACCTCGATTTCGACGGCGGGCGAGCGCTGGTCCTCAACAACGCCGACTGGCTCACCGGCCTCGACTACCTCGAGTTCCTGCGCGACTACGGGCGGCACTTCAGCGTCAACCGCATGCTGTCGCACGAGTGCTTCAAGACGCGCCTCGAGTCGGAGGCCGGCCTGAGCTTCCTCGAGTTCAACTACATGCTCCTGCAGGCGTACGACTTCCTGGTGCTCTTTCGCGAGTACGACTGCATGCTGCAGCTCGGCGGCAGCGACCAGTGGGGCAACATCGTCGCCGGGGCCGATCTCGTGCGGCGCCGCCGCGGCGTCGAGGTCCACGGCGTGACGACGCCGCTCATC
>JBFFXF010000279.1:0-9497 GCA_041569895.1 Planctomycetota bacterium | reverse complement strand
GAGACAGAGACAGAGACAGACACAGAGATCAGAGGACAGAGGACAGAGGTCGAAGTCGGAATCGGAATCGGTCTCCGTCATCGGGATCGGAGTCCGAATCGGACTCGGCCATCGGAATCGGAATCGGTCTCGGTCATCGGAGTCGGAGTCGGTCATCGGGTATCGGACCTCGGAATCGGTCGTCGGTCATCGGAACCGAACCCTGGGTCCCGGACTCCGATCGCCCGGCCCCGCCGTCGGCCGCTCGCGTGACTGCGATCGCTTTCGGGAACGGGCACGGGAACGGGAACGGGAACGGGTACGGGTACGGGTACGGGTACGGGGGAAGAGGCCGTGAACTCCGGAGGCTTGTTTTAGAACCATGAGCCCGACCGGCGGGTCGCAGGATAACGACCGGGAGGACCGCTATGTCCTCCCGACCTACGCCAAGCTCCCGTTCGCGCTCGTGCGCGGGAGTCGAAACGAGGTCTTCGACGACTCCGGGCGCCGCTACCTCGACCTCTACGGGGGCCACGCCGTCGCCATCATCGGACACTCACACCCGCGCTGGGTCGAGGCGATCTCGCGCCAGGCCGGGGAGCTCGGCTTCTACTCGAACATCTGCTATCACCCGCTGCGCGCGCGCGCGGCCGAGCTCCTCGTGACGCGCAGCTACCGGAGCGCGCACCAGGTCTACTTCGCCAACTCGGGCGCCGAGGCGAACGAGACGGCCCTGAAGATCGCGCGCCGCTACACCGGCCGCAGCCGGATCGTCGCCACCGCGGCCGGCTTTCACGGCCGGACGATCGGCGCGCTCAGCGTCTCGGGCAGCGACTCGATGCGCTCGGCCTTCCCCGACAACCTCGGCGGCCTCACCGACTTCGTCCCGTTCGGCGACCTCGACGCGCTCCGTCGCATCGATCCCGGGGGCGTCGCGGCCGTGATCGTCGAGCCGGTGCAGAGCCTCGCCGGCATCCGCGTCGCGGCGGCCGACTACTACCAGGGGCTTCGCCGCCACTGCAGCGACAGCGGCATCGCGCTGATCTTCGACGAGGTGCAGACCGCGCCGGGCCGCACGGGCACGTGGTTCGCCGGCGACTGCTGGGGAGTCGAGCCGGACCTCGCGACCAGCGCCAAGGGCATCGCCGGCGGCTTTCCGTGCGGCGTCGTCGTCGTCAACGAGCCGATCGCCTCGACCATCAAGGTCGGCGACCAGGGGAGCACCTTCGGCGGCGGCCCGCTCGCGGCGGCGGCGATCGTCGCCACCATGGAGGTGATCGAGGACGAGGGCCTGCTCTCGAACGTCGCGCGCAACAGCGAGCAGGTGCTGGAGCGGTTGCGCGGGCTCGCCGGCCGGGGCCTCGTGCGTGAGGTGCGCGGGCTCGGTTACCTGATCGGCATCGAGTGCACCGTGCCGGCCAAGGAGGTCACCGCCCGGCTGCGCGAGCGCGGCATCCTCGCCGGGGCCTCGACCGATCCGAACACCGTGCGGCTGCTGCCCCCGTTGACGGTCGGGGAGGCCGAATGGGAGGAGTTCTTCGCCGCGTTCGAGCCGATCGCGCTCGGGGAGTCGTGACGTTACAATCGAGGGCGGCGAGACCGCCAGCGGCACACGTCCGGACCGACAGGTCCGGAGTCACCTGACCGGAGAGAACGACGGTTCCACGATGCGCCATTTCTACCGCCTGACCGAGTTTTCCATCGAGCAGATCCAGACCTTCATCGAGCGAGCGATCGAGTTCAAGCAGGACCCGTACGTCGAGCGCCTCTCCGGGAAGCAGATCGGGTTGCTCTTCCTCAACCCATCCCTGCGGACCCGGTGCTCGTTCGAGGTCGGCGTCCGCCAGCTCGGCGGCGGCGTCTCGACGCTCGATGCCGACAGCCTGTGGCAGCTCGAGACCGAGTTCGGCGTGCGCATGGACCAGGACCGGTCCGAGCACGTCAAGGAGGCGGTCGGCGTCCTGTCGCGCTATTTCGACGCGCTCGGGCTGCGCGCCTTCGCGCGCGGGCGCAACAAGGACGAGGACCTGCTCGACCGGACGCTGACGACGTTCATGGATCACGCCAAGGTGCCGGTCTTCAACATGGAGTCGGCGAACTACCACCCCTGTCAGGCGCTCGCCGATCTGGTGACCATCCGCGAGCTGCTCGGGTCCTTCCAGGGCGCGCGCATCGTGATCTCGTGGGCCTACCACCCGAATCCGCTCCCGATGGCCGTCCCCAACTCGATCCTCCTGGCGGCGACGCAGATGGGGATGGACGTGACCCTCGCGCACCCGCCCGGCTTCGAGCTGCAGTCCGGGATCCTGTCGATCGCGGAATCGCTGGTGTCGCGCTCGAACGGGCGCCTGCGGATCGTCCACGACCGCGAGGAGGCCTTCCGCGACCAGAAGATCGTCTACGTCAAGGCGTGGGGCGGTCTCGGCCGATATGAGGATGCGGAGGAGGAAGCCCGGCGGCGCAACGAGCACCGCGACTGGATTGTCGACTCCCACGTCATGTCGCTGACGAGCCGCGCGTACTTCATGCATTGCCTGCCGGTGCGGCGCAACGTCGTCGTCACCGACGACGTGATCGATTCGGCGCTGTCGGTCGTCTTCCGTCAGGCGGAGAACCGCCTGCACGCCCAGAAGGCCATCCTGGAGTGGATCTTCTCATGAGAACTTCTCGTTCCGCGCTGCCCTCGGTGTCGATCGCGGTGCTCGTCCTGCTCGCCTCGATCGCGGATCCGAGGCCGCTGGCGGGGGAGGAGCAGGGCAGCGATGTGACGCGGCAGCCGACGCCGCACCTCGGGCTCGGCGCGCCGCCGGACTGCGTGCTCTACGTCCGCGGCGTCCGGAGCCCGTCGTGGCGCGCCGTGGGTGACCGCTTCGGCGGCCTGATCGATGCGCTCGGCGACGCGCGGCTCCCCGAGCGCGTGGTGCACTCCCTGCTGGCGCCGCCGGCAGACGCCGGGGAGGCCGGCGAGGAGCAGCTCCGCGAGCTTCGCGAGCGCGCCCGGGGGGAGGCCCGCGCCTGGCTCGCCGTCATCGGGACGATCGAGTGGCGCACGCTCCTCGACCGCGAGTTCGTCATCGCGCTGCGATCCCAGTTCCCGCGCATCGACGTCCTGGCGCTCTTTCGCGTCGAGCCCGACGCGCGCCCGCGCCTGTCGCGACAGCTCACCGGTCTGCTCGAGGAGATCGCGGCTCGCGGCGATGACCTGGAGATGGTGCAAACGGTGCGCGAGGGGATCCCGACCGTGGTCGTGCAGTCCGCGCGCGACGCCGACGCGCAGATCTGTCTCGGCGGATCACCGGACGTGCTCGCCGTGTCGACGTCTACAAAGCTGATGCGACACTCGCTCAATCTGCTGGCGTCGAAGGGCGTCGGCAACGGGCTGGTGATCGATGAGGCCTACGACGAGCTCATCGCGACGCTGCCCCCGCCGGCGGTGAAGGGAACCGAGTTCCTCGAGGCGCTGGTGCGACCGGGGATCCACTTCGAGCAGGTCGATGCGCTGCTCCGCTTCGTGACGTCCTCCGAGGACGTCAGCGACGCCCGCTTCGCCGAGGTGTTCGGCGTCGCCGTTGACAGGTTGCGGTCGTTCCGCGACAGCTTCGACGTCGTCGAGGGCGCGGCCTTCCGCGTCGCGGCCACCGAGGACGGCGGCGAGCTCGTCGGCCGGCTCGCGGTGACGCTCCGGGAGAATCACGCCGAGCGCGAGCTCGGCAAGGTGTTCCACGGCCGTCCGCTCGATCCCGTCGACCGACTCGTCCCCGCGGAGGCCGAATCGTTCCTCGCCTTCAGCGGTCTCGACGTCTCCGCGCTCCTCTCGAGAGGCCCACGGCTGATCGAGTCGGGCGTCATCCAGCGCGAGGCGCTCGCCGCGTGGTGGAAGACCTTCGGCGAGCGGCTCGACGAGTCCGGCCGGCGCGCGCTCGTCGCGAAGCTGCGGGGCGACGTCGTCCTCCTCGCCACTGGCTCCGGCGACGCGGCGCTGCTCGCCTCGCTCTCCGACGCGAAGGAGGCCGCTCCGATCGCCGCCGCACAGAAGACCGGCGATGATCTCTCCCTGGCGGTCGAGGACGACCAGCTGGTCCTCCACGCGCGCGCCACGGAGCTCGCCCGGAGCGCGGTCGCCCGCCGTCGCGGAGAGGGCGCCGCGGGCGTCGATCCGAGGGCCGCCGCCCGCTGGCTCGACGTCCCGGGTGACCGCGGCCTCGTCATGGACCTCGACGCGAGGACTCTCGAACGCTGGGCCACCCTGGTCGCCGCGCTGGTCGGCAGCCAGCCGGACACCGGAGAGCAGCCCAGGAGCGCCGCGGGCGACATCATGAAGCTCCTCGGCGAGCTCGAACGCATCCGCGCGGCGGTGGCGAGACAGGGCACGGTGCTCCGGGGGCGGGTGGAGATGACGGCGCGAAGGGGGCGGAAGAGTTTTTGAGGTCTCGGATCGGAGTCCGAGACCGATGACCGACTCCGATTCCAGCGTTGCAAAAACGTACCCGTAGCCGTTCCCGTACCCGTTCCCGTTCCCGTGCCCGTCCTCGAAGGCTCTGGTTGCGGAGTCCGATGATCGACTCCGATACCGATGGCCGATTCCGACTCCGATTCCGATTCCGAGACCGACTCCGAGACCGACTCCGAGACCGATCCGGATCCGGACCGATGCCGGTCCCGGCTACCCGCCCGTCCGAACCCGCTTGACCATCCCCTCCGCCGCGCGATCATGCGCCGCGAGGTCGATGCCGGTCGCGATGCCCATCGCCTCGAGCATCTCGACGAGAAGATGGGTATCGAGATTGCCGCTCGCCCCGGGTGCGAAGGGGCAGCCTCCGAGGCCTCCCGCGCTCGAGTCGTACTCCTCGACGCCGTGCTGCAGGCCGACCAGGGTGTTGGCGAGGGCGCGGTGGCGCGTGTCGTGGAGGTGCAACGCGATGCCCTCGAGCGGGCGGGCGGCGTCCGGGCGCCGGGCGGCGCTCGCGTCGAGGAGGCGGTCGAGGAGGCGGTCGACCATCGCCGGGTCCGCGACGCCGATGGTGTCGCCGATCGAGATCGACTCGATGCCCGCCGCTCGCAGCTCATCCACGATCGCCGTCACCGCGGCAGGCGGGATGACGCCCTCGTACGGACACACGAACGCCGTCGAGACGTAGGCGCGCACCTGCAGGCCCTCGTCGCGCGCGCGCCGGGCGACGCGTCGGACGCGCTCGAGCGATGTCGCGACGTCGCAGCCGGTGTTTCTCTGGCTGAAGGTCTCGCTGGCCGCCGTGAAGACGGCGATCGATCGCGCGCCGGCGGCGAGGGCCCGGTCGAGACCGCGCTCGTTCGGGACGAGCGCGGTGTAGACGACGCCATCGCGCTTGCGCACGTCGCGAAAGACGCGGTCGGCGTCCGCGAGCTGGGGAACGAGGTCCGGACGCACGAACGACGTCACCTCGATATGCCGGTGTCCCGCCGCGGCAAGCGCCTCGACGAAGGCCACCTTGACGTCGGACGGCACCGTCGCCGACTCGTTCTGGAGACCATCGCGAGGACCGACCTCGACGATCCGCACGGTGGGGGGGAGGGTCAGAACGCTCATGGCTTCTTCAAACGTCCCCGGTCCCGGTCCCGTGCCCGTGCCCGTGCCCGAAGGCGCTCGTCATTGAGTTCGTCTCCGACTCCGATTCCGATTCCGATTCCGATGACCGATACCGATGACCGATACCGATGACCGATACCGATGACCGATACCGATACCGATTCCGACTCCGATGACCCGAGTCCGACTCTGACTCGGTCATCGGATCTCCGATCTCTGATCTCTGGTCTCTGTCTCGGTCTTTGTCTCTGCGCAAATCTGCGTAATCTGCGTTCCCGTCCTCGTCGCCCGTCGGCCGCGCTTCACTCCTCCACTCGCCACGGTGGCGCCTCGCGGTTCAGGAACGCGGCGAGGCCCTCCCTCGCTTCCGGCGTCGATCGCGCGCGGGCGATCTCCTCCGCTGTCCACGGGCCGAGGGGTTCGCCGCGGGCTCGTCTGAGCTCGAGCTCGGCGAGGAACTTCTTGAGGTGTCGCTGGGCGCCGGGGGCGCCCTGGAGCAGCTCGTGCACGGTGTCCCGGATGGCGTCGTCGAGCGTGTCCGTGCCGGCCACGAGGTGGACGAGTCCGATGCGCTCCGCCTCCTCGCTGGTGAAACGGCGGCCGCTGAGCATCAGCTCGCGGGCGCGTCCGGGACCGATGCGCGCGGTGACGTACGGTGCGATCACCGCGGGGATGATGCCGAGGCGCACCTCGCTCATGGCGAATGTGCAGCTCGCCTCGGCCACGACGACGTCGCATACGGCGAGGAGTCCGACGCCGCCGCCGAGGCACGCTCCGTGGACGCGTCCGACCAGGGGCATCGGCAGCGCGTCGAGCGCCTCGAACATCGCCGCCATGCGGGCGGCGGACTTGCGGTTGTCTGCGGCGCTCTTCGAGCCCGACCGGCGCATCCAGTCGATATCGGCGCCGGCGCAGAACGTCGGTCCGTCCCCGTCGAGAATCACCACGCGTACGGCGTCCTCCTCGGCGGCGCGGACCGCCTCGGCCTCGAGCGCCTCGATCATCGGCTCGTCGAACGCGTTGCGCTTCTCCGGCCGCGAGAGCGTCAGTCGAAGGACCGGACCCGTGACCGTTGGCCTCACGGTGCTCTGTGTTCCCATGTCGGTCTCCGCCACGGCGTGCGCTGCGGCCGTGGGCTCGCCTCCTCACATCCGGAAGACTCCGAAGCGCCCGGGCTCGAGGGGCGCGTTCTGGACGACGCCGAGCGCCAGCCCGAGCGTGTCGCGCGTCTCGATCGGATCGATGACACCGTCATCCCACAGCCTCGCCGTGGAATACCAGGCGCTTCCCTCGGTCTCGTACTTCTCGAGGATCGGCGTGCGGATCTCGCGCTCCTGCTCCGGCGACATCACCTCGCCGCGCCGCGCGAGCTGGTCGCGTTTCACGGTCACCAGCACGTCGGCCGCCTGCTCGCCTCCCATCACCGAGATGCGGGCGTTCGGCCACATCCAGAGGAATCGCGGGTCGTAGGCGCGGCCGCACATGCCGTAGTTGCCGGCCCCGAAGGACCCGCCGATGATCACGGTCAGGCGAGGGACGCGGCAGCACGACACCGCGTGGACCATCTTCGCGCCGTCCTTCGCGATGCCGCCCTCCTCGTACTGCTTGCCGACCATGAAACCGGTGATGTTCTGGAAAAAGACCAGCGGGATGCCGCGCGCGTCGCAGAGCTCGATGAAGTGGGTGCCCTTGAGAGCGCTCTCCGAGAAGAGCACGCCGTTGTTCGCGATGATGCCCACCGGATAGCCCCAGATGCGCGCGAACGCCGTCACCAGGGTCGAGCCGTAGAGCGCCTTGAACTCCTGGAGGTGACCGCCATCGACGATGCGCCGCAGCGCCGCGCGCACGTCGTAGCCCCTGCGGTGATCGGTGGGGACCAGATCGTAGAGCTCCTCCGCGGAGCCCTCCGGGTCAACCGGCTCGTGCGGCGGCCCGCTCGGCGGAGGCGGCGGAAACGTCAGCGCGATCTCGCGCGCGATGCGGATGGCGTCATCGTCGTTCTCCGCCAGGTGGTCGGCGACCCCGGAGCGGCGGCAGTGAACGTCCGCGCCGCCGAGCTCCTCCGCCGAGACCTCCTCGCCGGTCGACGCCTTGACGAGCGGCGGACCGCCGAGAAAGATCGTCCCCGTGCCGCGCACGATGACGGCCTCGTCGCTCATCGCCGGGATGTAGGCGCCGCCGGCGGTGCACGACCCGAGGACGATCGCCACCTGCGGCACGCGGAGGGCCGAGAGCCGGGCCTGGTTGTAAAAGATACGCCCGAAGTGCTCGCGGTCGGGGAACACCTCGGCCTGCAGCGGCAGGTACGCGCCGCCCGAGTCGACCAGGTAGAAGCAGGGGAGCCGATTCTCGCGCGCGATCTCCTGGGCGCGGAGGTGCTTCCTGACGGTGATCGGATAGTACGTGCCGCCCTTGACCGTCGCGTCGTTGGCGATGACGAGCGCGGACCGGCCATGGATGCGACCGATGCCGGTGACCAGCCCGGCGCCCGGCGGCACGTCCTTGTACAGCCCGAGCCCCGCGAGCGGCGCGAGCTCGAGAAACGGACTGTCGGGATCGAGCAGCCTGGCGACCCGGTCGCGCACGGGGAGCTTGCCCTGCGCCCGGTGCTTGTCGAGCGCCGACTGCGGCCCACCACGCGCGGCCTCCTCCCGGAGCTCCCGCAGGCGGTCGACGAGTTTCAGATGCTGCTCGCGGTTGTCGGGCACGCCGTGTCTCCGTTCGCGTCTCCGTTCACGTTCACGTTCCCGGGCCCGGGGTGGCTCGGTTCGGTGCTCGACGATCGATGCCGATGCCGACTCCGACACCGACTCCGACACCGATTCCGATACCGATTCCGACTCCGATGTCCGATACCGATTCCGATAACCGATGACCGATCACCGCTGACCGAGGCAGATTCCGACTCCGACTCTTGCCTCGGTCCTCGGTCCTCTGTCTCTGCCTCTGTCTCCGTCTCGAGGACGAGGACGAGGACGAGGACGACGCGCACTGGCCGGTTTCCTTCATATCGGCCCGCATCGACGTCTTGGCCGCCTGCTTTCCGGCATGGTACGGGTCCGCCGGGGGGGGTTCAACCGCGCCACCGCTGAGGTCCGGGGATCACTTGATACGCCGCGCCGCCGGCGTGATACTTGGGGGCTGAGCGCGCCTCATGTCCCCGATGATCCAGTGCCCACGCTGCGATTCCTATAACGACGCCAGCGCTCTCTTCTGCGCGCAGTGCGGCGAGCGCATGTCCGAGACGGGTGTCGCGACGCCCCTCTCGCGCACGACCGCTCCGCCGTCGAGGCCGGCGCCGTCGCGCGCCGGCGAGGGGTCGGCGATCGTCAGGGCGTCGTGGACGCTGATGGCTCTCTTCGCGGTCGCCCTGGCGGCCATCCTCGCGATCCTCTTTCTGCACGACGAGTCCCCGCGCGTCGATCCTCCGCTGGCGGCCGAGCCGCGACCGGTGGCCATTTCGAGGCCGCGGCCGGTCGAGGACGAGACGGCGCCCGAGCGCCCGGTGCAGGTCGAGGGGGACCTCGCCGAGGTCGAACCGCTGTCGCCCGCGGGGCTCCTGCAGCTGGCGCGCGCCGCCACCGTGACGCTCGAGCTGTTCGACGCCGACGGAGACCGCATGAGGAACACCAGTGGCGTCCTGATCACGGAGCGCGCTCTCGTTCTCGCACGGCTCGGCGCCATCCTCGGCGCTTCCTCGGGGCGCTGTCGGATCGCCGGGGCGGGCGTCCACGAGGTGGCCGGCGCCGTCCAGGTGGACGCCATCCGGGACCTGGCGCTCGTCGGGCTGGGGGCGCCGGTCGAGGCCGCGCCCGCGGGGGAGGTCGAGTTGCCGTGGCTTCCGGTTCTGGCCGGGGACGCCGCGCGCGAGAGCCTCGGTGCCGGGCTCGAGGTCTTCGTGTACTCGAGCAACGCCTGGGCGCTCTCGGTCGTCGAGGCCTACCCCACGTCG
>JBFFXF010000278.1:0-9510 GCA_041569895.1 Planctomycetota bacterium | reverse complement strand
TCGTCGAGCTCTTCAACCCCGGTCGGCGCCCGGTGTCGGTCGCGGGCTGGAGCTTCGCGAACGGGATCTCCTTCACGTTCCCGGCGACGCCGGACTCGACGATCCCGGCGCAGGGGTATCTCGTCGTCGCTCGAAACGCCGCGTTCATCCGCGAGCGCTTCGGCATCGAGAACGTCGTCGGCGACTTCCTCGGCGAGCTGGCCAACGGCGGCGAGCGGCTGGCGCTGGTCGATGATCGCGGTGTGCTGGTCGACGTCGTCGAGTACGGCGAGGACGGGGACTGGCCGCACTATCCGGACGGCCTCGGTCGCAGCCTCGAGAAGATCGTCCCGACCGCTCCCGGCATCGATCCCGCCAGCTGGGACGGCAGCTTCGTCGGCGCGTCGAGCGACTTCGAGACCATCACCGCCGAGGGCCGGCTCGGGAACCTCTTCACGCAGGTGTTCGTCGCCGGGGTCGACGGCATCGCCGAGTATCTGATCGACGACATCGTCCTCGAGCCACTCGACGCTCCCGGCGTCAATTTGATCGAGAACGGAGACTTCGAGGCGGGCGACCGAAACTGGTCCTTCAACGGCAACTGCCAGCGGTCACGCGTCGAGAACGGCATCGGCGTCGGCGGCAGCGCCGGCCTGCGGCTGATCTGCGACGACCGCTGCATCGGGCGGTGCAACGCTCTCAACAGCGTCACCACGTCGTTCCGGACGGGGCAGCTGGACATCAATGCCTCTTACCGGCTGACGCTCTCGTTCCGGTACGTGCGCGGCAGCACCGAGATTTACACGCTGCTGCTCGGCGGCGGCGTCGAGATCGACTATGTCTTCGGGGAGCGCAGCATGACGCCGGGGCGAAGGAACTCTCGCGCGCTGGACGCGGTGCCGCCCTTCTTCACGCACCGGGGGCGGTTTCCGATCGAGCCCACCTCGGACGACGGCGTGTGGGTGTCCGCGCGACTCCGTCAAGAGGCCGTCGCGGGGCTACGCCGTGTGCGCGTCGCCTACAGCGTCAACCGGGTCGGCAACACGGTCGACATGTTCGACGACGGGGCCCACGGCGACGGCTTTGCCGGCGACGGCGTCTTCGGCGTGCAGCTGCCGCCGTTTCCGCACAACACGCAACTGCTGTATCGCTTCGAGGCCGAGACCGTGGACGGCGTCGTCGCCCGCTCGCCGCGGTCGGCCAATCCCGGCGACCCCGGCTCCGAGGAGACCTGGGGGGTGTACATCAACGACCGCCAGGACCCGTCGCCTCTCGAGACGTACCACGTCCTCCTCGCGGGCGTCGATCCGCGCTCCCCGGCCGATATCAACCGGGCCCTGAACTGCAACCGCCTGCAGCCGGCCGCGCTCGCCCACCGCGGCGAGATCTATCCGGAGGTCGGCCTGCGTTTCCGCGGCAACACCGGATGCTTCGTCGAGAAGCGCAACTTGAAGTTCCGGTTCAACCGCGGGCGTATCTTTCGGGGCGTTCGCAAGCTCAACCTCCAGGGGCTGTGGACGGACAAGTCCCTGCTCCGCGAGCATCTGGCGTGGAACTTCGTCCGCGAGACCGGTCTGCCGGCGTGCGAGACGGAGTTCATCCGCGTTCACCTCAACGGCGAGTACCATGGTCTGTTCCTCTACCTCGAGCACCCCGACCGGCGCTTTCTCGAGCGCAACCGCGTGGACGAGGCCGGATTCCTCTACAAGGCGAGGCAGCCGCCGCGCAGACCGCCGGGTCAGCCGCCGCCCCGCGGCATCTCCAGGCATCCGAACCTCGAGGGGTACGCGGCGGCGTGGGAGGAGGAATCGCGCGAGGACGGCGACTTCTCGGACATCGGCTCGTTCATCGACCGCCTGCACGACGACGGCCTCGCCGGGCCGTCGGTCGAGTTCATGGAAGCGAACGCCAAACCCGAGATGGTGATCTCCTATCAGATCTCGCAGGTGGCGCTGAACAACATCGACAGTTTCGCCAAGAACCATTTCCTCTACCGCGACTCGAGGGACGATCGCTGGGGACTGCTGACGTGGGACATGGATCTCGTGTTCGGCATGTTCTTCGAGCCCGACGTCGTCGACCCGGAGGACGGCCGGCCGGTCGGCACGCTCAACTGCTGCATGCTGAGCCCGCTGTTCGGACTCGTCCCGTGGTTCACGACGACGGTGCGCGGCGGCCTGCTGCTCAACTATCTACCGGAGTTTTTCTTCCACGCCGGTGAGGGTTACTACCGGCGGGCCTACCTCGTGCGGCTCTGGGACGTGCTCCAGCAGAAGTACAACAGGGAGGCGTACGACCCGCAGATCGACGAGCTCGTCGACCTGCTGCGTGACGAGCAGCGCGACGACATCGAGCGATGGGGTCGCTTTCCGTGCGATCCGGATTTCGACAGCTGCATCAGCGACGACGACATGCTGACGCAGGTCGAGATCGTCCGGCAGCAGCTCGAGCTCCACAGCCGTTTCCTGGTCAACGACCTGCTCCTTCACCACCCCGAGATCCCCGACCACGACAGCATGCAGATCACCGAGGTGATGTATGACGCCATCGGCGACTCGGAGGACCTCGAGTTCGTCGAGCTGCTGAACACCACCGGCCGCAATATCGACATCTCCGGGTGGCGATTCACCGAGGGGATTCGCTACACGTTCCCGCCTCGGACGCGCGTCGGCGCCGGCGAGACGATCCTCGTCGTGCGGTCGCTCGACCGCTTCTCCGCGGCGTATCCCGACGTCGTCGCCGTCACGCGCATCTTCGGCGAGTACGCCGGACGGCTCGCGAACGAGGGCGAGAGGCTCCGGCTGGTGGACGCGGGGCCCGGCCATCCCGCGACCATCGACCTGCTCGACTACGGCGACTCGCCCCCGTGGCCGGTCGTGCTCGACGGCTTCTCGATCGAGCTGACGCAGACGGGGCCGCGGCGCGACAACGACCGCGGGCAGAACTGGGTCGCGGCGCGCGTCATTGGGGGCACGCCCGGAACCATCGATCGGCTCTTCGTCCGCGGCGACGCCAACGGCGACTGGCGCGTCGACCTGAGCGATCCTCTCTTCCTGCTCAACGCGCTCTTCCGCGGCGGACCGGCGATCCCGTGCGATGACGCCGCGGACGCGGACGACGACGGCCGCGTCCAGATCAACGACGCCCTCGTCCTGGTGACGCTTCTTTTCATCTCGGGCGGCGACCCGCCCCCGCCGTTCCCCGACCCCGGCGTCGACCCGACCGCTGACCGGCTGGGGTGCGCGAGGTAGGACGTCGCCCGACGGGACGGTTGATGCGCTGGGAGGTCATGGGAATCATGCAGAGGCACTCGCGGTGTGCCGTGCGGCGGATGCGTGCGGCACCCCGCCGGCGGAGTCGACGGGCTCTTTCGGGCGCGGGGACGGGAACGGGAACGGGGAGTTCGACGCCGAGGCTCTTTTTTGGCCGGTCGTTTCTTGCGGCGATCCTGGTTGCCGCATCGATTGCGTTCCTTGCCGCCGGGTGCCGGTCTCCTGGTGGAGGGGCCGCGGGTTTCGATCTCATCCTGCGCGGCGGTCTGGTTCACGACGGGCGCGGCGGGGAGCCGGTGCGGGCCGACGTCGGCATTCGCGGCGACACCATCGCCGCCATCGGCGACCTCTCGAGCGCCTCGGCCGGGCGCACCATCGACGTCTCCGGCCTCGCGGTCGCTCCCGGCTTCGTCAACATGCTGAGCTGGTCGACGGCGTCGCTGATCGAGGACGGCGATTCGCAGGGCGAGGTGCGCCAGGGAGTGACCACGCAGATCATGGGCGAGGGGTTCTCGTACGGACCACTCTCGCCGGCGATGAAAGAGCGGCTCGTCGAGAACCAGGGCGACATCCGGTTCGACGTCGAGTGGACGACGCTGGAGGAGTACCTGCTCTACCTCGAGCGACGTGGCGTGTCGCAGAACGTCGCGTCGTTCGTCGGCCACGCCACGCTGCGCGAACACGCCGTCGGCCTCGACGATCGCGATCCCACGCCGGAGGAGATGGCGCGCATGGAAGAGCTCCTCCGGCGCGAGATGGAGGCCGGCGCGCTCGGCGTCGGCTCCTCGCTGATCTACGCGCCCGCGTCCTACGCCGGAACCGAGGAGCTGATCGCGCTCTGCCGCGTCGCCGCGGAGTACGACGGCACGTACATCTCGCACATTCGAAGCGAGGGCGATCGGCTCGTCGAGGAGGTCGAGGACCTGATCCGCATCGCCCGCGAGGCGCGCATCCCGGCCGAGATCTACCACCTCAAGGCCGCCGGCGAGCGCAACTGGGGGAAGATGGACGAGGTGATCCGACGCATCGAGGCGGCGCGCGCCGAGGGACTCCGCATCACGGCGGACATGTACACCTACACGGCAGCCTCGACCGGCCTCAACGCGTGCATCCCGCTCTGGGCCCGGGATGGCGGCCCCGAGCGCATGCGCGAGCGGTTCCGCGACCCTCAGCTGCGAGCGCGACTCGTGGCCGAGATCACCGCCCCCGCGTCCGACTGGGAGAACCTCTACGACCTCGCCCGCACGCCGGAGAACATCCTCCTGGTCGGCTTCAAGAGCTCGGCCCTGAAGCCGCTCCAGGGAGTGACACTCGCGGAGGCGGCTCGCCGGCGCGGCACGTCCCCGGCCGAGACGATTCTCGATCTGATGGTCGAGGACGGCTCTCGCGTCACGTCGGTCTATTTCCTGATGTCGGAGGAGAACGTCCGCAAGCAGATCCGCCTGCCGTGGGTGAGCTTCGGCTCCGACGCGGCCTCCCAGGCGACCGAGGGCGTCTTCCTGAAGTCACTCCCCCACCCGCGCGCATACGGCTGCTTCGCGCGCCTGCTCGGCAAGTACGTCCGCGAGGAGAAAGTGATCTCGCTCCCGGAGGCGATCCGCAGACTGACCAGCCTCCCGGCCGCCAACCTCGGCCTCGATCGGCGAGGCATCCTCGAGGAGGGCATGTATGCCGACATCGCGGTCTTCGCCCCCGAGACCATCGCCGACCGGGCGACCTTCGCGAACCCGCACCAGTACGCCGTCGGCATGCACTTCGTGATCGTCAACGGCGTCGTCGTCCTCGACGACGGCAAACACACCGGCGCCCACCCGGGCCGCGCCGTGTGGGGCCCGTGGCGGACGCGCGGAGAAAGGGTGACCAGTCGGTGATGGCGCGGGCCGTCGGGCGACGGGGAGACGCAGATTCCGCAGATCGAGGAGGAACCGCGCGGCGCCTCGAAGTCGGAGTCGGAATCGGTATCGGTATCGGCATCGGAATCGGTATCAGAGTCGGAGTCGGTATCGGACCTCGGACTCGGAATCGGAATCGGTCATCGGACTCCGCAACCAGAGCCTCCGAGGACGAGGACGAGGACGAGGACGACGACGGGCACGGGAACGGGACCCAGGACTCCCACCCCCGCCACCGTCAGACCGTCCAGCCGTCGCGATGGGTCGGCCGGACGAACTCCTCCGCCTTCGGGTAGTTCGTCGCCCGCATCGGCTCGCCGTCCGCTCCTCCGGAGCGTGCCGCGGAAGACGTCGGACCGAATCGCCCGCCCCCGCGCCTTTCAGCGAGCGTCCCCGAGCTCTGTGAGCGCCCCACGGATGGTGTCGTAATCCGGGCGATCGGAGTACGTCGTCCCTCGCCAGGCGCGGCGCAGGACGCCGTCGCGATCGATGAGAAACGTCGCCGGCCGGTTCGACCGCTCGACGTGGATCTTCATCTGCATGGCGACGCCGTACGTCGCGCTGACGACGCCGGCGGGGTCGGCGAGCACCGTGACCAGGGGCGCCCCGGCCTTCGAGGCGAGCATGTGACGGACGCGGTAGACCTCGTGCGGATCGATCACCAGCACCTCGACGCCGGCCTTGTCGAGCTCCAGTTTCCTGTCGCGCAACTGCGCGACCTGCCCGTGGCAGACCGGTCAGGTGTCGCCGTAGATGAAGACGAGCAGGACCGCCCGCTTGCCACGGAATGTCGAGAGGCGCACCGAACGTCCGTCGTGCGACTCGAGCGCGAACTCGGGCGCCGGGCGGCCGACGACGGCGGTGTCGATCCGTGCCGGATCGAAGTCGCGGAGGAGATCGCGGTAGAGCGTCCCGATGCCGGCTCCGTCGCGCTCGAGCGCGAAACGGGCGTGGGCCCGCACGTCCCCGTTCGAGTCGTCCCGGGAGATCTTCTCGAGCAATTCGCTCGAGCGTTTCCCGCCGGCCGCGCCGATGGCGTCGACCGCGTAGAGGCGCAGCGCCCTGCTCGAGGACTCCACCGCCGCGCGCTCGAGCGCGGGCCGCGCCGCGGGATCGCCGATGAACGACAGCGCCTGGGCCGCGAGCACGCCGACGGCCGGTCTCGAGTCGGCGAGCGCGGCCACGAGGTCCGCGGTCGCCTCCCGCCCGAGGAGGGTGAGCTCGCGGAGCGTGCGGAAGCGGAGCTTCCAGCCGTCGTCATCGAGCGGGCGCATGAAGTGATCGATGTCGCGGTACGACTCGCCGAACCTCGCCAGGAGATCCGCCGGGCGCTTCGCCGGGCGAGCCCCGGCCCACGCGCTGTGCGGATGGAAGACGCGCCACGCCTTGCGGTGGGAGACGATGGCGGGCAACGCCTCGAGGCGCCTGCCCTCGAGCTCGCCCGACACGCATGCGCCCGACAGCGGGTCCCACGAGCTCCGCGTGGCGGTGTCACGGATCGCGGCGACGCCGCTCTCCGGCGACCCCTTCGCGGACACGTCGAAGTCGAGCACGCGATCGCCAACGCGCCTCGACCAGATCGCGCCGCGCGTGCTCTCGGGATCGAATGCCACCAGAACGGGCCGGCCGGCGATCTCGTCCTCGATCACCGGCGTCCTTGAAAGCAGGTCGTACGGATACGCCTTCGGCGAACCATCGATGACGACACCGAGCACGAATTTGCTGGCGGGCCGGTACGCGTCCCGGTCGAAGGAGCTCGCCGTGCGCGACATGTCGAGGACGGTGGTTCCGGGATGGGCGCGCTTCCAGTCCGCCCAGGTCGTCATCACGGCGGGCAGCACGTCGAGGGTCGCGCCGGCGAGCTCGCCCTGCATCGCCTTGCCGAGGATGTGGCTCCAGAGCGATCCCGTCTCGACGTCCTCCATGACGAGGCTCCGGTTCCACAGCATGCCGGAGACGCGCAGCGTCAGCGTGCGCCCGCGTGTCTTCGTGGCGTAGACCACGCCATTGAAGCAGAGGTGTCACCACGTGGCCGCGAAGGCGGTGTCGCCGATGCGATCGTTGATGATCTCGCGGCGCGGCCCGGTGAGCATGTTGATCGGATAGGCGCGGGGGACTCCCTCGACGACGACGCCGAGCACGAGCTCGTTCGGGAGCACCTGGTCCGTGACGTCCGCGGCGCGGCGGAACGGAGCATCGGTGATCGGCGGGAACGGGCGGGCCACCCGTCGCGGCGCGAACTCCGGCTCCTCCGCGGACAGGGTGGACGCGGCGAGCGCGGCTGCGAGGGCGACGGCTGCGGACGGTATCGACTGGACGGGGCGGCGACGAGAGAGCATGCGTCCTCCTGCTCCATGGCGCGGCGCATCGCGTGGCGCTACGGGCGTGGTCCTGACGAAGTATCCCATGGTGAGAACGCCACGTCGACGCCCCGGGTTCCGGGCTTTTCGGGAAACGCCATCGGGTCGCCGCGGCGGTGGGCGTCGCCCATGCAGGGCGTCGCCCGTTCGTATTCAATACGGACCGTTCGAGAGAGAGCGCGCTGCACGGCGTGGAAGGCCGGGTGAACGAGGTGAACGACGTCCAGAGACGCATCCGCGAGTTCCTCGCGGGCTCCCCCCACGCGGTGGTGGGCGCCTCGCGGGACCGCTCCAAGTACGGCAACAAGGTCCTCCGCTGCTACCTGCAGCACGACCGCGACGTCCTGGCGGTCAACCCGAACGCCGGGAGCGTCGAGGGAGTCACGTCGTACGACCGCCTCGACTCGCTTCCCGTCGCGGTGCACGGCATCTCCGTGATCACGCCGCCGGAGGTGACGACGGCCGTCGTCGAGGACGCCATCGAGCTCGGTATACGCCACGTGTGGCTGCAACCCGGAGCCGAGAGCCGCGGGGCGATCGAGAGCGGCCGCGCCGCCGGAATCAACCTGATCGCGGGCGGTCCGTGCCTGCTCGTGGCGCTCGGTTTCCGCGAGTCGGAGGGCTGAGCCGCCGCGCGCCGGCGTTCACTTGCCCTCGAAGAGCAAATCGATCGGCTTGCCGGCCTCGGAGTTCCGCTCCGACCAGTCGAGGCCGAGGAAGCGGCAGAGCGTCGCCGCGACCTGGTCGGCGTAGACGGTCGGCGTGTTCGACCACTCGCCACGCATCGCCGTGTCGGGGCCGATGAAGGCCATCCAGATGTACTGCGCCCCCTCGACCTTCGCGCCGTGATCGGTCCAGTCCCCGGGCGTGTTGCCGCGGCCGTGGTCGGTGGTGATGACGATCGTCGTCTTGCCGCCGTACTGCGGCTCGGCCTGGAGGTACTCCCAGAGACGCCTGAGGAATCGATCGGTGCGCTCCAGCGCGTCGAGCGTGCGGTCGTACCGCCCGTCGTGCGACCAGTCGTCGGTCTCGCCGAGCGCGAGGTAGAGCACCGGCGGCTTCCACTGCTCGAGGTGCGCGAGCGCGAAGCGAAACGTGTAGACGTCGTGGCGCACGGTGTCCCACGGGGTCGGCGTCAGGAACTGCAACCGCGAGAGCTGGGCGATCTCCGCATCGGGGTGCTCGTACGCCTCGAACCCCGCATTCGCGAAGATCGCGTCCTCGCGGCTCGACACGATCCAGTTGAAGACCTCCCAGGAGGCGAAGCACGCGACGCGGTTCTGACCGACCTCGAGCTTCTCGCGCAGGAACTCGAGGACCGTCGGGTAGGGATTCCGCCGGCTGTCGTTCGAGTTGATGACGTCGTCGTGCGCCTGTCCGGTGAGGATCTCCGAGTAGCCGGGGTAGGAGAACCGGTGGCCGTTCCTGAGCAGGACGGTGCTGCCCAGCGCACGGTTGCCGGCGATCGACCCGTGGCGCGTCATCAGCCTGCCCCAGAAGAACGGCATCAGTTTCTCGCGGCGCTTCGAGGGCGTCGCCGCCCAGTAACGCCTGTAGGAGGGCGTCGCCTCGACCTTTCCGTCCTTGACGCGGCTCCTGGCGATCTCGATGTCGTACCCGCCGAAGAGCTCCTGCGTGCGAGCTCCGTCGAGCGTCACCAGGATCACGTTCTCCGTGGCACGTTCGTCCGCGATCGCCGGCGCGGCGGTCACGACCGCCGCGAGCAACCCCGCGAGAGAAGATTTCATTTCACGACTCCCTGTGCTACAGAATAACGCGTCGATCCCGTCGCGCCGGCCCATTCAGGAGTGCCGCAGGAGGACGACGTGCTGTCTCGAACGATCGCGCCCGCAACAGTGCTCCCACTATTCATCGCGGCGGGCTGTCTGCAAGGGCAAAACGAGAAGGCGGCGGTCGACGCTGCCGTGAAGCTGCTGGGAAACGCGGGCGTCGCCGCGACGTCGATCGGCTCGATCTCCGTTCACGATCGGGCGATCGGCGGCATCT
>JBFFXF010000277.1:0-9520 GCA_041569895.1 Planctomycetota bacterium | reverse complement strand
GTGACCGTGACCGTGACCGTGACCCGTGGCCGTGACCGTGGCCGTGACCGTGACCCGTGACCCGTGACCCGTGACCGTGACCCGTGACCGTGACCCGTGACCGTGACCCGTGACCGTGACCGTGACCGTGACCGTGACCGATGGCCGATTCCGTCTCCGACGACCGACTCCGATGACCGATTCCGAGGTCCGACTCCGATTCCGATTCGGTTGACCGACTCCGAGGACCGAGGGACGAGGACGAGGACGGACGTCGGAGCTCGGGCGTGCTCGTACTCAATCTGCGCAATCTGCGCAATCTGCGTTCCCGTCCTCGTCGATCGTCGCCCGCGCTTTCGATCTGTCCGACCGCCGGGGAGACCTTACTCCCGCGGTCGCATCAGCGGGAACGCGATGACGTCGCGGATGGAGTGGGCGTCCGCGAGGATCATCACCAGTCGATCCAGGCCGAGGCCGACGCCGCCGGTCGGGGGCATGCCGCACGCCAGCGCCTTGACGAAGTCGAGGTCGATCGGGTGATGCTCGACGCCCTCCTCGTCGGCGCCGAGCTCCTTCTGCCGCCGCAGGCGCTCGAGCTGCTCGACCGGGTCGGTGAGCTCGGTGTAGGCGTTGCCCAACTCCATCCCGGCGACGATCGGCTCGAAGCGCTCGACGAGGCGGGGGTCCTCGCGGTGGACCTTGGTGAGCGGCGAGATGTCGAGGGGGAAATCGCACACGAAGGTCGGCGCGTCGAGCTCCGGCTCGACCAGGTGCTCGAACAGGGCGGCGATGCAGTGCCCCCATGTCAGCGGCTTCGGCGTCGGGATCTCCCGTCGCTCGCACTCCGCGACGACGGCGTCGATGTCCATCGACCCGGCGTCGACACCGCGGTCCCGGAGAGCGCCGAGGACGGTCAGGCGCGGCCACGGCGGGGTGAAGTCGAGCTCGCGCCCCTGGTAGGCCACTTTCGGCGAGCCGGTGACCTCGCCGGCGACGCTCGAGACGAGCGACTCGAACCGCTCCATCTGGTCGCGGTAGTCGGTGTACGCCTCGTACCACTCCATCATCGTGAACTCGGGGTTGTGGCTGCGGTCGATCCCCTCGTTGCGGAAGTTCTGGCAGACCGTGTAGACCTTCTCGAAGCCGCCGACGATGAATCGCTTCAGCGGCAGCTCCGGGGAGATCCGCAGGAACGCCTCCTGGCCCGAGAGCGCGTGGATGGTCGTCCTGAACGGACGGGCCTCCGCGCCTCCGTAGAGCATCTCGATCGTCGGCGTGGTGACCTCGAGGAACCCCTGCGCTTCCATGAATCGCCGCACGGCGGAGATCGTCCGCGACCGCACCTCGACCTGCTTCATCGCCGAGGGATCGGTGATCCAGTGGAGGTAGCGCTCGCGATACTTGGTCTCGGGGTCGGTGAGCTGGAACCAGGTCTGGTCGTCCTTCGCCTTCTGGATCGGGACGCGCACCACGGTCTTGGCGAGGTATCGAAACTCCACCGGGCGGACGCTGAGCTCGCCCCTCTTGGTGTGAAAGACCTCGCCGCGGACGCCGACGAAGTCGCCGAGGTCGAGCTTCTTCTTGATGACCCGCCAGGTGTCCTCGTCGAACTCGTTCTTCCGGAACATCACCTGGAGACGCCCGCGCTCGTCGCGGAGGTCCGCGAACACGAGCTTGCCCGCGTCGCGGAAGGCGGTGAGCCGGCCCGCGATCGTCACCTCCTTGCCGACGAGCTCCTCCTGGCGGTCGCGAACCTCCGTGAGCGTGTGCGTCCTCCGGAAGGTGTGGGGGTAGAGGTCGATCCCCTGATCGAGCAGCTCCCGGCGCTTCTCGATCAGGTCACCGTCGAAGATCTCGGAGGTCATGGAGCATCTCCCGCGCACGAGTGCCGGACGGCACACTGTAGCGCGGGCGGGGGATGGTGCAACTCTCTTTTTCCTTGGCCCCGGTCCCGTCCTCGTCCTCGTCCTCGTCCTCGGAGCCCAGCGTTGCAGAAACCCGTTCCCGTACCCGTTTCCGTTCCCGTTCCCGTACTCGAGAGCTCTGGGTGCGGAGTCCGATGAGCGACTCCGATACCGACGGCCGATACCGACTCCGACTCCGACTCCGATCGGACTCGGTCTCCGGGCATCCGTCTCGGACATCGGTCGGCGTGGAATACCGCCCTACCCGGCAGCGAGCATCTCCCCCCACGTCACCGCGCGGCGCTCGTAGACTGCCTGGCGCACCAGGAGGCCGACGAGGCTGGCGTCGCGGCCGTTGTGGACCGTCGAGTGGGGCGTGCGGTCGTGTCGGATGGCGTCGATGAACCCGCGGATCGCCAGCGTCGTGTCGTTGGGCACCTCCTGCTGGAAGGTCTCGACGGCGGTCTCCTTGCCGGCGCGCGAGCTCCACAGGATCTTCCCCTCGCCGAGGTCGACGCCGCCCAGGAGGCCGACCATGCGGACGTACGTCCCGGCGAAGGCCCTGTCCGGCGGCGACACCCAGCTGTGGCTGAACTGGATGACGACGTTGTCCGGGTACTCGATCATCGCCGCGTAGAGATCGGTGACGTCGCGGTTCGGATCCTTCTGCTTGAAGACCTCGTGGTTGCCGAGGCCCATTGCCCTGACCGGCGTCGATCCGGCGATCCAGTTGAGGACGTCCCACGAGTGCACCGCCTGCTCGAGCATCCAGTCGCCGGAGCGCGCGCGCAGGCTCTTCCAGTCGCCCGGCGGTCCGAGTCCCCACGGGGGCGCCCACGCGTTGTTGTAGGCGGCCCGACCCTCGAGCACCGGCCCGAGCACGCGGTCCTCGCGGATGCGTTTCACTGCCTCGATGAAGCGCGGGTTGGATCGACGCTGGAAGCCGATCTGCACCTTGACGCGCGGGTGCTTCTCCTGCGCGGCGACGATCTCGTCGCACTCCGCCACCGTGATCGCCATCGGCTTCTCGCCGTAGAGGTGTTTGCCGGCGGCGATGCAGTCCATGTAGATGCGGTGGTGCTGGTCGCAGGGAGTGGCGCTGAACACGGCGTCGATGCCGCCGGCCTCGAGCAGCTTGCGGTGGTCCGTGAACACCGGCGGACGCCGGCCGAGCGCCCTCGCCACGCGGTCGGCGCCCTTGCCGGCGCGCGCCTCGTCGAGGTCGCAGATACCGACCACGTCGACGTAGGTCGTGTCGGAGAGCACCTCCCGCAGGTGTCTCGAGCCCCGCCCGCCGACGCCGACGAACGCGACGCGGAGCTTGTCGATGCCCGGCGAGGCCGACGTCAACGCGCCCGGCGCCACCGCGAGCCCGGCGGCGGCGCCCCCCGCGGCAGCGCCCCCCGCGGCGATGAAGCGACGGCGAGTGATCGATCGGTCGTGCGTCCGGTCCATGATGGTCTCCTGGCGATCCCTCGTGGCGGGTCGGATGCGTGTTTGTCTCTAATTCAGTGGTCCCGGCCTCCCTTCGCTGCCACCATGATTCCATGTCGACTCCGACGTCGAAAGGAGAATTCGGTCGTCACGGGCTGCGATGGCTCGCGGGCGCCTCCGTCTTCACGCTCCACGCCGCCGTCGTGCTGCTGTCGGTGGCCGCACCGCTGGCGCTGCTCGCGAGCACGTTCGTCGAGGACGGGCGCCCATCGCTCGAGGCGTGGCGGAACGTCCTCGGCGGCCTCGATCGGTGGAGCACGCTGATCGGGTCGACGCTGGTCACCGTCGGCGTCGCGCTGCTCGTCTGCGGTCCCGCCGCGGTCGCGCTCGCCCTCGTCGTCTTCCGCACGCGGATCATCGCGCCACGGATCTGCGTCGCGGCGCTGCTCCTCGCCGCCGCCTTGCCGGTGCACGTCGTCGGCTCGGTGGTGCTCTCGTCGGTCGGGCTGGCGCCGCTGCAGGGGTCCGCGATCGCGGTCGGTGTCGCGCATGGCATCGCCCACCTGCCGATCGCCACGCTTCTCGTCGGCGTCGCGGTCCTCGGCGTGTCGCGAGAGACCGAGGAGGCCGCGCTCGTCGACGGCTCGGCTCCGTCAATGACGCTGGTGCGGGTCACGGCGCGCGCGTCGGCTCCCGGAATCGCCGCGGCGCTCCTCTTCGTCGCGCTCCTCGTGGCCACCGACTACTCGATCTCCGACCTGCTCCTCGTGCGCACCTTCGCGGAGGAGTCCTACACGCAGTTCGCTCTCCACGGCAGGCCGCAGGAGCCCTTCCTCGTCGGCCTGCCGCAGGTCGTCGTCCTCGGCGCGCTCCTCTGGATGTCACGGCGGATCTTCCTCCGCGCGGACGGTGACGCGCCCGCACCCGCGTCGCGCCCGCCGTCGCGTCTCGACCTCGGTCGCGCCGCCGTCCCGGCGTCGATCGTGGCGCTCGCAGCGATCGCCGCGCTCGTCGTGGTTCCCGCGTGGTTCCTGCTCGCCCGGGCGCGCGGCGTCGGCGAGATCGCCCGGCAGACGGCGATGTTCCGGTCGGAGCTGCTGACGTCGCTCTGGACGAGCTGGGCGGCGGGCGCCATCTGCGGCGCACTGGCGGTCGGCCTGGCGTGGAGGCTGGTGCGGGGAGGGCGGAGCGGCGTCGCGCTCGCGGCGTACGTGGTGCTCCTCCTCGCCGTGCCGGCTCCCGTGCTCGGCATCGGCCTCGTCACGCTCTTCAGCCGGCCCGGCCTCCCCGGCGTGATCTACGATTCGCCGTGGATGCTCGTGGTCGCCTACGTCGTCCGCTTCCTGCCGATCGCGGTCATCCTCGTGACGCCCGCGGTGCGCTCGGTGCCCCGGGAGTGCGAGCTCAGCGCGCGCCTCGACGGGTGCGGCGACCTCGCGGTGTGGTCGCGCGTCGTCGTGCCGCTCTGCGGCCGGGCGGCGGTGACGGCGGCCCTCGTCGTCGCCATCCTGTCGATGGGCGAGCTCCCCTGCTCGCTGATGGTGACGCCGCCCGGCTACCAGACCGTCGGATCGCGCTTCTTCAGCCTCATCCACTACGGTCTCTATGCGGACGCCGCGAGCCTGTGTATACTGACTGTTTGCGCCGTCATCGTCCCGTGGGGCGGCATGCTCTTCCTGCTGCGGAGGCGATCGATACTCGATCGATTCGACATGCGACCGACGCGTCCCGCTCTGCTCGCCGTCGCGATCACCGCGGCCGCGCTCTCCGGCTGCGATCGCTCGACGCGCGAGGTCGTCGTCTACACGGCGCTCGACCGGGCGTTCTCGGAGCCGATCTTCGAGGCCTTCACCGCGAAGACCGGCATCGCCGTCCGCGCTCACTACGACACGGAGTCGACGAAGACGGTCGGTCTGACGAACCGCATCCGCGCCGAGCGCGAGCGGCCCCGTTGCGACGTCTTCTGGAACAACGAGATCCTCAACACGCTGCGGCTGCGTTCCGAGGGCCTTCTCGAGAAGTTCGAGCCGCGCGAGGCGAAGCGATTCCCCGAGCAGTTCCGCGACCCCGAGGGCTACTGGTACGGCTTCGCCGCGCGGGCGCGCGTCCTGATCGTCAACACCGACCTCGTCCCCCGCGACCGCTTCCCGACGTCGATCCATGACCTCGCGGACCCGGCCTGGGCCGGCAAGACGGGGATCGCGAAGCCGCTCTTCGGCACCACCGCGTCGCACGTCGCCTGCCTCTTCGAGGCACTCGGCGATCGCGAGGCGACGGAGCTGCTGGAGCGGTTCCGGCGCAACGACATCCAGGTGCACGGCGGCAACAAGGGCTGCGCCGTCGCCGTGGCGGCGGGCAGCGCGGCGTTCGCGCTCACGGACACGGACGACGCGATCATCGAGAAGGAGGCCGGCAAACCGGTCGAGATCGTCTACCCGGACTCGGGCGCGGGCCAGCTCGGCACGCTCCTCCTGCCGAACACGCTGGCGATCGTGCGGGGCGCGCCGCACCGGCCCGAGGCCCTCGAGCTGGTCGACTTCCTGCTCGGCCCGGAGGTCGAGGAGATGCTCGCCAGGGGCCCCTCGGCGCAGATTCCGCTGCACCCGGACGCGAGGCCGTCCGATCGGGTCAAGAGAGCCGCGGATCTGCGCCCGATGCAGGTCGATTTCGAGGCAGCGGCCGCGGCCTTCGAGAGGGCCCGGGACGTGGTCGAGCGGCGCTTTCTCCATTAGGACGCTGACGTCAACGTGAGCGAAGCCACGCGCCACATCACCTCGCGGAACCTGCGCAAGCTCCTGCCCCACATCTGGCGCCGCCGGTGGCTGCTGATCCTGACCTTCGGGATCATGTGCGTCTACAGCGCCACGTTACAGCTCCGCAACCTGGTTCCCGGCGTGTTCTTCGACGGCGTGCTGGTGCCGGGGCTCGGGGGCAAGTCGATGATGCCGCAGAGCTTCCGGCGCATCCTGGCGCCCATCGGCATCAACCCGTCGGAGCACGAGCAGCCGGTCGTCCTCAGCGGCGGGTTCCGTGACCTCGTCCTCGAGGACTATCGGAACGTCGAGGCGACCGAGGAGGGCCGATACACCTTCCACGACGGGACGGCGCGATTCCGGCTGGTCGTCGGCGACGACGCCGTCCCCCAGGGCTCTCCGGTGAAGTTCACGCGGCTCTCGATCGCGTGTGACGAGACGGCCGTCGCGCGCGGCCCCGAGGACCGCATCGCGTCGATCCGCGAGGGATCGTCCCTGCGACTCGAGCTCACGCCGCCGGTCGACATGACGCGCAAGGGCCACCTCCTGCAGGTCCTCGTCGTCTTCGGACTCGCGGTGTGCCTGCTGATCTTCGCCACCAGGTTCGCGTCGAAGTTCCTCGAGCAGTACGTGCTCCAGCACGTTCTGGCGGGAATACGGCAGGACCTCATCGACCACATGAGCTCGCTCAGTCTCTCGTTCTACAACAACCGCTCTCGGGGCGATCTGCTGTCGCGACTCTCGAACGACCTCAACCGGGTCAGCACCACGCTGCAGCTGATCTTCGGCGACATCCTGCTGCAGCCGCTGGTGCTCCTCTTCTCGGCGGCGACGTGCCTCTACATCAACTGGTGGCTCGCGCTCATCGTCTTCCTGGCGTTTCCTTTCCTCTTCGTGCTGATGGCGCGCGCCGGCAAGAAGGTCCGCCGTCGCAGCCACAAGCAGTCGGCGAAGCGCGGCCTGATGACGACGGCGGTCGAGCAGCTCTTCAGCGGCATCCGCACGGTCAAGAGCTTCAACATGGAGAAGTTCGAGCGCGAGCACTTCGACGAGAAGAACGCCGCGGTCGTCAAGGAGTCAATGCGCACGGCGAAGGCGAAGATCTTCGCCAACACGACCGTCGAGTTCGTGGCGCACGCGGGGGTGATCGTCGTGCTCGCCATTGGCGGGTTCTTCCTGGTGCGTGGCGAGCTCGGGCTGACGATCGGCGAGCTCGTGGTGTTCATCGCGTGCGTCAACACGATGTACATGCCGGTGAAGGTGCTGGCGAAGTCCTACACCGCGTTCCAGGACTCGATGGGCGCCATGGACCGGGTCATGGAGATCTTCGATTCGCGGCCGACGATCATCGAGGTCCCGGGCGCGTCCGAGCTGCCCTCGTTCCGGCAGTCGATCCTCTTCGACGGCGTCAGCTTCAGCTACGGTCGCGAGCCGGTGCTGCAGGATCTCGACCTCGAAATCCGCGCCGGAACACTGACTGCGATCGTCGGCCCGACCGGCGCCGGCAAGAGCACCATCGTCGATCTGCTGTTGCGCTTCTACGATCCGACCGAGGGACGGATCCTGATCGACGGGCGCGACATCCGCTCGGTGACGATCGACAGCCTGACGGCGCAGATCTCCATCGTCAGCCAGGACCCGTTCCTCTTCGACACCACCATCGCCAACAACATCCACTACGGCCGGCCCGGCGCCTCGCGCGACGAGATCGAGGAGGCCGCCCGGATGGCGAACATACACGACTTCATCGTCTCGTTGCCGTCGGGCTACGACACGCCGATCGGCGATCGCGGGGTGATGCTCTCCGGCGGGCAGCGCCAGCGCATCACCATCGCTCGATCGCTGCTGAAGGACGCCCCGATCCTGATCCTCGACGAGGCGACCAGCAACCTCGACAGCGAGTCGGAGTCGGCGGTCCAGGACGCGCTCGAGAAGCTGATCAAGGTGCGATCGACGATCGCCATCGCCCACCGCCTGTCGACGATCGTCAAGGCCGATCAGATCGTCGTCGTCGATTGCGGCCGCATCGTCGAGACCGGTCGCCACCGGGACCTGATCGAGCGCCGCGGCCTCTTCTACCGCCTCTACTCGCGACAGCAGGGGAACGGGGACGGCTTCCTCGGCAGCGAGAGCCCGGCGAGCGGTGCCGGTACCACGGCGCCGTCCGCCGGGTGACAGCAACCTGGACGACGCCAAGACGCTCACGGTCACGGTCACGGTCACGGTCCACGGTCACGGTCACGGTCACGGTCACGGTCCACGGTCACGGTCCACGGTCCAGGCCGGGCGTGCTCGGCATCCGTGTTCCGTCTCCGTTCTCGTTACCGTCGCCGTGGTAAGACTTGGCTCATGTTGTCAGTCACGAGGGATGCGTTGCCGCGGCGACACGAGGCCTTGTTCTTTCAGGCGGGGGCGCGCTCGCGGAAGACGGTGAGATTGAGCTTGCGGTCGAGCTCGTCGACCGCGGCCATGACGTCGTCCGGTGTGATCCAGCGCATGCAGCGGTGATCGATCGGGCACGTCTTGTGGTGGCACGCGATGCAGTCGAGTTCGTCGCGGCGCAGGATGATCGTCTCGTCGAGGTTGGCGTTCGAGTAGCGCGGGTCGGTCGGCCCCATGACCACGACGATCGGCACGCGAAACGCGACCGCGTACTGGCGCGGCCCCGTGTCGGTGGTGACGAGGAGCGCCAGGTCCCGCACCAGCGGCTTGAGCTCGTCGAGCGGCACGATGGAGCGCGCCGTCGAGATCGGCCGGTGCTTCATGCGGCGCTCCATGGCGTCGGCGATCGCCTCCTCGCCCGGGCCGACGAGGATGATCGATCGCAGTCCGGTGCGCTCGAAGAGCAGGTCGCCGAGCCGCGCGAAGTGCTCGGGCGGCCAGATCTTGCTCGAGCCGTACGAGGCGCCCGGGTTGAGCCCGATGAGCCGCTCGTCCGCGCCGACGCCGAGCTCGGCCCGCCGCCTCGCCACGCGCTCCTTCTCCTCGGGCGTCACGGCGAGCCTCGGACGCCCGTCCCCCGGCGGAACGCCGATGGCCTCGAGCAGGCGCGCGTACCGGATCGGCATCGGCTCGGGGGTCTTCGCGCCTCCCGGCCCCGGGTATCGCACCGCCGTGGTGAGCAACGGCGTACGCAGGTTGCGGGCGTAGCCGACGCGCCGCGTGACGCCCGCGAGTCGGATCAGCGCCGCCGATCGGAACGAGTCGGAGAAGAGCACCGCGAGGTCGAAGCGGCCGCGGCGCAGCGCCGACGCCTCGCCCAGCAGCGAGCGCGGACCGCGTGGAGAGCGCTGCACGATCACCTCGTCGGCGAAGTCGCAGCCCGCGAGCACGCCGTCGCGGCCGGGCTTCACGAGGATGGCGATGTGCGCTCCGGGGAACGCGCCGCGGATGTCGGCGAACGATGACGTCGCCATCACGAGATCACCGATCCAGCTCGGCGCCTGGATC
>JBFFXF010000276.1:0-9526 GCA_041569895.1 Planctomycetota bacterium | reverse complement strand
GTCGACCTGCCGCAGGAGCTTGTCGATGTCGCCCTTGCTCGTCTTCTTCGCCTTGCGGATCTCGGCGAGCTTGCCCTCCATGACGTGCGCCACGTCGCCGATGGCGAAGAGCTCGACGAGCCGCGCCGCACCCTTCATCGAGTGCGCGGCGCGGTTCAGGGCGTCGATCGTCTCGGGCTTGAAGCCCTTCTTCTCGAGGTGGAGGAGCCCGCGAGTGAGCTTGTCGATGAGCTCGGCGGCCTCGATCCTGAAGTACTTGTAGGGGTCCGATCTGGACTTGGTCATGGCAAACCTCGCCCAGATTCGGTGGTGACGAAGATCTCTCTCGCGGCCAGCTGCGCCAGCTGCACGCCCTCGGTGATCGAGTAGACCTTCTCCCTCGCCTCCTTGTGCGTCTGGACGCCGAGCTCCGCGGCCTTGAGGCCCTCCTCGGTGGCGAGGATCGTCGTGTTGGTGCTGTTCTGGACGTCCTCGACGATCTTCCGGACGTCCTCGATCGCCGAGCGCGCCATCTCGGACACCTGCGAGAGCTGCTCGGCGACGACGGCGAACGATCGCCCGGCGGGCCCGGCGGACGATGCCTCGATGGCGGCGTTGTAGCTCAGGATGGTCGTCTGCTCCGCGCACTGCGCGATGGCATCGACCCGCTGGCTGATCGATCTCGTTCTGGTGCCGAGCTCGAGCATGTGCCGCACGACGCGATCGATCTCCTCCTTGATGGTATCCACCGCCTTGCCAGCCTCACGGACCGCCTCGGTACCATCCACGCACCGCGACGCCGTGTCGGACACGTGCTCCGCGACGCCTCGACACCGCGTCACCGTCTGCGACGCCGTCTCGAGCGACCTCGCCAGGTGCTTCGAGACGTGCACGGCCCAGAAGACCGCCACGCCGGCACCGGCGACGAGCGCGACCCAGACCGTCACCCGCGCGGAACGAATCAGTCCCTCGACCTCCTCGTCGACCGTGGACGACGGGTCGATCCGTCCGAGCGTGAAGTCGACCGTGAGCGCGGCCGTCAAGAGCACGGCAAAGAGAGTCCCGTAACCGAGAGACACTCGTTTGCAGACAGACAGCTCGCTGAGCATTGGCCAGTCCAGCAGCGGTGGCGATGGAATCGCCGAGTTCCCAATCGATCGGTTGGCTCTACAACGTTCGATCGGATTTAGGGAAACCGCGCCTGAAGGGGAAATGCGCGGGGGCCGAGGATATCGGGACGTGGGGGGCCGGGATGCGATTCGCGGTTCCTTCTCGGCCCCCGGCACCGGTCCCGGTCCCGTGCCCGTGCCCGTGCCCGACAAGGCTGCTCGACGCCACCGGCGAGACTCTGACGACAGTGACGACAGTGACGACAGTGACGACAGTGAAGGCAAGGAAGGCAGGGAGGCAGGAAAGGAGGAAAGGAGGAACGCAGATTACGCACATTACGCAGATTTTCGCAGATTGAGCACGATCCTCTTTCTCGGCCCGACTCCGCCTCCGACCTCTGATCTCCGACCTCTCATCTCTGACCTCGGTCTCGGTCTCGGAATCGGAATCGGTATCGGCCATCGGTATCGGACTCGGTCATCGCACTCCGCAACCAGGGCCCTCGAGGACGGGAACGGGCACGGGAACGGGCACGGGAACGGGTACGTTTTTGCAACGATGGGATCGAGCACGAGGTCCGGAACCGCGACTACCCCCGCGTCCTCTCGAACTCCCTCATGAACCCCACCAGCGCATCCACCCCCTCGACCGGAAACGCGTTGTAAATCGACGCGCGGATGCCGCCCACCGAGCGGTGGCCGCGGAGGCCGATCAGGTCGCTGGCGGCGGCCTCCTCGACGAAGCGGTCCTCGAGCTCCTCGGAGGGGAGGCGGAAGGTGACGTTCATGCCGGAGCGGGAGTCGGGCGCGGCCGTGCCGGTGTAGAAGGACGAGGCGTCGATGGCGGCGTAGAGCCTGGCGGCCTTGTCGCGGTTGACGCGGCCCACCGACGCGAGGCCGCCGCGGGCGGCGATCCAGCGCGTCACCAGCATCACCATGTAGATGGCGAAGCAGGGCGGCGTGTTGTAGAGGGATCTCTTCTCGGCGTGGGTCGCGTAGCGCAGGACGATCGGAACGTCGTCCGGCGCGCGCTCGGCGAGGTCTTTCCGGATCACCACGACGGTCACGCCCGCCGGCCCGAGGTTCTTCTGGGCGCCGGCGTAGAGGAGCCCGAACCGTGTCGCGTCGACCGGGCGCGAGAGGATGTCCGAGGACACGTCCGCGACCAACGGGGCGTCCGTGTGCGGAAGCTCCTTCCACTGGATGCCCTCGATGGTCTCGTTCGAGGTGACGTGGACGTAGGCCGCGCCGGGCGTCAGCCGGAGCTCGGCCGGAGCCGGAACGCGCGCGGGGCGCTCCGCCGACGTGTCCGCCGCGACGTTGACGGCGCGTCCCCCGGTCGCGACGACCCGCGCCTCGGCGATCGCCTTCTTCGCCCACGATCCGGTGTGCACGTAGTCCGCGGTCTCGCCGCGCCCGAGCAGGTTCATCGGCACCATCGCGAACTGCAGGCTGGCGCCGCCCTGGAGGAAGAGCACCGCGTGATCGTCGCCGAGGCCGAGCAGCGCGCGGATGTTCGTCGCGGCCTCCTCGTGCACGGCCTCGTAGGCGGCGCCGCGGTGGCTCGCCTCGAGCAGCGACATGCCGGAGCCGCGATAGTCGACGAGCTCGGCCCGCGCCTCCTCGAGCACCTCGAGAGGCAACGTCGCCGGGCCGGCGTTGAAGTTGTAAACGCGCTTCATCTGCGTCAATCGAAACAACGATGGGTCGAGGGAGGACGCGGTGCGCCCGGGAGCCCGAATCGTGCAGGCCGGTGAAGACTTTGTCAAGGTTCCGCGCCGCTCGACCGTTTTCTTGCGTCGCGCCGCTCGCCCGCCGACAATGCCGGCATGTCCAGGGGCACGTTCTCCATTATCGGCGTGTGCGTCGTCGCGATCGCCGGCGCGCTCGCCCTGCTCGGTGAGCGACGCAGGCACCGCGATTGGGAGCGGCAGCGCGTCGCCGCGCCGCCGCCGGTGACCGTCCCGTCCCCTCCGCGAACGACCCGGGTCCGACGTCCGCCACGTCGCCCCGCACGGGCGCCCGAGGGCTGCCTGCTCCTGAACGAGATCCTCGCCTCGAACCAGCGCACCGACGTCGACGACGACGGCGACACCTCCGACTGGGTCGAGCTGCTCAACACGTGCGACGAGGACGTCACGCTGAAGGGTTGCGCGCTGTCCGACGATCCGGAGGAGCCGCGGAAGTGGCTCTTTCCCTCGGTGATCGTTCCGGCGCGTGGCTTTCTGCGGGTGTGGCTCTCCGGAAAGGACCGTGCCTCGGTCTCGGTCGAGGCGCTCTCCCGCGCGGATTTCGGGGCCAGCATCGAAAGGGTGCTCGTGCGTCGTGGCGACCCGTGGCGCTACACCATCGCATCGCGATCCCTCGGGGCTGGCGCGTACCGTCGAGACTGGCACTCCGTCGATTTCGACGACAGCGGCTTCGCGGTCGGCCCCTCCGGGTTCGGATACGGCGACGGGGACGATGCGACGGTCGTTCCCCAGGACACCACCGCCGTTTTCATTCGCACCGCGGTCTCGATCGAGGATCCGGGCGCGGTCGCGCAGCTCGTGCTGCGGATAGACTACGACGACGGCTTCGTCGCCTACCTCAACGGCGTGCGCGTCGCCAGCGTCAACTCTCCGGTCGACCACCCTGACCCGTCGACCATCGCCGTCACCAAGCGCGAGGCCGGCACCGCCGAGCTCTTCGACCTGACCCCTCACCTGGCCTCGCTGCGTCGCGGTACGAACGTCCTTGCGATCGCGGGGATCAACGACCGGCCGAGCAGCGACATGTCTCTGGTTCCCGAGCTCTTCACGGTGCAACCGGTGTGTCACGTGAGCTTTCGCGCGCCGAGGGCCGGGGGGCAGCTGCTCCTGAGCGCTTCGAGCGGCGCGGTGCTCGACCGTCTCGAGTACCCCGAGCAGATGCCGGACCGGTCGTGGGGACGCGTCTCCGGCGAGATCGGGCGTCTGGCGTACTTCCTGCAGCCGACGCCGAACGCGCCGAACGGCCGTCCGTTCGATCGGCCGATCGCGGGCGAGGTGACATTCGACCCGGCACCCGGCTTCTCGACTCGCTCGATCACGGTCACGGCGCGCGTGCGCGATGGCGAGGAGCTCGAGGTGCGCTACACGACCGACGGCACGGCGCCCGACGCCCGATCGCGACGCTTCTCGCCGAGCGCGCGCGTCTCGCGAAGCACGGTGTTCCGTGCCGCCGGCTTCGTCGACGGGGAGCGCGTCACGCCGGTGGTCTCCGCGAGCTATTTCATCGGCGATCCCCCGACGGCGCCGGTGATGTCGATCTCGATGGACCCCTCGCACTTCCTCCAGGTCCACATGCGCGACGAGGCGCGTGGACGCGGCGCGGAGCGGCCGGCGTTCCTCGAGGTGTTCGATGAGGGCGGTGCGCTGGTGGCGTCCACCGCGTTCGGACTGCGCCTGCACGGTGGCTGGGGCCGCCGGGGCGGCATCGGGACCAAGAAATCGTACCGCGCTTACTTTCGACGCTTCTACGGAGACGATCGGCTGCGCTGCCGCATCTTCGAGGACGGCGAGGTCGATTCCTTCGACAAGCTCGTCCTCAGGGCGAACTACAACGATCGGTTCGCGGGGGGCGGCGGCCACTACGCCGTCTACTTCCGTGACGCGGTCATCCGCGACCTCCACCGCGACATGGGCTGCGCGGCCGGCCGCGGCGCGTGGTATCTCGTCTACGTCAACATGGAGCCGAAGGGGCTCTTCGACGTCACCGAGCGCCTCGACGAGGACTTCCTCGACTCGCACGTGAGACCGCCGGATGTCGAGCTTCTCGAGTGGGACGTCATCAAGACCGGCAACGAGGTGCTCTCCGGAACGCGAGACGAGTGGGACGCGCTGCGCCTCCTGGTCCGGTCGAGCGAGCCACCCGGCGAGATGTACCGCGAGATCGCGCGGCGAGTCGACCTGGAGAACTTCACCGACTACATGATCCTCAACATCTGGTCGCAAAACCGCGACTGGCCTCACAACAACTGGTACGCCGCGCGTCCCCGCGTCGAGGGCGGACGCTGGATCTTCCTGAGCTGGGACGCGGAGTGGGGGCTCGGCTGGCGCGATCCCGGATACAACGACGAGCTCTTCAGCTTCGTGCTCTCCAAGGCGGGCCGCGGCGTCATCCCCGACCTCTTCAACACGCTCGTCGGATACGAGGAGTATCGCCGATTCTTCGAGGAACGCGCGGAAAGGCACCTCGAGGCGGCGCTCTCCCCGGCGAACGCGCTCGCGCACGTCGAGCGGCACCGCGCTCGCATCGATCCGCTGATCGCCGAGGAGATCGCCCGGTTCGCTCCGGGACACTCGCCGGCGCGCTGGCGCGCCAACGTCGAGCGCGTGCGGCACTTCGTCGCCAACCGCGGCGCGTACTTCCGGAGGAACATGGTCGAGTGTTTCGCGCGTCTGGGTGGGGGGGTGGCGCGGTCGCGGTGAGTTTCGGACGAAGACGGGAACGGGAACGGGAACGGGAACGGGTACGGGTACGGGAACGAGGTTGAAAGCCATGCCAATACCGGAACGAACACTCGCGGCGCTCGCCGTGGTCGCCGCGCTCTGCGTGCTTGCGGACCGGGCCGTGGGCGCGGAGGCGGCGACGCGAACGAGCTTCGTCATCTTTCTGACCGACGACCAGGGCTGGGGTGACGCCGGGTACAACGGCCACCCCGAGATCAAGACGCCGAACCTCGATCGCTTCGCCTCCCAGGGCCTGCGTCTGAACCAGTGCTACGCGGCGTGTTCGGTCTGCTCCCCGTCGCGCTCGTCGATCCTCACCGGGCGGACGCCGTACCGCAACGGCGTCTGGCGCTGGATCCCGTCGGGATCGCAGTACCACCTGCGCTCGAGCGAGATCACCCTCGCCACCCTGCTCCGAAAGAAAGGCTACGCGACGTGCCACGTCGGCAAGTGGCATCTCAACGGCCACTTCAATCGGTCGACGCAGCCCCAGCCGTCCGACCACGGCTACGACTGGTGGTTCGCGACGCAGAACAACGCGGCGCCGAGTCACGCCAACCCGACGAACTTCGTGCGCAACGGCGAGCCGGTCGGCCGCCTCGAGGGTTACTCCGCGGTGCTCGTCGCGGGGGAGGCGATCCGCTGGCTGAAGGAGCGCCGTGACAGATCGAAACCGTTCTTCTTGACGGTGTGGACGCACGAGCCGCACCTGCCGATCGAATCGGCGCCGCGCTTCATGAAGCCCTACGAGCACATCGACGATCCGGGAATCCGCCAGCACCACGGCAACATCACGCAGCTCGACCACGCCTTCGGGATGGTGCTCGATGCGCTCGACGAACTCGAGCTCGCCGACAGCACCCTGGTGATCTTCACCTCGGACAACGGACCGGAGGGCAGCGGCGAGGTGCGGGACAGAAAGAACCCCGACTCGATGCGCAACCGCACGCGCGGATCCACTGGCGGCCTGCGGGGACGCAAGCGGCACACGCACGAGGGCGGCATCCGCGTGCCGGGCCTCATCCGGTGGCCGGGCCGCATCGCGCCGGGGTCGGTCAGTGACACGCCGGTGATCGGGTCGGACATCTTCCCGACGGTGCTCGCCATCGCGGACGTCGAGCAGCCCTCGGATCGCATCATCGACGGCGCCAGCCTGCTGCCCCTCTTCGAGGGCCGCCCCGTCCAGCGCACGCAGCCGCTCTACTGGCGCAACCACCTGGCGCCGAGGCAGTACCGCGTCGCGCTCCGCGAGGGCGACTGGAAGATCATCGGCAGCGACGACCTCTCCACCTTCGAGCTCTACAACCTCCGCGAGGACCCGAGGGAGAGCGAGGACCTGTCGAAGCGCCATCCCGCCGTCTTCGCCCGCCTCAAGAAACGCCTCATCGAGCACGACAAGTCCGTCCTCGCCGACGGCCCGGACTGGTGGAAGGACGAGAAGCCGAGGCGGCAGCGGAAGAAGAAGAAATCCGCTTAGCTCGTGGATCCCGGTTTTGGTCCCGTACCCGTTCCCGAAAAGCTGCTCGACCCCGCGAGCGCCACTCTGACGGCAGGAAGGCAGGGCAAGGAAGGCAGGAAAGGAAAAGAGGGGACGGGAACGCAGATTACGCAGTTGCGCAGATTACGCAGATTGAGGAACGTCGCTTCGCATTCTGTCATCGGAGTCGGTCATCGGGCTCGGTCCTCGGAGTCGGAATCGGAGTCGGAGTCGGAATCGGAATCGGATCTCGGTCCTCTGATCTCTGGTCTCTGTCTCTGGTCTCTGTCTCTGGTCTCTGTCTCTGGTCCCGGTCTCGCACTCCGAGCGCTCGGTCCCGACGTTGGACACGAGAGTGACGACGATGGCTTTCGGGACCGGGCCCGGGAACGGGAACGGGAACGGGGACGGGGACGGGAACGAGGACGAGGACGAGGACGACGGGTGGTTCCGAACATCTCCTCTCGACTTATCAGACCCTCCAATCGCCCCGCAGATCGCCGCTCTTACCGCCGAAATAAGAACAAAGCAACGCGGAGGACACCCCGCGAGTCGCCGGACGGCGGTCGTGGTGCGTCCGGAAACCACGGACCGGGTCGACGCCCGGCTGCACGGAGAGCGACATGAAGATCCAGGAGTTCTTGCTGCACCACGGCATCGACCGCAACCCCTTCGCGGAAGAGGACGCCGATTCCGACTCGGTCTTCAAGCGCCACTGCATCGGGGACACGTTCCATCCGGCGTGGGCGAAGATCTTCGGCGATCCCGCGCATCCCTCCACGTCGGTGGTCTTCGGCGAGAAGGGCAGCGGCAAGACGGCGCTCCGCCTCCAGATCGTCGATCGCCTCAAGAACTACAACAGCGACAACCCCGACAAGCGCGTCTTCGTCGTCGAGTACGACGACTTCAACCCGTTCCTGGAGCGCTTCCACGAGCGCTCGGCGCGGTGGACGCGAAAGAGCCAGTGGCTCTCGAGCTGGCGGCTCTGGGACCACATGGACGCCATCCTGTCGCTCGGCGTGTCGCGGCTGGTCGACGAGATCATCAATCCGGGCGCCCGCGACCCCGATCCGTCCTTCACGATCGACCCGGAGAAAATCAGGCGCATGCCGAAGTCGCACCGGCGGGACCTGCTGCTCCTGGCGGCGTTCTACGACCAGTCGACGACGCTGCCGCCGAAGGTGCGCTGGCACCGATTGCGGCGCAAGCTCCGGTTCGGGACGTGGCTCGCCCAGTGGGACATCGCCCTCGGCGCGGCGACGACCATCGGCGCCATCGCCGGCGGCATCAACTGGAAGGGCGCCGCGGCGCTCGGCAGCTTCTGGCTGTGGCTGATCGTCCTCGCGGGGTGGCTGCCGCTGGCGTGGCGGTGGCTGCGGAACGCCTTGCTCTGCTGGAAGGTCCAGCGCGAGCTGCGGGTGGTGAACCTGCAGACCGCGGCGCTGCGGCACAGCCTGATGAAGCTCGGCCGGAGCAACCTCGACAACCAGCCGATCCCGGGACGGGATCGCAGCGTCGACCGCTACGAGTTGCTCAACAAGTTCCGGACGCTGATCCGGGACCTCGGCTACGAGGGACTCGTGGTCGTCGTCGACCGCGTGGACGAGCCTCACCTCCTCGGCGGGTCGGCCGACCTGATGCGCGACCTGATCTGGCCGATGCTCGACAACAAGTTCCTGACTCACCCGGGGATCGGTCTCAAGCTGCTCCTGCCGCTCGAGCTCTCGCGCTTCATCCAGCGCGAGGAGAAGTCGTTCTACGAGCGATCACGCCTCGACAAGCAGAACATGATCGGCTCCCTCGAGTGGAGCGGCGAGTCCCTCTACGACGTCGCCAGCGACCGTCTCAAGGCGTGCCGGATGGAGGGTTCCGGCGACGGCGAGTTCTCGCTCAGGGCGCTCTTCGACGAGGCGGTGAGCGACAACGACCTCGTCGGCTCGCTCGACCGCCTCCGAGTCCCGAGGCACCTCTTCAAGTTCCTGCACAAGCTCGCCGTCGAGCACTGCAAGAGCTTCACGGACGACAAGCCCCGCTGGCGGTTCGGAGCCGACACCCTGAGAGCCACCCACGCGCTCTACCTGCGGGACATGGAAGCGTACGACCGGGGGCAGGGGACACTCTGACTTTCGTTCCCGTCCCGTGCCCGAAGGCTACTCGACTGCGCGGGCGAGACCCTGCAACGCATCCATGAGGAAAAGAGGACGAAGAGGAAAGCAGGAACGGAGACGGAGTGAAGGGAACGACGACGACGCAGCCAGGGCGCGGCCGACGGTCGACGAGGACGGGAACGCAGATTACGCAGATCGACGGGCTGCGTCTCTGGTCTCTGAGTCCTGACCTCTGACCTCTGTCTCTGATCTCGGAGTCGGATCTCGGAGTCGGATCTCGGAGTCGGAGTCGGAATCGGTCATCGGAGTCGGTCATCGGAATCGGAATCGGAGTCGGAGTCGGTATCGGCCATCGGCATCGGAGTCGGTCATCGGACTCCG
>JBFFXF010000275.1:0-9811 GCA_041569895.1 Planctomycetota bacterium | reverse complement strand
CCATCGCCCGGGCGGCCTTCGCTTTCGCCTCTCGGCGAACCTCACTTGCGGTGCGATCTGCCGGGAGCACAGCGCGGCTCGCAACAACCGCGATTTCGAGGGCGAAAAGCCGGGAATGGGCCTGCGTTTTTGCAACTGTCGACTCCGACTCCGATTCCGAGTCGGATCGCTGACCTCTGGTCTCTGGCTCTCTGGCTCTCTGGTCTCTGTCTCTGGTCTCTCGTCTCTGCCTCCGCCTCTGCCTCTGACCGCGGGGCTCTCACCTCGTGCACACCGCGTCGCATGCCGGGATGCGAATACACCTCGTCCCCTGCACCGGTGGGTCCGTTCCCAGGAAGAGGAAGCCGAAGAGGTACATCGCGTCGCCGAGGCCGATGCTGCCGTCGCCGTCGCTGTCGAGGAGCGTGCGATTGGCGGTGTGCTCCGGCGTGCCGTCTCCGCACGGGAGACGCGGTGGATCGCCGACGAACATGCAGCGGAGGAGGCAGATGGTGTCGGCGACGTTGAGCTCGCCGTCCTGGTTGCTGTCGCCGGGAAGCTGACCGACGGGGGCGGCGGCGCACTCGACGGTCACGCTGTAGGCGCCCGCCGCGTCGTCGAAGATCGAGCCCGCGCCGAGGAAGTAGGTCCCGGGGCCGACCATCGCCGTGACGCAGCCGTCGAGCGTGGTGTCGTCGCAGTCGTCGTTGACGGCGATCGGCGCGCACGCGTCGTTGAAGAGCGCCAGCGCGGCGTCGAACACGGACGATCGCAGCCGAGCCGTCACCGCCGCCTCGAACGGCACCTCGAGACGCCACAGGTCGGTGGGCGTGCCATCCGGACCGACGCAGGCGCTGGTCAGCACGCCCTGGCGCGAGCGACCGCATTCGATCTCGCGTGGCTCGCAGGCGGAGCAGATCTCGAAGTCCGGGCAGTCGACGGAGAGCCGATAGCTGCCGATCTCGCCGCTGGCGAAGCTCGACGCGTGCAGGAAGTACTCCCCGGGATCGAGCTCCACGTCGAGGCAGGAATTCAAGCTCTTGCCGCAGTCGTCGTTGACGGCGATCGGCGAGCAACTCTCGCCGAAGAGGCGGAGCACGGGGTCGATCTCGGCCGACGTCAGCGAGATTCTCACCAGGCCACCGACGGGCAGAGCGAGGCGCCAGACGTCCTCGAGATGGCCCGCGGCGGATCGACAGTCGGTCCGCGACAGGGCGCCGGCGACCGTCTCGCCGCAACGCAGGGAGCCGACGTCGCACTGCCGACAGAGCCTGATCTCGTCACAGCGGGCGTCGATCGAGTACGGGCCGGTCTCGCCGGCGGAGAAGCTCGTCGCGATGAAGAAGTAGCGACCGGGCGCCAGCGGCGTCGAGAGACAGGAGTCGGTGCCCTCGGCGCCGGCGAAGCCACAGTCGTCGTTCGACGCGATCAGCACCCCCGTCTCGCTGACGAGCACGAGCACGGTGTCGAAGGCCTGCGACCGCATCGACACCGTCAGCTGACGCGGATCGTCGATGGTGAAGCTCCAGACATCGATGAAGGGCGACGCGGCGTCGAATACGCAGTCCGTCGCGGCCAGCGTGCCGAACGCCGGGGCGTTGCACTGCACCTCCCCGACGACACAGTCCGACACCGGATCGAACGGACGGCACTCGACCTGAAACTCGTAGTCGAGCGGCACGCCCTCGCTGACGCGTCGCAGGTCGAGGAAGTGCGTCCCCGGCGGTAGCGCGACCGAGCGCATGCAGGGGCTCTCCGGGTCGCACGGCTCGAGCTCCCGCGCCGGCCGGCAGAGGTCGTCGAGGATCGCCACCGACGCGGTCCCCATGAAGGAGAAGTCGACCCGCACGGACTGCTCGCCCGGAAGGTCGAGCCGCCAGAGCTCTCTCGACTGCCCATCCGCGACGCACGAGCTCGACCTGAACGCGCCGGTGCCGCGGTCGCCGCAGCTCACCTCGCCGGCGAGGCAGTCGCGACACGGCCCGAGGTCGAGGCACGTGAGGTCGAGTCGATACGAGCCGGTCTCGCCCGCGGAGAAGCTGTTGGCGCCGACGAAGTACTCACCGGGCTCGACGAGCGTCGTGAGACAGGAATCCAGCGTGCCCGTTCCGCAGTCGTCGTTGAAGGCGATCACGTCGCAATCGGCATCGAAGAGCACGAGAAAGGAATCGAACTGAGCGGAGGCGAGCTCGAGGGTCAACGGGCGCGTCTCGCCGATCTCGATCCTCCAGAGGTCGATGCTCGACCCGTCAGACGGCACGGCGCAGTCGGTTGCGACGAGCTCGCCGCTGGCGCTCTCGCCGCAACCGATCGTCCCGACGACGCAATCGCGACAGGGATCGAAGTCGACGCAGTCGACGGTGATCTCGTACTCGCCCGTCTCTCCGGCGGCGAAGCTGTTGGCAAAGATGAAATACGTCCCGGCGGTGAGCTCGAGGGTGATACACGACGTCTCCAGGTCACCCTCGACGCAGTCGTCGTTGCTGGTGATGAGCTCGCAGGCGGCGTCCACCAGGGTCAGGAAGGGATCGAAGCCGGTCGACCGGTAGACGATGGAGACGACGCGGCTCGCCGGCACCTCGAGTCGCCAGACGTCCAGCAGGGAGCCATCGTCGAGCGGGCAGTCGCCGACCGCGAGCTCCCCGGTCGCCCGGCCGCCGCATTCGATGTCGCCCGCGCGACAGTCAACGCACGGGTTCGCGCCGGCCCCGCCGCCGTCCTTGCCGCCGTGCGCCACGGACGGCGCGAACCCCTTGCGCATCGGCGCTCGCGCCTTGGCGGAGTCACGCCCCTTCTCGGCGGTGGACCGCTTCTGGGGCGCGAGACGCTCCATCGCCGCGAGGGCGCGTTGCCGAACGTGGAGCGGCGCGGGAAACAGGCGCAGGGGTCGATCGCCGGCGATCCGCGGGGGCGCGATCGCCTGTCCGGCCGCAACGTCGAACGACACGAGGGCGACGATCAGCGAGCCGAGTGCGACCGCGGCATCACGGCGCGGTGATCCGGATCGGCGACGGGGGAAAGGCGAACGGACGGACCGGTTGGACGGTGGAAAGCAGCTTGGTTGCCCCATGGATCACTCCGGGTCTCTCTGGCCCAGACACCCCACGCCTCCGGCGCCCAAGGTATCACACCGGCAGGGCGCGAGGGACCGGAAAAGCGCTCACGGCTCGGCGCCGGGGGGCAACGATCCCGGGGTCCTCGCGGGATTGATGCAATTTTCGCCGACGTGCTGCCGATACACTCTGTGCGCCCGGGCGCCGGCAGAGCCGGATGGCCGGTCGCGACGATTGAAGTCCATTCACCAAGGGCCAAGCTGGTGTTTCCCCTCTCCGCCAGGGCGGCCCTTGTTTCTTTTCCCTCCTCGCCGCGACTCCCCAACGCTGCAAGACACCCGTACCCGTACCCGTACCCGTACCCGTTCCCGTTCCCGTACCCGTTCCCGTGCCCGACCGCCCGCGCGGCCAATGATCTCCTCCCCCACGAGCCCTGACCGGATCGCGTCTCCAACCGTGCTTCGCGCGCCGTGGGGGCGGTGGTATACTCGGGCCGTCGGTTGAGGTGTGATCGACCACCGTGCTCACCATGCGTTCCTCACTCTGCGCATTCCCGATTCTCGTCGCGGCCCTCGCCGTCGCGCTCGCGGCCTGCAATTCGGAGCTCTCTCCCCGCGCGGACTCCAGTCCCGCCGCCTTCGTGGTCGAGTCGATCGTTCCGGAGGACGGGGCGATCGGGGTGCGCCGCGGGGCGTCGATCGAGCTCCGCTTCTCCTCGACGATCGACCGTGAGTCGACCGGTCTGCGCCTCGAGCTCCTCCCCGACCTGGTGGTCGTCGAGCGGATCGGCGGCGCTCCCGGTCCGGTCGCCGGCGCATACCTCCTCGACACGTCGGACACGCGCATCGTCTTCACGCCCGACGAGCCACTGGCCGTCCCGGCCGTCGAGTACCGGATCGACGTCTTTCCGGGGCTGAGAAACCTGCTCGGTCAGGATCTCGAGCTCGACGGCGGCCCGGTCCCGCTGCCGTCCCGCTTCACCACCGAGGACTTCGCCGACCCGGTGCCGCCGAGCTTCGCGGGCATCACGGGGCTCGAGACGGTCTCCAGCACGACGCTGCGCGCCAGCTGGCCGCCGGCGACGGACAACGTGTCGGGCGAGGCCGAGATCTTCTACCGCGTCTACCGGAACGACCCTCCGGATCGGCTCGACGTCGACTTCTCGACGCCCGACGTGGTGACCGCGCCCGAGGCGCTCGAGGCGCTCATCATCCGCCTGGCGCCCGACACCGAGTACACCGTCGCCGTGCGGGCCGTCGATGGTTTCGGAAACGAGAGCGGCAACACGGAGACCCTGTCGGCGCGCACGGCGCGGCTGCCCCCGGACGAGGAGCCGCCCGTCTTCTCCGGCGTCCAGACGGTCTCGGCGGTCTCGGCGTCGAGCCTGCGCGTGCAGTGGCAGAGCGCGACCGACAACCGCGACTCGCCCGGTCAGATCCGCTACCAGGTCTTCGTCGGGACGTCGACGCCGCTCTCCTTCGACACCCCGCGCGTGACCACCGATTTCGGCGCCGCCGAGACGATCGTCGGCGGCCTCGATCCGGACACGCTCCACGCAGTCGCCGTGCGCGCCGTCGACACGTCGGAAAACGTCGACGACAACACCCGCACGCTCGAGCAGCGCACGCTCGTGAGCTTCGCGGCCAACGTCTTCCCGATCTTCTCCTCACCCACCGTCGGCGGCTGCGTGCGGGCGTTCTGTCACAGCGGCACGAGCCGCGCCGGGGGGCTCAGCCTCGCCAACTACGCGAGCGCCATGGCCGGTGGTCGCACCCCGAACCCGCCGTCGATCGTCCCGGGCAACGCGAGCGGCAGTCTGTTGATCTGGCGCATTGACGAATCGAGCCCGAACTTCAGGTCGCCGCGCATGCCGCTCGGCCGCGCCGCTCTCTCCGCCAGCGACATCGGCGTCGTCCGGAGATGGATCGACCAGGGCGCTCCGGAGAACTGACGACGTGACGGGACGGAACACGCTCGTCCAGGTCGCGACCATCCCCTTCCAGCGCACGGACGGCGTGATCCGGTACCTCCTGATCACCTCGAGGAAGGGAAACTGGATCCTGCCGAAGGGCACCGTCGAACGCGGCGACACGCCCGTGAACACGGCGGTGCGCGAGACGCGCGAGGAGGCGGGCATCACCGGCACGCTCGTCGAGCCCCCGATCGGGCGGTACCGCGACAGCAAGCGCGGCGTCTCGATCGAGGTCAGCGTGTACCTCATGGAGTACGAGGAGGAGGTCGCCTGGGCGGAGCGCTCGTTCCGCGAGCGCCGCTGGCTCTCCTACGAACAGGCCCGCTCGAAGCTCCGACGCGACAGCGTGCGCGGCATCCTCGACGAGGCCCACCGAAGACTGTCGAGGGAGTAACCGCCGCCGAGAGGCGGAACGGCAACGAGGGATGAACAGGGTCCGGAGCTCGCGAGGGAGACTCGACTTTGGAGGCTTGCTGTCAGACGATTCATGAGGAAGGCAGGAAACTCAGGAAGGCAGGAAACGGAATAATTGATGGGGTTGAGATCCGTGAGCTTTGCTCGCTCCGCGAACGAAGTCGAGAGGTCAGGCGTCCGCTGATTCCCCTGCGAACGGACGGCGTGCGTCTTCTGTGCGCGTCTCAGTTTCGAATCGCAACGGACACTCGCTTCTCGACGGCGTCTTCGAGATCGGCAGAGCTCGGAAGGCACACCCGGACTCGTTTCCTGGTTTCCTCTTCTTCCTGCCTTCCTTATAGATGCGTCGCAGAGTGACGCCGGCGGAGTCGAGGAGCTCTTCGGGCACGCGAACGGGACCGCGGGCGCGAGAAATCAACCCCCCGCCATCGGAATCAGCCGCGTCAGCGAGATCAGCCCGCCCTTGACCGACGCGGATCGGTAGGTGATCTCCTCGACGCCGAGCGCGGCGTAGAGCGCCTCGATCACCAGCAATCCCGGCAGGAAGACGCGGCGCCTGTGCTGCGGCAACGCGCGCTGCGGGCCTCCGTGGATCTCCGCCTGGATGAGATCCTCGATGTCCTGCAGGCGGATCTCGTCGTGGCCGAGACAGCCGACGATCGCGCGCACCGTCCCACCGGTGCCAATGAGCTCGCGAAACGGCTCGATGTGCCCGTTCAGCTGCTCCCGGAGACACGTCGAGACGATGGCTCGACCGCCGCGGATGTAATCGAAGAGGTCGCGCTTGCGCCGCAGGAGGCAGTGCAGCCGGATGGCGCCGATCGGCAGGCTCGTCTTGCGCGTGGAGTGCGGGCTGAGGTACTCGACGAGCTCGAGGCTGCCCCCGCCGAGATCGAAGAGTCCGGTCGGGAAGACGGTGACGGAGTCCTTGAAGCCGGTCTCGAGGAGGAACGCCTCGATGCCGCCCTCGATGATGCCCAGGTTGAATCCGAGCCGCTCCTTCAGCAGCCGCCGGAAGATCTCGACGTTCTGGGCCTCGCGCAGGGCCGAGGTCCCGATCGCGGTGATTCCCTCGAAGGGGATGTTCGGATAACGCTTCCGCAGGTCGTCGAGCGTCTTCAGGCAGAAGGAGATCGTCGTCGGGCTGATGCGCTTGTGCCGGAAGACCTCGTAGCCGAGGTCCCACGGCACCTTGATCTCCTCCTCGACCTCGCCGGCCCTGGGGCCCGAGAGCGAGACGATGTAGAACTTGATCGAGGTCGAGCCGAACTCCAGAAAGCCGTTCTTCGGCGTATACTCCTGGGCTACCGCGTCGGTCTGGAGCCCTCGCTCCGCTTCCACGCTTCCGTCTGTCACGCGTCTCTCCGTCAAATCCCTGTTCTCCGTGTCCGTATTCCCCTGGCTGTCCCGGCCCTCGCCGGCCGCCCTCGGTATCCTCCCGGTGCGGTCCCCGGTATCATCTTCGGTGTCAGCCCCGGTATGATCGACTGTCGATCCGCCACGGTCCGAGTAGCATCCTCTTGATGAGCTTCCGTTCGATTATCTCCTGTTCGATCATGCTCCGATCGATGCTCTTTTCCTCGATGATAGCGCATGTGTGCCACGTTCGCCGGTCGATCTCCTCGTATCCAGTCCTCGTACGTCTGGAAGATACGAGCCGAGTGTGAAGCCCTGGTAAAGCTGTCGTGAATTCATCCATCGCCGCCCATCGCCGCTGCGCCCGTCCCGTCCTCGGGGCGGCGCTCGCCGTCGCGCTCTCGGCCTGCGACGGCGTCCCGACGGGCGAGGGACCGAGCGAGGTCTTCGCGCGCTCCGAGGTCGTCGTCGCGCGACGCCCGGGGGCGGTCGCCGGACCCTTCGTCGTCCAGGTGATGGGACCGGCGATATCGGGAGTGCCCGGTCGCAACGGGCGCCGCGATCCCGTCCCAGACGTCGATGTGACCTTCGAGGTCAAGGGGCTCGAGAACCGGCTGCGCGTCTTCGGGGAACGCGTATCGAGCCGCGACGCCGGCAACGTTGGCGAGCTCACGCCCGAGGAGGACGATGACGCGCTCGGCGTCTCCTTCCTCCCCGTCGATGGCTCCGGCGACGCGGAGCCCGGGATGTCGTGGGCGACGAAGACCGATTCGCGCGGGTACGCATCCGCGATGCTGAGGCTGCCGCTGCTGGCTGGCGATTTCCGTGTCCGCGCCGAGATCCGCAATCAGAAGCAGCAGAAGCGGTCGGTCGACTTCGTGGTCATCTCGGGCATGGAGGTGCTCGAGTCCCAGGCGGAGGGTCCGCCGCGGGGGCCGCTCGAGGTGACCGTGCAGGTCTGGCGCGTCGAGGATGCGCCCGACCTCGCCGTCGAACGCCCGGCCGACGGGAGTGACAACGCCGGCGGTGTCACGAGCGAGGACGGCGACGAGGAGGACGAGGACGACAGCCGGCAGGACGTCACGGAGCTCGAGGCGAGGCTCGGGAAGCGCGTCGTGGCGGACGAGGGGAGACGCGTCTTCTTCTCCGTGATCAACGCGGCGCGCGGCAGTGGCGCCCCGGTGCTCGAGGACGAGGACGACAAGACCAACAGCTCCGGCATCGCGACGTTGCGGATGCGTCTCGGCGATCGGTCCGGGACGTCCCGGGTGCTCGCCGAGCTCGAGCCACGGATCGGACGCACGCCGATCTTCCGCGGCGTGATCATCGAGCGACACGCCCTGAGCGCGTGGGAGCTCGGCCTCGCGCTCGCCGGGGGCGTCGTGCTCTTCGTCGTCGGTCTCCGGCTGCTCGGGAGCGGCCTGCTGATCCTGCTGAGCCCGTCGCTCAACCTCGTCGTCGGCGCCTTCCGGCGCAGCCGCGTGCTCGGTTTCCTCGGCGGCATCGCCGCCGGCGCGCTCTTCCACTCGTCATCGGCGCTGGTCTCCCACCTGATCGCCTTCGCGAACGCCGGCCTCGTGGCGGCGGGATCCGCCACGGCGCAGATCGCGGGCGCCAACGTCGGCAAGACGTTCCTGCTGCAGTTGCTCGCGTTCCGGGCCTTCGGCTTGCTCGCCGTGCCGCTGACGGCGATCGGCACGGTGCTCTTTCTCCTCCCCGGCCGGCTCGGTTTCCGGACGTGGGGCGGCCTCTTCCTCGGCGGCGGGCTGACGCTGCTCGGCTGGCAGTTCCTCGGTGAGTCGGCGGAGCTCGTCGACGTCAGCCCGGCGCTGCGCGAGGCCCTCTCCGCATGGGATCCGTGGGGCGCCTCGCGCGGCGTCCTCTCGGACACGATGGTCTTCGCGATCGACGCGCTCGCGGCGGCGCTCCTGGCGATGCTGCTCCGCAACTCGAATCTGGTCGTCGCCCTCGGCATCGTCTTCGCGTCGATGGGACTGCTGTCCTTCCCGATCCTCGTGCCCGTCATCGTCGGCGCCAACCTCGGATCGGCGGCGGCGCTGGCGCTCCGCGCGCTGACCAGGAGCCGCGAGGCCCGCCGTCTCGCCGTCGGCCAGCTGCTCTTCCAGACGATCGGAGCGGTCTGGCTGGTGCTGATCACCGTGGTGACGGTGCGGGGACAGCCGCTCTCGGCCAGTCTCGCCGAGTGGGTCACGCCGGGTGTCCTCTTCCACACGCAGCCCGAGAACGTCGCGCACCACGCGGCGATGCTCTACACCCTCTTCCACCTCATCAACGGCGTCGTCACCGTGGCGGCGAGCGGCGCCGTCCACCGGCTGACCGACCGACTGATCCCGCGGGATCCGACGCGGGAGGACGTCAAGCCGTTCCGCCTCGACCCGAGCCTCGTCAACGTCCCCTCGCTGGCGCTCGCGCAGGCGACGAGAGAGGTCTGCTACCTCGGCGAGGTGGCGCGCAAGGGAATCGCCGAGGCCTTCGACGCCTTCCGCTATCTCGACGCGAACCTCACCGACCAGATCGCGCGCCGCGGCGAGTCGGTCAGCAACATGCACGCGCTGATCACGCGTTACCTGCTCGACGTCAGCGAGAACAGCCTCTCGTCCGCCGAGGCATCGCGTCTGGAGGGTCTGCACGTGGCAGCCGCCTCGTTCGCCCGCACCGGCGAGCTGTCGGAGAACCTCTGCCACATGACGACGCGCATCCTCGAGGAACAGATCGAGGTGCCCGAGGACCTCCTCCGCGAGCTCACCGAGCTCTACGAGCTGATCATCAACCAGTTCGAGAACGTCCTCCACCTCCTCGACAGCCGCGACCCGCGGATCCAGGAGAACGCGATGAAGATCGGCGAGAAGCTGTCGAAGTCGTCATCGCGGATCGAGAACCTCTGGCTCCAGCGGGCGCGACCGGAGATCGATTCGGCGCCGGAGAGCGCGGTCATCGTCCTGCTGACGAGACAGGTCTACGAGATCCTCGAGCAGGTCGCGGGCCACCTGACGCACACGGCGGAGCGCATCCGGAT
>JBFFXF010000274.1:0-10078 GCA_041569895.1 Planctomycetota bacterium | reverse complement strand
GGGGGAAGGGGGGGAAGGCGAAGGCCGGGGCCAGGAAGGGGAAGAAGAAGAACAGGAAGACGAAGTCGGGCACGGGCACGGGAACGGGAACGGGAACGAGGACGAGGACGAGGACGAGGACGAGGACGAGAAGACCGGCGAAGGCGAAGACGACGCGCGAGAGTGCTGCGGGGTTGCGCGAGAGGGCTGGCGAGATTGTCTCGTTGCTTCATGCCGAGTATCCCGACGCCGACTGTGCGCTCCTTCACGACGGGCCGCTCGAGCTGCTCGTCGCGACCATCCTCTCGGCCCAGTGCACCGACAAGCGCGTCAACGAGGTGACGCGCGATCTCTTCAAGAAGTACCGCACGGTGGCCGACTACGCCGCGGCGCCGAGCGACGTGCTCGAGGAGGAGATCCGCAGCACCGGCTTCTTCCGCTCCAAGACACGGGCGATCCGGGAATGCTGCGGCGACATCGCAGAGAAACACGGCGGCAAGGTGCCGCGCACGCTCGAGGAGCTCACGCAACTGCGCGGCGTCGGACGAAAGACCGCGAACGTCGTCCTCGGCACGGCGTTCGGAATCCCCGGCGTCGTCGTCGACACCCACGTCAAGCGCCTCACCAACCGCCTCGGCCTGACGAAGAACGACGACCCGGTGAAGATCGAGTTCGACCTCATGAAGGTCATTCCCGAGGACGAGTGGGTGTTCTTCGCGCACGCGCTCATCTGGCACGGACGGCGCGTGTGCACGGCGCGCAAGCCGGACTGCCCCGGATGCCGGCTGAGCGGGGTGTGCCCGTCGGCGGAGCTGTAGGAGGAATCCGCAGACTGCGTCGTCGTCCCCGTCCCCGTTCCCGTTCCCGTTCCCGTGCCCGTTCCCGTGCCCGTGCCCGTTCCCGAAACCCCTCGTCGTCGCCCCGGTGTCCGACGGCGGGGCCGATCGAGCGGAGTTTTCGAGCGAGACCGAGGACGAGGACGAGGACGAGGACGAGCAGAGAGGGGGGCGATCTCGCCGCGTCTGGTGGATAAGCGCCGGGGGAGCCGCTATAATCCCCCGGTTTTTACGCGCGGCGAGCAGTGGTCTGACGCCGAACACTTCCAGGGGAGTCATTCCCGAGAGGATCGAGTTTCATGGCCGAGAAGGTGATCATCATCGGATCGGGTCCGGCGGGCCTGACGGCGGCGATCTACAGCGCGCGGGCCAACCTCGAGCCGATCTGCTTCACCGGGATCCTTCCCGGTGGGCAGCTGATGACGACGACGGACGTCGAGAACTACCCCGGCTTTCCCGAGGGGCGACTCGGGCCCGAGCTGATGGCCGACTTCCGCGCGCAGGCGGAGCGGTTCGGCGCGCGCATGATCGACACCAGGGTCTCGAAGGTCGACCTCTCGTCGCACCCGTACACCGTCTGGGCCGACGGCGAGGACGAGCCGCGCCAGGCGGAGTCGGTGATCATCTCGACGGGCGCGTCGCCGCGCATGCTCGGGCTCGACGGCGAGGAGAAGCTCGTCGGACGCGGGCTGTCGACGTGCGCCACGTGCGACGGGTTCTTCTTCCGCGGCAAGGAGATCGCCGTCGTCGGCGGGGGGGACTCGGCGATGGAGGAGTCGACCTTCCTGACGAAGTTCGCGACCAGGGTGACGGTGATCCATCGCCGGGAGGAGCTGCGCGCGTCGAAGATCATGCAGCAACGCGCGATGAACAACGAGAAGATCGAGTTTCTCTGGAACTCCGTCGTCACCGCGTACAAGCAGAACGACGGCAAGCTGACCGGCATCGCCGTCAAGAACGTCGAGTCGGGAGACGAGACCGACATGCCGTACGACGGCGTCTTCCTCGCCATCGGCCACACCCCGAACACCGACATCTTCGAGGGCCAGCTCGACATGGACGAGAACGGTTACCTGAAGGTCGAGCCCGGCACGACGCGCACCAACGTCGAGGGTGTCTTCGCGTGCGGGGATTGCCAGGACCACGTCTACCGGCAGGCCGTGACGGCGGCGGGGACGGGATGCATGGCGGCGATCGACGCGGAGCGGTGGCTCGCGGCGCGCGAGTGAGAAGGACCTGCCATGTCCTCCGTTGACGAGCACCGGAGCGAGGCGCCGGACGAGGTGCGCGTGTCGATCATCACCGTGAGCGACACGCGGACGCTCGAGTCCGATCGCAGCGGGCAGACCATCGAGCGCCTGCTGCGCGCGGGAGGCTACTCGGTCGCGACACGCGTCGTCGTCACCGACGACACCGATCGCGTCGACGCGGCTCTCGTCGAGCAACTCGAGGCCGCGGACGTCGACGCGGTCATCCTCAACGGCGGCACCGGCCTCGGCACGCGCGACGGCACCGTGGAGGTCGTCCGCCGGCGGCTCGACCGCGAGCTCCCCGGCTTCGGCGAGCTCTTTCGCATGCTGAGCTGGGACCAGGTCGGCGCCGCGGCGATGCTCAGCCGCGCCGTCGGTGGCAGCGCCGCCGGCAAGGCGGTGTTCAGCCTGCCGGGATCGACGAAGGCGGTGGAGCTCGCGATGGAGAAGCTGCTCGTCCCGGAGCTCGGCCACGTCCTCCGGGAGCTGCGCCGATGACGGCGGCGCCCGCGCCGTTACCCGCGTCGTTACCGGATGTGGCCGGCGGCGACATCGGCTTCCCGACGCTCTACTACTTCGCCACGGCGCTCGCCGTCGGCGTCACGGTGATGCTGCCGCTGGTTCCGATCGCGCAGATCGGCCGGCGGTTCTTCATCCTGATGACGCTCATCGCGGTCGTCTTCCACGGCATCGCGATCGTCGCTCGCGGCCTCGGCTTCGAGTACCTCCACGCGGCGAGCGCCGGCCTGCTGATCCTCTACAACGTCTTCGTCCCCGAGCGCGGCAATCTCCCTGCGCTCGTCCTGCTGCTCCTGGCGGGGATCCTCGGCATCGGGGGTCTCCTGGCGGACGCCATCGGCTATCCGGTGGCGGTTCCGGTCTCGGCGGGAGGCGCGGCGTGGCTCGCCATCACCTTTCTCGGCTCCTCGCTGATTCTCGGAAGCGCGCTCGTCTCCATGCTGCTCGGACACTGGTACCTCGTGGCGCACGGACTCTCGTTCGGCATCCTCGGCCGTCTCGTCCTGGCGCTGATCGTCGCGCTCGCGCTGCGCGCCGTCGTCGGTGGCTCCGTCGCGTTTCTGCAGGCGGACGTGTGGCAGGGGCTCTGGTCCGAGGCCGGGGGCGCGGCGCGGTTCCTGATGTCGTCGGGGCTCTTCGTCGGCGCGCGAGTGCTCTTCGGTCTGCTCCTGCCGGTGGTGCTGGCGCTGATGGCCCGCGAATGCGTCCGCATCCGCTCGAATCAGTCGGCGACCGGTATCCTCTACGTCCTCGTCGCCTTCGTGATTCTCGGCGAGGCGATCGCCAAGCACTTGATGGTGTCGAATGGGCTGCTGGTGTGAGCCGTACTCACGCTGCGGGCCACCGCCCCGGGGGCGCGTGGAGGGAGGCTCCGGCCGACACGCCGACGGGGGTCACGAGAGATGAAAAAGGCCTCGATTCATCTCGCGTGCCCGCGCTGCGGCCGCATGTACGTCGTCGCGGCCTCGCCGGTGGCCGCGCACGGCGAGGGCGGTGGCGCGCCGACAGAATTGACCTGCGAAGGCTGCGGCTTTTCGTTACAATTCTTCGGGAGGAGTCCCGATCCGTCGCAGCCGGTTGGCCGGTGCGCGGTATGCGGGAAGCGCGAGTTCTACGTCCAGAAGGACTTCAATCGAAGGCTCGGCGTGGCGCTCGTGGTGATTTCGGGGCTGCTCGCGTTGCTCGTGATGATCGTCCGGGGACATATCCAGGGACTGATCGTCCTCGGGCTCGTGACTGTAGTCGACGCGGTGATCTTCGCTCTCTGCCCCGAAGTGACGGTGTGCTACCTCTGCCACAGCATCTACCGTGGCTACCCGAGAGATCCGACGCACAGGCCCTTCTACCAGGGCAACGAGGAGCGGTTCAAGCGAGTCCGGCAGGATTGGTTCGAGGGCCTCGAGAATGACCAGTGAAACGGTGCCTTCCCTGGCTCCCGTGTTTCCGCTTCCGAACTGCGTTCTCTTCCCGAAGGTGCTCCTGCCCCTGCGCATATTCGAGCCGCGGTACAAGAAGATGCTCGCCGACGTGCTCGACTCGCGCGGCTGGCTCGCGGTCGGTCTGCGGCGCTCCGAGCGAGAGCTCGACGACGAGGGCCATCCCGACGTCTTCCCGATCGCCGGACTCGGACGCCTGGTCGATTACCAGAAGGGCGAGGACGACACCTTCAAGATCGTCCTCGTCGGCGAGCACCGCGTGCGCCTGCAGAGCTGGATCCAGGTGACACCCTATCCGGTGGCGCAGATGGAGCACGTCGCCGAGCTCGAGCCCGACGAGCTGACGCGCGACGACCTCCGTGGGCGCCTGCGGTCCCGGATCAAGGAGCTCGTGCGGCAGTCGGTCGACTCGCAGGTGCTGATGCTTCTCGACCAGACGATCAAGGGCTGCAAGGAGGTCGGGCCGCTCGTCGACTCGATCGCCTACCACTTCCTGCGCAGCCCGCTCGAGAAGCAGCGCCTGCTCGAGACCGCCAGCGCCGTCGAGCGCGAGGAGCTCCTGATCGAGATCCTGCAGCGCGAGCGGTTCGGCGAGGAGTCGCAGGAACAAGTCGAACCCTGACAGGACAGAAGGACAGCCACCCGGGATCGCGAGCATGAAGATATTCGACCCCCACTGCCACATGATTTCCCGCGTCACGGACGACTACGAGGCGATGGCGCTGTGCGGCATCCGGGCCGTTGTCGAGCCGGCGTTCTGGCTCGGCGAGCCGCGCAAGCACGCGGGAACGTTCTACGACTACTTCGATCACATCTGCGATTTCGAGCGCCAGCGGGCTGCGAACTTCCTCATCGATCACTACGCGACCATCGCCGTCAACCCGCGCGAGTCGAACAACGTCGAGTTGCGCGACGAGGTGCTCGCCAGCATGCACCGGTGGCTCTCGAGGCCGTCCGTGGTCGCCGTCGGCGAGATCGGCTTCGACGACATCACCGATGCGGAGGCCGACTCGATCCGCCGCCAGTTCGAGATCGCCAAGGAGGTCGACCTGCCGGTGATCGTCCATACGCCGCACGTCAACAAGCTCGAGGGCACCGAGAGGACGCTCGAGATCATCCGCGACGTCGGTTTCCCGGTCGAGAAGGTCATCATGGACCACAACACCGAGGAGACCATCGCCGTGTCGAAGGAGTCGGGCTGCTGGTGCGGGCACACCGTCTACCCCGTGACCAAGCTGTCGCCGGAGCGCGCCGTCAACATCCTCGAGAAGTACGGGCTCGAGAAGATGATCATCAACAGTTCCTGTGACTGGGGGCCCGCGGATCCGCTGATGGTGCCCAAGACCGTGCTCGAGATGCGCCGCCGCGGCTTCTCCGATGAGGAGATCACCAAGGTCGTCTGGCACAACCCGATCGACTTCTTCAAGCAGTCGGGGCGGCTCTCCCCCGATCTCACGGGCTAGCGGTCGCCCTGCAGGTGCGCCGCCGGGAGGTGACGCCGCCGTGGATGACCCGGCTGGCATGACCCCGAGTTGATTCACGCCATTCGTAGAGGACGCCAATGGATCAGGAGAAGATCGCCACCGCCGTACGCATGATCCTCGAGGCGATCGGCGAGGATCCCGACCGCGAGGGACTCCGCGAGACTCCGCAGCGTGTCGCCCGCATGTACGAGGAGATCTTCAGCGGTCTCGGCGCCGATCCGCACACGCAGCTGAAGACCATCTTCACCGACGAGGACTACGACGAGATCGTCCTCGTCAGGGACATACCCTTCAACTCGATGTGCGAGCACCACCTGATGCCGTTCACGGGCAGGGCCCACACGGCGTACATCCCCGGTGAGGGCGTCCTCGGCATCTCGAAGCTTGCCCGGGCGGTCGAGGTCATCTCGCGCCGGCCCCAGGTGCAGGAGCGCCTCACCAACCAGATCGCCGATCTGATCGACAATGTCGCGAAGCCGCGGGGCATCGCGGTGGTCATCGAGGCCTCGCACACGTGCATGACCGTGCGCGGCATCAAGAAACCGGGGAGTCTCGTCATCACCTCCGCGATGCGAGGCGTCTTCCGCGACAGCCTGGCGTCGAGGACGGAGGTGATGAACCTCATCCGCGACGGCCGGTGATCCCGCAGGTGATCCCGTCCCGGCCGATCGAGCGGTGATTCAGTCGGCGAACGCCGCCTGCAGCAGGGCGATCACCTCGCGGTTGCCCCCCGGCATCGGGAAGCGCTCGCCGAGCTCCGGGATCGCCGCCCAGGCGACGTCCTGATTCTCGACCGCTCGCGGCTCCCCCTCGAAGCCGGTGACGAGGAAGAACCAGAGGTCGACGGCGCGATCCGCGTAGTCGTGCTCCTGGCGGTGAAAGAGCGTCGCGCGGCGCACCTCGAGGCCGATCTCCTCCGCGATCTCGCGGCGCAGGGCGTCCGCCGGCTGCTCGCCGGGGCCCAGCTTGCCCCCCGGAAACTCCCAGAGCCCCTCGAGGTGCACGCCCGGCGGTCGTCGCGTCACGAGCACCCGGTCGCCGCGCAGGACGATCCCCGCGGCGATGGCGACCGGTTCCCCGGCGGGTCGTTGCAAGTCCCGTCGCATGATTCTATGCTACGCGACGTGGCGACATTCATCATCGATGGCTACAACCTGCTCCACCGCGGCGTCGGCCTCGGCGCGGGCGATCTCGACGCGCAGCGCTCGCGTCTCGAGGTTCTCCTGCGCGAGTTCCAGCGCGCGCGACCGGACGCTCGCGTGGTGATCGTCTACGACGGCGCGATCGACACGGTGCGCGGCTTCCGGGATCGAAACGACGAGCTCGAGGTGCTCTACTCCGTGCCGCCACAGACAGCCGACGATCTCGTCCTCGAAGAATGCTCCCGTCGCCGCGGCGGTGACCAGGTGGTGGTCGTGAGCTCGGATCTGAAGGACGTCGCCCGCAAGCTCCACGCCGGCGTCGAGCACCGCACTTCCGAGGCGTTCGCCGACCTGATCGAGGAAGCGCTCGAGGGAACCCCCGCCGGCTCCGTGGACGAGGCCGACGAGGGACCCGAGAAGCCCGCGTCGATCTCCTCGGACGAGGTCGACGAGTGGGCGCGCATCTTCTCCGAGCCTCCCGGGACCGGCGGCCACGGCGGCGAGAGCGGGCCCGGCGGCCGCTCGCGATGACCGCCGCCTCCGGCGATCGCTCGATCGAGGAGGAGATCAAGCTGGAGATCCCCGATCGCGCGACGTTCGACTCGCTCCACGAGTCACTGTCGCTCGCCTCGAGCACGCCTCCCGCCAGGCTCGAGCAGGTCAATCATTATTTCGACACGCGCGAGCTCCTCCTGACACGCTCCGGCATCATGCTGCGTCTTCGCGTCACCGACGGCCGGCCCGAGCTCACCCTGAAGATCGGCGGGGAGCTCGAGGAGGGGCACTTCCGGGCCCGCGAGCTCGAGGAGACCGTGTCCCCCGCGCGCGCCGCCGAGCTGCTCGAGCAACCCGCGCGAGTTCACGACCTCGACCTCGAGCCGGTGCGGATCCTCCGCGAGGAGCTCGGCGCGCCGCCGCTCGAAGTCATCGGCGAGCTGCGCAACGAGCGCACCGTGTTCACCGTCGACGGCTACCTCGTCGAGCTCGACCGCATGCGCTTCGGTGACGGCGGCGAGGAGTACGAGATGGAGGTCGAGTCCGGGCGGCCCGCCGCGGCACGGGCCTGGTGCACGCGGTGGCTCGAGGCCGCCGGCATCCGCGTGACGCTCTCGCGGGAGACCAAGTCGCAGCGCCTGCTGAGGAGGGCAGGCCTCTTGAAATCTCCCGGGGGTTGACTATGATTGATGGGTCGTGAACAGGCTCGGCAAAGCTCCCAACTCCAGAAGCCAACGCAAAGCCATGTTCGGCGCGTTTTTTCACCATTACCCCCGTGGTCCCGACGCGGGCGGCTGAGAGCGACTCGGCCGCTGTGGCACATGCCTCGGGACCCGTGACTGCAAGGTTGCGGGTCTTTTTCTTTTGGCGCGTTCTTTTTGCGCGCCGACGATTTCCGTCAACAACGTCTCGAACGAGAACGGCAATGGCGTCCAGGAAGACGGCGTCCAGGAATATGGCGTCCAAGACTTCGAAAGACGGCTCGCGAAAGAGGCTGAGGATCGCGCTCCCGAAGGGCAGCCTCCAGGACTCGACCTTCGCGCTCTTCGCGAAAGCCGGCTTCAACTTCACCCTGTCTCGACGGTCCTATTACCCGGTCTGCGACGACGCGGAGCTCGATCCGATGTTGATCCGCGCGCAGGAAGTCGCGCGCTACGTGGAGGACGGCGTCTTCGACGCCGGCCTCACGGGAAAGGACTGGATCCTCGAGAACCGCGCCGATGTTGTCGAGGTCATGGACCTCTGCTACTCGAAGCAGTCGATGCGGCCGTGTCGCTGGGTCGTCGCCGTTCCACAGGACTCGGCGATCGAGACCGTCGAGGATCTCCGCGGCAAGCGCATCGCCACGGAGGTCGTCAAGCTGACCGAGGACTTCCTGGCGTCGCACGGCGTCACGGCTGACGTGGAATTCTCCTGGGGAGCGACCGAGGCGAAGACCCCGGACCTCGTCGACGCGATCGTCGAGATCACCGAGACCGGCTCCTCGCTGCGCGCGAACAAGCTGCGCGTCGTCGCGGAGGTCCTGACGACGACGCCGAGACTGATCGCCAGCCCCCAGAGCTGGGAGGATCCCTGGAAGCGCGCCAAGATCGAGAGCCTCGCGCTGCTGCTCAAGGGAGCGATCGACGCCGAGGGGCTCGTCGGCCTGAAGATGAACTGTCCCGCCGACAGCGTCGAACAGGTCGTTTCGGCGCTTCCCGCCATGAAGAAGCCAACCATCTCCCGCCTCAGCGACGAGAGCTGGGTCGCCGTCGAGACGGTGCTCCGGGAGTCGGAGGTCCGGTCGATCATTCCGGCGCTCAAGAAGCAGGGCGCCTGCGACATCATCGAGTATCCGCTGAACAAGGCGATCCCCTGAATAGGTCGGCGCGACTACAGGGAGGTCAACCGCTGGAATGGATCAGAGAGCGATCGAGAAGTCCGTCGCCGACGTGATCGCCGCCGTCCGGGAGCGAGGTGACGAAGCGCTCGTCGACTTCACCAGGCAATGGGACGGCGTCTCCCTCACTCCGGAGACCCTGCGCGTGCCGGGCGACGCGATCGCTGCCGCCGATACGACGGGCGATTTCGGGAAGGCCTTTGGCCTGGCGGTCGAGCGCATCCGCCGCTTCCACCGCGAGGTGAAGCCGCGCTCGACGACCGTCGAGGACGCGGATGGCGGACGCCTCGGCCTGCGCTGGACGCCGATCCGCGCTGTCGGACTCTACGTTCCGGGCGGCAAGGCGAGCTATCCATCAACACTCGCCATGACCGCGATTCCGGCGCAGATAGCCGGCGTCGAGCGCATCGCCGTGGTATCGCCTCCCGGCCCGGACGGAGAGGTCAGCTCCCAGATCCTGCTCGCCTCCAGGGTCCTCGGGATCGACGAGGTGTACCGGATCGGCGGGGCCCAGGCCATCGCCGCTCTGGCGATCGGCACCGCGACGATACCCCGGGTCGACAAGATCTTCGGCCCCGGGAACGCCTTCGTCACCGAGGCCAAGAAGCAGCTCTATGGCGAAGTCGGCATCGACATGCTCGCCGGACCGAGCGAGGTCGTCGTGTTCGCCGACCGGTCCGCGAATCCCGAATGGGTCGCCGCGGACCTTCTCGCGCAGGCCGAGCACGACGAGGACACACGTCCGACCCTGATCGCCTCGGACGAGCAGGTGCTGACCGCGGTCCGCCGGGCGATCGCACGGCGGATCGAGAATGAGCCACGCCGCGCGGTGATCTCGGCCGCGCTCGAGCGCAACGGCAAGTTCCTCGTCGTGTCGAGCGTCGAGCAAGCCGCTGCGCGCATCAACGAAATCGCGCCGGAGCACCTGTCGATTCAAGTCGAGGAACCGATGGCGGCGCTTGCGAAGATCCGCAACGCCGGCGCCATCTTCATCGGGCCCAACAGCGCCGTCGCCATGGGTGACTACTACGCGGGGCCGAACCACGTTCTGCCGACGG
>JBFFXF010000273.1:0-10094 GCA_041569895.1 Planctomycetota bacterium | reverse complement strand
GGGGTATTGACCTTAGTACGAGAGGATTGGGTCGGACGAACCTCTGGTGTTCCTGTTGTTCTGTCAAGAGCATCGCAGGGTAGCTATGTTCGGAAAGGATAAACGCTGAAGGCATATAAGCGTGAAGCCTCCCCCAAGACCAGATATCCCATGAGGCGCCTCGAAGACGACGAGGTTGATAGGCCGGAGGTGTAAGCACAGCAATGTGTTCAGCTGACCGGTACTAATTCGCCAATCGGCTTGACCGCATTCATTTCTCCGCACCGCAGCGCTGCGTGCACGGTTGTGTCCGAAAGATAGCAGCCGCGAGAGAGGCCCTTCCAGCGATGCCGAGTTGATCCGATAGGTGCGATCGATTTCTGATCGAACTTGAGAATATCGGGTGCTCATAGTGGAGAGGAAACACTCGTTCCCATTCCGAACACGACAGTTAAGCTCTCCACGCCGATGGTATTGGCGAAAGCTGAGAGAGTAGGTTGTGCCCGGTTTTTGAATTGCCGGTGTCTCCGACGGAGGCGCCGGCTTTTTTTTGGCGGGAGTCAGTCTCTTCGACGCTTCGAAGGGGGTGGACGGCAGTGAGTCAGGAGCCCGACGGTGGCGAGCGCGGCGACGGCGTGGTGACGGTCGTGAGCGCGTGCGCCGAGCACTCGGTGAGCAAGGAGAACCGCGAGGTCATTCGACTGCTCGCCGGTCGCGGCGTCGAGGGGGACGCGCATTGCGGCGAGACGGTCCGCCATCGCTCCCGCGTGGTGCGTGACCCGGACCAGCCGAACCTGCGGCAGGTGCACCTGATCCACGCCGAGTTCCACGACGAGCTCGCGGCGGGAGGGTTCGCCGTCGGGCCCGGGCAGATGGGCGAGAACCTGACGACGCGCGGCATCGATCTCCTCGAGCTGCCGCGGGGCGCCCGTCTGCGGCTCGGCGACACCGCGGTGGTCGAGGTCACCGGGCTGCGCACGCCGTGCGCGCAGCTCGACCGCATCCAGGCTGGGCTGCGGGCGGCCACCATCGAGCGCGGCCCCCGCGGCGTCGCCCGGCCCAGGGCGGGTGTCATGGGCATCGTCCTCGCCGGTGGCGAGGTGAGACCCGGCGACCCGATCCGCATCGAGCTCCCTCCCGATCCGCACCACCCCCTCGAGCCGGTTTGAAGGTTTGAAGGCGGTGCGCCCGGCCAGCGAGCTCGCAGCCGCCTGTCCGCTCTCTGCTTCGTTCTCTGTGGTCTCTGTGGTGAAGTCCGCCGGAGGCCTTCGTTTCTCCCCTGCTTTCGCGAACTCAAGAACTCAAGGGTCTTTCGAAGCAGGAAGGTCCGTTCGACGGCTCGAGTCAACCTCACGAGGCTGAACCCCTTCAGTCTCTCCGTTTCCTGCTTTCCTCGGTTTCCTTCCTTCCTCCTGAATCGTCTCTTCGCCCCGGGACGACGGCCGTGCGGCCCTTTGACTCCCCCCGCGAGTTGGTCTATAATCCCGGCTGGTGGAGGGGAGCGTGCCACCGACCGAACCGTCCCCGAACCGGTCCGAGCATTCGGACCGCTCGTTGTTCGGATGACAACACTGTTCTGCGCGCACGGCTCGTGATCCCGGCTTCCCCCCTGCCGACGGCACGGCGTTTCGAGTTTAAATAACGATCGCCGCGCGCCTTGTGGCGCCTCGATGGTGCCGCCGCCCGATCGCGAGAGAACGGGGCGAAGCGCGCGGGAGAACGCGCCGAAAGACTATCAGGGCGCCGAAGGCCGCGCCGCGCGTGCGGCCTTCCGGGAACGAGCCATCGCGAACGCGCGGTTTCGAGCCCGGCGTCCGAAGCACGGCGTGAAGGAGAAGGCACGATGGAGGACTCTCGCGCGAGAGCGTGGCCGACCGCGGCGCTGACCGGGGTCGTGCTCGCCGCCTGCGGCGTCTCCATCTCGAGCGACGACGCGGTCCTGCTCCGCGGCTCTCGCGGGGCGGTCCCCGTCGGAGTCCTCGCCGGAGTCCCCGAGATGCAGTCCGGGTGCGACTCCACGTGCGCCGCCGACACGGCCGTCGACATGCTCGACATGCTCGACAGCTCGGCCGGCTCGCCGCGGATCGCGACGCTCGCGGGCGTCGCCGCCGATCCGCCGGCATGCGCCGACGCGGCGCTCCACTCGCCTCGACGTTTCCAGAAGGCTTTCCAAGAGTTTGTCCACAGTCAGCGCAAGGCGCGCGGCGGAGAGAGCGCTCTCCGCGGCGAGAGTCTACAGGAGTACAGGAACCCAGTACCAGAACGCTCGTCAAGAACGAACACAGTCCAGACCGGGGAGCTCGATGGCCGCCTCGACGGCGGTCCGGTGACCTGGATGGGCCGTCAACTCGGACGACAGGGGATGCACCCGATCTCGGACGGACACGAGGTGCTCAGCTCGATTTCTGATCCCTCCACGGAGGGGAATTCGGATGTTCTCGGACGTCGCCTGCCGGAGATCGGCGGCGCCGTCATGGAAACCGGAACCACCGGAAGCTCTGATTCCAGAGGCCACATCGACGCTGCGATCGATGTAATCTCGGTTTCCCGAGTCGTCCTCTCGGCGTGACCGTCCGGGGTCCGGCCTCGGCCGCCAGGCGCGGCGCGACGCCACCCTGACGCGACGTCGAGAGGGATGCACACCTCGACCGCCGCCGGCTCCCCGCCGTCGCCCGCGCCCGCGGTCCATTCCCGGCACTCCGCTGCGCCCATCGAGTTCCCGCTCCAGGAACGAAAGGGGTTGCTCACGATGACGCCTCTCACACGCATGACACCTCTCAAAGGGGTCCTTCCCCTCGCGGTCGCGAGCGCGTTCGCGTCGCTGCTGGCCGCGCAGTCACCCGGAACGCCGTCACCCGGAACGCCAGCACTCGGAACGCCAGCACTCGCGACGCTGTCGACCGCGACGCCGCCGTCGGCCTTTCTGCCCGCCGCCCTCGGCTTCTCGATCGGGCTCGGCATCGGGCTGGTGGCCCTCGGCGTCTACTGGCTCCGCATGCGGTCCGCCCAGCAATCGGCCGAGCAGATCCTCGCCCGTGCGCGCTCGAAGGCCGAGAGCGTGGTCTCCGAGCTGCGCGCCGAGGCGGAGCACGAGATCGAGGAGGAGCGCAAGAGCCAGAAGAAGCGGCTCGAGGAGCGCTTCGGCGAGGTCAAGGACCTCGAGCGCCAGCTCGACCGCAAGGAGGACAACCTCAACCGCAAGCTCGACCTGCTCAACAAGAAGGAGCAGCGCCTCGACGGCATGGACAAGTCGCTCGACCGCCGCGAGAAGTCGATCGAGGCCCGCGAGCAGGAGGTCGAGCGCGTCATCGAGGAGGAGAAGCAGGCGCTCTACCGCATCGCCGATCTGTCGAAAGAGGAGGCGGAGAAGATGCTCCTGCAGAAGCTCGAGAAGGACTTCGCGCACGAGCAGGAAGTCCAGATCGCCCGCATGGTCGATCGCATCAAGGAGCAGTCCGAGACGCGCAGCCGCGAGATCCTCGCCTCGTGCATGCAGCGCATGGCGTCGGCCTACTGCCAGGAGCTGACGACCTCGTCGATCGAGATCCCCAGCGACGAGATGAAGGGCCGCGTGATCGGCCGCGAGGGCCGCAACATCCGCGCCTTCGAGAAGGCGACCGGCGTCGACGTGATCGTCGACGACACGCCCGGAGTGATCATCATCTCCTGCTTTGACAGCATCCGCCGCGAGATGGCGCGCCGGTCGATGGAGAAGCTCATCGCCGACGGCCGCATCCACCCGACGCGCATCGAGGAGGTCGTCGCGCAGACCAAGAAGGAGATGAACGAGAGCATCCTGCAGGAGGGGAAGCAGGCGATCTTCGACCTCAACCTCCCGGGGATGCACCCCAAGCTGGTCACCCTGCTCGGGCGGTTGCGATTCCGCTCGAGCTACGGCCAGAACGTCCTCAGCCACGTCAAGGAGTGCGCGTACATCGCGGGTCTGATCGCCGCCGAGCTCGGCCTCGACGTGCAGCTCGCCAAGCGCTGCGCGCTGCTCCACGACATCGGCAAGTCCGTCGACCACGAAATCGAGGGCGGCCACCCGGAGATCGGCGCCAACATCGCCAAGCGATACGACGAGCCGCCGGAAGTGGTCAACTCGGTCGCCTCGCACCACAACGACGTGCCGCAGGAGTCGATCTACGCGGTGGTGACCCAGATCGCGGACTCGATCTCCGGGTCGCGACCGGGCGCCCGCGGCGAGACGCTCGAGCGCTACATCAAGCGACTCGAGAAGCTCGAGTCGCTGGCGCTGACCTTCGCCGGCGTGAAGTCCGCCAACGCGATCCAGGCGGGGCGCGAGATCCGCGTCATCGTCAACTCGCAGAAGATCAACGACAAGAAGGCGATCAAGCTGTGCCGGGACATCGCCAAGGAGATCGAGGAGCAACTGACGTATCCCGGCGAGATCAAGGTGACGCTGCTGCGGGAGACGCGGGTGGTGGAGTACGCGAGGTGATCCCCGCTGCCGGTCTCCGGACCGCCGTCCGCAGACCGGGAAGGGAGTGAAACGGGGACCGGGATCCGATGGAATTTCGCGTACTCGTGATCGGCGACATCGTCGGCAAGCCCGGCCGGGGGATCATCACGCGCCTCCTGCCGGAGCTCGTCGAGGAGAAGGACATCCACTTCGTGCTCGCCAACGCCGAGAACGCCGCGCAGGGCTCCGGCATCACCCCGAACCTCTTCAAGGAGCTGACGCGGGCCGGTGTCGACGTCGTCACCGTGGGTGATCACGCGTGGCGCCGCAAGGAGGCGCTGCCGCTCATCGAGAAGGACGACCGCGTGCTGCGGCCGCTCAACTACCCGCCGTCGTCGGTCGGCAAGGGGATGTCGGTCTACGAGACCCGCACCGGCCTGCGCGTCGCGGTCATCACCCTGCTCGGTCGCATCTTCATGGCCCCGGTCGACTGCCCCTTCCAGGCGGTCGATCGCGCGCTGGCGCAGCTCGACGGCGTCGAGAAGCTGATCCTCGTCGAGGTCCACGCCGAGGCGACGAGCGAGAAGATCGCGCTCGGCTGGAAGCTCGACGGCCGCGTCAGCTGCGTCTTCGGCACGCACACGCACGTCCCCACGGCGGACGAGCAGGTGCTCCCCGGCGGCACCGCGTACATCACCGACATCGGCATGACCGGACCCTACGACTCCGTCATCGGCCGCGACAAGCAGAGCGTGCTGTTCAAGTTCGAGACGTCGATGCACGCGCCGTTCACAGTCGCGACGCGCGACGTGCGCCTCTGCGGCGCCATCGTCACCATCGACTCGACGACCGGCAAGGCGACGTCGATCGAACGCATCGACCTGCGGGACTGACCACCCGGGCACCCGATGAGAAGACGACCAGGCGGCGAGCGCCCCGACGACGGCGTCTCGGTCTCGTCCCCGCCGGACGCGCTGTCGGTCGGCGAGTTGACGCGGCGCATCCGCCGCATCCTCGAGGGGTCGTTCACGGCGGTGCGCGTCCACGGCGAGGTCGTCGGCCTGAAGCGCGCCGGCTCCGGCCACATCTACTTCACGCTCAAGGACGACTCGGACGACGCCGACGCGCAGATCGCCGCCGTGCTCTGGCGTTCGAGCGTGACGCGTCTGCGCTTCGCGCTCGAGGACGGCCTGCGCGTCGTCGTCGAGGGGCGCCTCGCGGTCTACCCGCCGCGGGGAACGTACCAGATCGTCGCCGAGCGCGTGCGGCCGGCGGGACAGGGCACGCTGCTGCTGGCGCTCGAGCGACTGCGCGCGCGGCTCTGGCAGGAGGGGCTCTTCGATCCGGGGCGCAAGCGACCGATCCCGTTCCTCCCCGATCGCATCGCGCTCGTCACCTCCCCGGACGGCGCCGCGGTCCACGATGTCCTGCGCTCCATTTATCGGAAGTTTCCCGCGTGGGTGCGACTCCTGCCGGTCCGCGTCCAGGGCGAGGGCGCCGCCGATGACATCGTCGAGGCGCTCGAGCTCCTCGGGCGCGTTCCCGCGATGGCCGACGTGGCCATCCTGGCGCGCGGCGGCGGCAGCCTCGAGGACCTCTGGACCTTCAACGAGGAGCGCGTAGCCCGCGCCGTCGCCGCGTGCGCCGTGCCGACCATCTGCGGCGTCGGCCACGAGATCGACGTCACCCTCGCCGACCTCGCCGCCGATGTGCGCGCCCAGACGCCGACGCACGCCGGCGAGCTCGTGGTGCCGCATCTCGGGGAGATCGGCGGCCTGCTCACCGAGGGCGCGCGCCGGCTGGGCGACGCCCTCGAGCGCCGGGTCGAGCGCCTCGAGCACGAGGTCGACCGCGCCGGACGCGTGCTCGCATCGCGCAGCCCGGCCGACACGCTCGAGCGCCTCCGCCTCACCGTCGAGTCGCTCGGAACCACGCTCCAAAAAACTCTTTACAATCGTTTCCGGGAATGGGAAGATCAGCTTTTGCTCCACGGCGAGAAGCTCCGCGCACTGGGTCCACTGGACGTCGTCAGGCGCGGTTACTCGCTGGTCGTCGACAGTGCGGGGAGAGTCGTGCGGAGTGTCGACGAAGTCGCGGAAGGAGAGGAGCTTACGGTGGTCTTGACGGAGGGAGAGCTCCGCGTGCGCGTCGTCGAGAGGCGTCGCGATCGGTCCTTCCCGGAACGGGGCCCCTCCGAGCGTTGACCCACCGACCCCCGGCCGCGCGCGAGGACACGCCGCGCCTCCGGTACACCCCATGAACCAACACGACGACGAACCGCGTCTCTCGGATTTCGAGGGCGAACTGCAGAAGTTGCAGAGCGCCGTGGCGCGGCTCGAGAGCGACGACCTCACCCTCGAAGAGGCTTTCGGCCAGTGGGAGGCCGGGAGCCGCTCCTACGCGGCGTGCCGCCGCATCCTCGCCTCCGCCCGCACCCGGCTCGAGTCACGCGCTCGCGACCTCGACGAGGACGAGCCGGTGTGGGAAGCGCTCGATACCGCCGGGCTCGACGACGGCCGAGCCGGCGAGGACCGTGGCGACGGAGCCGGGGAATCGAGTCGGACGCAGAACGAGTAGCCCTTACGGTCAGGAGTAGTCGATGTCGAACGTACTGCCCCGGATCAATCACTCGCACGACGTCAAGGCGCTCTCCCTCGAGGAGATGGAGACGCTCGCCGGCGAGATCCGACAGGCGATCCTGAGGACCGTCGACAAAAACGGTGGCCACCTCGGTTCCAACCTCGGCTCGGTCGAGCTGACGCTCGCGCTGCACCGCGTCTTCGACTTGCCGCGCGATCGGCTCGTCTGGGACGTCAGCCATCAGACCTACCCGCACAAGCTCATCACCGGACGCCGCGACGGCTTCGACTCGATCCGCCAGTACGGCGGCATCTGTGGCTTCTGCAACAAGCGCGAGAGCGTTTTCGACCTCTTCGACGCGGGACACGCCGGCACCGCCGTGTCGCTGGCGCTCGGCGTCGCCGCCGGGGACCACTACCTCGGCGACCGGCGCAAGGCGATCGCCGTGGTCGGCGACGCCGCCATCGCGGCGGGCATGGCGTTCGAGGCGCTCAACCACGCGGGCGAGCTGCGCCGCAACCTGCTGGTCATCCTCAACGACAACAAGATGTCGATTGACCACAGCGTCGGCGCGCTGTCGATGTACTTCAACAGGCTGCGCACCAAGGCGCTCTATCACGACCTCAAGAAGGAGGCGCACGACATCATCGCGCGCATCCCGGTGGTCGGAAAGCGCATGGAGGGCGCCCTCGAGCACATCCACGACATTCTGAAGCACTCGCTGGTGCCCGGCCTGCTCTTCCAGGAGCTCGGCTTCAATTACTACGGACCGGTCGACGGGCACGACCTCCCGGGGCTCATCCAGACCTTCGAGGACCTCAAGAAGATCGAGGAGCCGGTCCTGCTGCACGTCAAGTCGGTGAAGGGTCACGGCTACGAGCCCGCGTCGGCGGATCCGGTGAAGTATCACGCCCTGAAGAACTTCATGGCGGCGGCGAAGGACGTCGAGTCGCGCCCTGCGGCGCCTCCCGAGCCCGCCCCCGCGCCGGCCGCGCCGAAGCCTGCCCCCTACTCGAAGGTCTTCGTGCGCACGATGATCGACGCGGCGAGGAAGGACCGGCGCATCGTCGGCATCACCGCCGCGATGCCCGGCGGCACCGGGCTGGTCGAGTTCGCGAAGGAGTTCCCCGACCGGTACTTCGACGTCGGCATCGCGGAGCAGCACGGCTGCGCGTTCTCGTCGGGCCTGGCGTACTCCGGGCTGCGGCCGGTCTACGCCGTCTACTCGACCTTCTGCCAGCGCGCCTACGACCAGTTCGTGCACGACGTCTGCATCCAGGAGAACTCGGTGATCTTCTGCCTCGACCGCGGCGGTCTGGTCGAGGACGGCTGGACGCACCACGGCGTCTTCGACATCGCCTACATGCGCTGCATCCCGAACGTCATCCTGATGGCGCCGCGCGACGCCAATGAGTTCGAGCGCATGTTCACGCTGGCGCTCGACCAGTCGACGCGACCGGTGGCGATCCGCTACCCGAAGGCGAACGCGCCGACCGACCTTCCCCCCGCGACCGATCACGACCTCGAGCTCGGCCGCGGCGAGGTGCTCCTCGAGGGCGAGGAGGTGGCGATCGTGGCCTACGGCGCGATGGTCGAGTCGAGCTTCCAGGCGGCGATCAATCTGCGCGAGCGCGGCGTGCGCGCCACCGTCGTCAACGCGCGCTTCGCCAAGCCCTTCGACGCCGATCTGCTGGCGCAGCTCGCCGAGAGCCACCACTCGCTGGTCACCGTCGAGGAGCACGTGCTGGCGGGCGGCTTCGGCAGCATCGTCCTCGAGACCTGCGCCGACCACGGCCTGCAGTTCCGCCGCATCACCCGCCTCGGCGTGCCGGACCGCTTCGTCACCTTCGGCAAGCGCGAGTTCCTGCTCAAGGAGTGCGGCCTCGACGTGCCCTCGATCGAGGAGGCGGTCGAGAGCGCGCTCGCGGCGGCGCACGAGGATCGGGTGTCGGGCGGCTCACGCTTCGCCGACTCGCGCCTCGAGCGGCTCGGGCTGCGGAAGTCCTGAGCGCTGTTGCTCGCCTCGCCGAATTACCGCGCCAGGCCGATGGTCTCGCGGATGATCTGATCGGTGGTCTGGTACGCGCGGATGTTCGCCTGGAACGTCCGCTGCGTCGCCAGCTCGTCGGTGAGTTCGACCGCCAGCTCGACGTTCGACTCCTCGAGGAATCCGGCCCTCAGGCGCGGAAAGCCCTCCTCGCCGAAGTTGCCGGTGAGCGGCGGTCCCGAGTTCGGCCCCTCGAGGAAGAGGTTGTCGCCGGCCCGTACGAGCCCGAGCGGGTTCTGGAAGCGCGACGCCTCGAGCTGCCCGATCTCGCTCTGCGTGCCGTCGAGGTCGGTGACCGCGATGACCGACCCGTCGGGCTGGATCTGGACGCGGATGGCGTCCGGGGGCACGGTGATCTGGGGGTCGATCTGATAGCCCTGCGGCGTCGTCAGCGTGCCGTCGGCATCGACCTGCAGCGTCCCGGCGCGGGTGTAGGCCTCGACGCCGCCCGCGAGCACGCGAAAGAAACCGTCGCCGTCGATGGCGACATCGAGCGCGCGACCGGTCTGCTCGAAGCCGCCCTGGCGGAAGTCGGCCTGGGTCGCCGCGACCTGCGTCCCCGGAAAGCGGAAGTCCGCCTGGGTCTGGCGCACCCGCTTGAAACCGGGTGTGTCGATGTTCGCGAGGTTGTTGGCGATGAGACCCTGCTTGTTGGTGGTGGCGAAGATGCCGTTCCGTGCCGCGTGGAGGGCGAGATCCATCGGGTGCCGGGCTCCTTGCTTCGAGTGGTCGTCTCGCGAGGCACGGCCTCGCGGGGTCGTGTCCCTCCCATGGAAACGGCGTGCCATGACGTAAGTCGTGGTGACCGTGTCGGGGAGTGGAGCGGGTGGGGGTCGGTTTTGCCGGGCGGGGGCGGAAGCGGCCGGTGTGGGGTGCCGTCGCCGTGGCGGTTCCCGTACTCGATCCCGTCCCCGTGCCCGTCCCCGTTCCCGTCCCCGTTCCCGTTCCCGTTCCCGTGCCCGAGAGTTCGATTCCGATGACCGATTCCCGATTCCGACTCCGATCACCGACTCCGATGACCGACTCCGATGACCGACTCCGATGACCGACTCCGATGACCGATTC
>JBFFXF010000272.1:0-10095 GCA_041569895.1 Planctomycetota bacterium | reverse complement strand
GTGCTCTCACGCGGCGCTGCGCTGGCGCGGCGCCGCGCCTCTGTGTTGACAGCGTGACGAAGCTGGTCGCTTCTCGAAGGCGTCTTCCAGAATCGACACAGCGTCCAAGGCACGACCAGCCTCGTTTCCTGCCTTCCTCTTCTTCCTGCTTTCCTTATGGATGCGTCGCAGAGTCTCGCGAGCGGAGTCGAGCAGCCTTTCGGGCACGGGACCGGTCAGGAGGGTTGCTCGTTCGAGCGCATCAGGATGTCGTGGACGGCGACATGCGCCGGCGCCTCGAGCGCCCACGCGACGGCCGCGGCGACGTCGGCGGGGTCGAGGATCCGGAAACGCGTCAGGGTCTCCTCGATCCTCTTCCGGTCGCCGCCGTAGTACTGCTCGAAGAAGCTCGTGTGCACGAATCCCGGCGAGATCTCCGTCACGCGGCTGCGGCTGCCGCGTGCTCGCAGCTCGACGCGCAGCGCCTCGGTGAGCGCGCGCACGGCGTGCTTGGTCGCCGCGTAGAAGCCGCTGCCGCTTCCCTGCGGCACGCGGTGGCCGGACATGCTGGCGATGTGGATGACGTGACCTCCGCGCTCGTCATCGAAGCGCCGCAGGGCCTCCCGCGTGGCGACGCAGAGGCCGAGGACGTTGGTCTCGAACATGGCGCGCCAGTCCTCGAGGCGTCCGTCGTGCAGTGCCGCCGAGCGGCCGATGCCGGCGGCGTTGACGAGACAGTCGAGCCCGCGCCAGCGCTCGTGTGAACGCTCGAAGAGCGCGAGGACGTCCTTCTCGGAGGTGACGTCGCCCGGGACGACGAGGCACTCGCCGTCGTCCTCGCCGATGCGTCCCGCGACGCGCTCCAGCCGCCCGCGGTCGCGAGCGAACAGGGTGACCTTGACGCCGCGGCGCGCCAGGAGAAGCGACACGGCCTCGCCGATCCCGCTCGATGCGCCCGTGACGACGGCGATGCGTCCTTCGAGTGACATGCCGGAGAGTATAACAGAAAGAGACGGCCCGGCGCGGGTCACCTCGAGTCGAGCGAGATGTCGTGCTCGACGTCCTTGTCCTGGATCTCGAGGCGCGCGCGGTAGAGCGGCGATCGGTCCTGCATCTTCTGATACGACTGCAAGTCTGTCGGGTCGGAGGGCATGCGCGGGATCTCGATGATGTACGTGCCCGGCTCGACGTCGGGGATCTCGTACCCGTCGCCGGTGACGAAGCCCACGCCACCCTGGTACTTCGCCGCCTCGATCGAGTCCACGGGGTCGAGTGGGTTGAGCTCCTCCGGCGGCTTGCCGCCGGGACGGCGCAGCGTGACCATGTTGAACGGTCCCGCGGGGAGAGCGCCGGTGATCTTGCCGTGCACGAGATGACCCTTGCCGAACTCGATGGTGACCTGGTGCGTGACGCCGGCCTCGAGGACCAGGTGGCGCGTCTTCGATTTCATCCGGCCGCTCATCATCGCCTTCATGTCGAGCACGCTGAGCATGTACTCGCCGGCTCTCAGCCCGGTGAACTCGAAGGTGCCGTCCGTGTTGCTGGGCTTCTGCGCCAGCGGCGACGTCACGCTCATCAGCTGGACGGTCATGCCGCCGACGGGCTTGCCCTCGTCGAGGATGCGCCCCGAGACCGAGGCGGGCACGCTGAGCGCGATGGTCCGCACCGGCCGCACCTCGTCGCGAGCGACCGTGACCTCGAGCGTCCCCGACGGGGCATGCTCGTCGTGCGAGGCGGTGACCGCGTACACGCCCGCCTCGAGGTGGGCGATCTCCCACTGGCCGTCGTCGTCGGTCATGACGCTGTTGCGCGCGGAGCCGAAGAGCTGCGGCATCATCCGGGCGAAGACGGCCGTGGGGTCGTCGGTCACCAGCTCGACGCGGACGCGCGCTCCGGAGGCACCCGCGACGCTTCCGGGAGCGGTGATCTTGCCGTGGAGCACCGCGCCGACGGAGATGACGATCTCGATGTCGTCCTCGTGCTCGCCCGGAGCGAGGTCGATCGCCGCGGAGCTCGCCGGAGCGAACCCCGGGACCAACACGCGCACCTCGACGCGGCCGGCGGGAGCCTCGAGCGAGAACACGCCGTCCGGGGCGACGGGTCCGCCGGCCGAACCGTCTCCGAGACCGAGCATCGCCTGCTGAAAGTTCGGCGGCGCGTCGACCGGCTGGGCCGTGACGCGACCGCCCGCTCCGGGAGCCGTTCCCGCGGAGGTGACGACCCGCCCCGAGAGCCGTCCGTGCTGCTCGAGCACGATGTCGACGGGGACCTCCGGCGCGACGTTCTCCACCGCGGAGTCCGCATAGCCGTCGCGGGAGGCCCTGACGCGGAACGGGCCGGTCTTCGACGTGGCGACCGCGAAGCGGCCATTCTCGTCTGTTGACGCCTCGTCGGTCGAGAGCATGACGATGTCGGTCATCGACGCGACCTTCACCGTCGCCCCGGCGAGGGGCGTGCCGTCGTTCCCTCGCACCGTGCCGGTCACTCGCACGCCGCCACCGGGCGGTGGGCCGAGGGTGACCACCACGCCGGTGACGTCGGCGCCCTGGACCGTCACCCGCGTCTGCGTCGCGTCCTCGTCGCCAAATGGAAACGTCGGGACGTCGACCTCGCCCGCCGAGAGGGCGTACTCGCCGTCGCCGAGGTGCTCGAGACGGAACTCGCCCTGCTCGTCGGTCCGTGTCTTCACGGGGTCGGCGACGGACGCATCGAAACCGCCGGTGAAGAAGCTCTCGAGCGGACTGCCGGCGCGCACCTCGACGTCCGCCGTGACACCCCCGCTGGCGTGGACGACTCGCCCCGAGATCGAGTATCCCCTCGTCAGCCGCAGGCCGATCTCCGCCACCGGGTGTTCGGCGGTGAGCTCGACCGGCTCGCTCCGGGCGCGCGCGAAGCCCTCGATGTGCGCATGGACGCGGTAGGTGACGCCGAGCGGCAGCCCGCGGAACTCGAACGCTCCGGCGTTGTCCGTGGTCGCCGCCCGGTCATCGAGGAGCGCCAGGAACTCGATGTCTCCCCGCATGGCGCGCTCCATGACGTCGGTGGGTAGCGTGACGCATCGAGCGAGCGCGACGGGTTCGCCGGCCGGGTCGACGACAACGCCCGTGATGACGCCGCCGCGCGTCACGTCGAAGTCGACGTCGATGACGTCGACACCCTCCTCGAGCACCACCACGCGGCCGTCGCGCGAGGGGATCGATGCGTAGTCCGTCTCGCCGGTGCGCGGCGCGACCCGGTACTCGCCGAGCGGCAGCCCCCTGAGGACGTAGTCGCCGTTGTCGTCCGTGCGAGCACGCGGTGCGTCGCCGTCCACGGCGCTCAGAAACGCTGGCCGGTCGGGCTCGATGCGACTTGCGGTCACGATCATCCCGGTGGCGGGCTCGCCCGTCTGCGCGTCGGTGACGCGACCGGAGATCGAGCCCGCCGGCTCGAGCGTGAAGCGGAGCTCGACGGGGCCCCCGGTCACCGGAGCGGAGTCCTCCACGGCCCCGGCGGGCTCCTGCTCCTCGTCGGCCTCCGGGACCTCTGCAGTCTCCTGCACGCCGGCGTTCGGGGCGTTCGCGTCAGCGACCGAGCGGATGGTGGTGCGGTATCCGGCCGCGGAGACCATCACCGAGCCGCGCCGTTCCGGGACACGAAGCTCGAATGCTCCGGCGACGTCGGTTTCGGCAGCGACAGCGCGCTCGAACGCCTGCCGCAGCGGGTCGTCCTCAATGTGCTCGAGATCGACCGTGCTGCCGAGCACGGCGCCGTCGTGCGCCAGGGGCTCGAGGTCGTCGGAGTCCGCGTCGATCCAGCGCGCGATCGCTCCCTCGATCGGCTCCGCCGACTCGCTCGTCACGACGCCCGCGATGACGATCGTGCCGTCCTCGATCGCCGTCACGCTCGTCTCGCCAGGCGGCGTCTCCGCTGGCGATGACGCACCGGCTTCGGCGTCCCCGGCGGGGTCGGCGACCGCCGCGCTCTCCACGGGCGCGGCCCCGGTGGCGCCCGCGCGGTCTCCCTCGACAGGTCCGCCACCGGCGCCGTCCGGCCGGCCGAACGGCAGGAACTTGATCGCGATGATGACGGCGACGACCACCAGCGCGAGGACGAACGCCGTGACCGCCGTCGACCTGCCGGCGTGCCTCGACTGTCCGGTGAACTGGCTCGTGTCACGCATGACTGCCTCCTGCTCCTGACAAGCGATCGCTCACGGCGCCGTCCGTGCCCGTGGCCGGGCCTCCGGAGAGATGTCGCTCCGTCCGCCGTTCTCTTCAGCGAAAAACGTCGGTGAAAAACCGCGCGGAAAACCGCGCTGAAACCGCGCGGAAACCGCGCGGAAAACTCCGCGGAAAAGTCCGCGAAACCGAGTCGGGCGCGCCCGGTCACGCTTCCCGGCTGGCGGCGCGCCGCCGCCGTCTCGGCCTCTGCCGGCGACGCGCGGGCGCCGAGCGCTTGCGCTTTCCGCCCCGGCCCTTGCCTCCGTCGCGACGGCCGATGCCGGGAGGGCCGGGAACGCCCATCACCCTGCAGACCTCCTCGCGGTCGCGCCGGGACGGGAGACCCCAGCCCGGATCGTAGCCGAAGAGCGCCGAGGCGGTTCTCGAGTCGAAGTGCGGATCGAGGCGACCGAAACCGATCTTGAACGGCAGCGACACGTGGTCCGCGAAGCTCAGCGGCGCCGCGCCGGTGCCGCCCTCACCGCCGTCGATGGCGACGAAGTCGACGCCGCGTCGCGTCGTTTTCATCAGCAGCGCGAGCTCGTTCCAGAAGTGCAGCTCGCCGACCGCCGACTTGATGCCCTTCTGGCCGTCCGGCCGCCGTCACCTCTCGCCGCACACGTCGAGCGGGGGCTCCCCCAGAATGTACGCGACGAGATCCTCGAGCTCCTCGTCGGAGAGCCTCTCCTCCGACCAGAACGGCATCGTGCCGTCCCCGGCGAGGCCCTCGTAGACGGACTGGTCGGGCCCGCTGAGGCGGACCTTCGCCCGGATGAAGCCCTCGCTCAGCGGAAACGCGACCAGCGAGGGGCCGAGCTCGGAGCCGACCGCGCCCGGGCCGTGACAGACGACGCAGGAGCGATGGAAGAGCTCGCAGCCGGCCTGCGCGTCGCCATCCGACGGGCCGAAGGTTACCGGGGGCTTGATGGTGTAGACCACCGGCGGCGCGTCGCCGTCCGGCGAGATGCTCTCGAGGTAGGCCACCAGGTCCTGGAAGGCGGCGTCCTCGGTGGTCCAGGCGAACGTCTCCATCCAGTGGACGCGACAGGTGTTCGCCGCGTCGATGAAGTTCTCGACCTTGGCGAGCTTGTAGTGCGGCCGGCGCAGCGCGTCGTGGAGACTGCTCGCCGCGAAGCGCAGGTCCGACTCCTCGACCGGGTGGCAGGTCGAGCAGGCGAACGCGTTGCGCGGATTCTCCGAGGGAGCCAGGTAGACCTCGCGGCCACGGCCGACCGCCGGATCCTCTCCGCCGCATTCGACGATCTCGGCCGGCGTCAGCGGAGGCGGCGCGGGACCGCCGAGGAAGAGGTGTCCGAGCACGAAGACGCCGTCGGTGATGTTGACGACGCCATCGCCGTCCGCATCCGCGATCGGCGAGCAGGCCGGCGCCCGGCCGCCGAGGAAGAGGAAATTCAAGATGAAGATGGCGTCCGTGATGGCGAGCGCGCCGTCCTCGTCGGCATCACCGCGGCAGGGAGACCCGGCGAGCGCGTTTCCGGGGCCGATCGATACAGAGAATACCAGCGCCGTGACGGCGCACAGAGCCAGCGCGATGACGAACGGTCTCGACTTCATGAAGGCTTCCCTTTCCCCGACGTGTCCTCTGTTCCGATCTCACCCCCGGGCATTTATATCACGGGGTTCGGGGGCGGACGAGAAAAGTTCGGCTCGGTCCCGTCGCCGTTCCCGTCCCCGTCCCCGTTCCCGTTCCCGAGAGCTCTGATTGCGGAGTCCGATGACCGGCTCCGATACCGATGGCCGACTCCGATTCCGACTCCGATTCCGATTCCTGCTTTCCTTGCCCCGTCTGCCGTCGGGACTCGCCAGCGGCGTCGAGCAGCTTCACCGGGCACGGCTCCGGGACCGGGACCGTTGCAAGACGATCACGTCAGCGCGCATCATCACGGTATGACACCGCGACGCCCGAAACGTTCGATCGATCGCCGTCGTGCCGAGGCGCTGGTCACCCGGTTGATGGCGATTCGCGGTCCCTCCGGTGAGGAGGGGGAGGTGGCGCGCTTCGTTCGCGAGCGGTTGCTCGCCGCGGGGCTGCCGCGTTCGGCGATCCGCGGTGATTCTGCGCACCGGAAGAGCCCGCATGGCGGGCAGGCTGGCAACGTCATCGTCGCCCTTCCCGGCACGGTGCGCGCGCCTCGTCGGTTGCTCTCGGCGCACCTCGATACGGTGCCGCTCTGCGTCGGGTGCAGGCCCGTGCGTCGCGGGCGGCAGATCGTCTCGGCGGATCCGGCCACGGCTCTCGGGGCCGACGACCGGGCCGGGACGGCGGCCCTTCTCGTGGCGGCGCTCGAGATGCTCGAGCGCGATCTCCCGCGCCCGCCCCTGACCCTGCTCTGGACGGTGCAGGAGGAAGTGGGGCTGGTCGGCGCGCGTCACGTCAACATCGCCAGGCTCGGCCGTCCGGCGATGGGGTTCAACTTCGACGGGGGGAGGCCGGGCGAGATCGTCGTCGGCGCGACCGGCGCGACGCGGCTCGAGATCGAGGTGCGCGGCATCGCGGCCCACGCCGGCATGCACCCCGAGCGCGGGGTGAGCGCGATCGACATCGCGTCACGCGCGATCGCGAGTCTCGCCCGCGACGGCTGGCACGGCCTGATCAGGAAGGGCGCGCGGCGCGGCACGAGCAACGTCGGCGTGATCCGCGCCGGCAACGCGACCAACGTCGTCGCCGACGTCGCCACGGTGCGGGCCGAGGCGCGCTCGCACGATCCCCGTTTCCGCGAGCGCGTCGTCGCCGCGTATCGGAAGGCGTTCGAGGCGGCGGCGCGGGCGGTCACCGACGATCGCGGCCGCGGTGGCCGCGTGCGAGTTCGAGAGTCGCACGATTACGAGGCGTTCGTCCTCGATCGCTCGGCGCCGTGCGTTCGGGTGGCCGCGGACGTCGTCGCCGCGTCGGGCCGGGAGGCGACGTTTCGCGTCGTCGACGGCGGTCTCGACGCCAACTGGCTCAACGCGCACGGCATCCCGACGGTCTCGCTCGGCGCCGGCCAGAAGCAGATCCACACCGTGAAGGAGTCCCTCGACCTGGCGGAGTTCCACGCGGCCTGCCGCATCGCCCTCGGCGTCGCGACCGGCGGCGCGTGATCACTCGCTCGGGCTCAGCGTCAGCCGCGTGGCGGGCGGCGCGCCGAAGTCGTTCCATGCCATCTCGGCGCGCGCCGCGTCGATCTCGCCCTCGTGGACGAAGAACCGGTAGGCGAAGATGTACTCCTTGCCCGGCTCGAGAGTCCAGTCGCCCGCTTGCACCGGCGCGTAGTTGAAGAACGCTCCGCCCGACGCCCAGATCCGCATCGGCTCCGGGAAGCGCTCGTTCGACGGGCTGCACATCAGGACGACCGTCGTCCACTTGCCGTCGACGGCGCCGCTGTGCGCGCACCACTTCGCGCGCGTCGTGTGGCCGTCCTTCTTGGTCTTGCCCTCCGAGGTCAACAGCACGTAGTTGTCGTCCTTCCACTCCCTGGCGCCGCGGAAGCCGAGGCCGCCGTAGCGATACTTCTTCAGGTGCAGCGGACTCTCGGACGCGCAGCGCTGGGTGCTGGTCAGATCGAAGATCCAGAAGCCGGACTGCGGTCCGCCGACGGCGTAGACGCGCACATCCCACGTCTCGTCGAGCGCCACCTTGCCCCCGCGCTCGCGCTGCTGCTGCAGGTCGACGAACTGATGCCTGGCGACGAATCGCCCGTAGACGGGACCGCTCTCGATGACGTCGAATCCCGCGTGCTGGACCGTTCCCTGGCCGGCCCCCAGGTTCCAGAAGTCGACCGGCTTGCCGTCGAACTCCGTCCGGGTCCAGGGGAACCAGATCCCCTTGTGGTGGTGGTGGTCCGAGGGGAAGTCCTCGGTGATCAGCTTGCCGCCGGGGCTGAACACCGGGTGGATGTACCCGCTGCGGATGTAGAGCGGCCGGATCCCCTGGGGCGGCACGACGTGCGCGTGGTTGTAGCTGAAGATGCGCGCGCCGCCGAAGCTGACGTCGAGCGTCTGCTCGTCGAGGTCGATCTCCACTCCCTCCGCGCGCGCCGGCACGCCGTATCGCAGCTCGTATCGTCGCGTCGCGCCCGGCTCGGTGCGGCCACGGAGTGTCCACCAGAGCCGCCGCTTCGGGCTCGACTCGACCTGCGCCGGCGTCGGCACACGCACATCGCCGCGCACCTCCTCCAGGCGAAGCGGCCGGCCCGAGTTGATCCGCGCGGGCAGCGCGACGCTCACCGGCGTGTCGACGCGCGCGTGCGGGCCCGCCTCGACGGTGATGGTGGCGATCGCCTCGGCTCCACTCGACGGTGTGGAGAGCGCCAGCGGCACAATGAAGAGAACGATGCCCGACCGGATGCTCGACGTGATGCTGGCAACGCGCGACGCGATTCGACTCGGCATGGATCGACTCCTGTGATCGGTTCCCCGTGCAGGCCGAGTGTCGCCGCGGGGGGGCGCGATTTCAAGCGGCCAGGAAACGAGGAGAGAAAGAAGGGAACGCAGATTACGCAGATTGGCGCAGATTCAAAAAGAACACACCTCCGAGTCGGCCATCGGAATCGGAATCGGCATCGGCCATCGGTATCGGAGTCGGTCATCGGACTCCGCAATCAGAGCTCTCGGGCACGGGAACGGGGACGGGAACGGGGACGGGAACGGGAACGGGGACGGGGACGGGAACGGGGACGGGTACCTCTTTGCAACGTTGGGGTCCGTCTCTGTCCCGAACCGACCGGCCCCGAGATTCATCGTCGCGCGTAGCGGTAATACACCTCCAGACACAAGATGCTCAGCGCCGTCGAGTAGACCCGGCCGCCGGTCTCGGCGCGGCGTCCGCGTGGATCCCAGCTGCCGCGCGCCGAGCCGTGCTCCTCGCCGACCTGGTGCTCGATGAGTAGCTTGCCGAGACGCTCGTTCCACCGTCGCCACGGCTCGCCGCCGACCTGGAAGAGCGCCAGCGAGCCGTAGTACCAGTAGTAGAAGTTGACGCCCTCCATGTCCGCCGCGCGCGGCAGGTTCCGGAGCAGGAAGTCCACAGACGGCCGCGCCGTCGCGGCGAGACGCGGGTCCTGCCGCTCCTCGTCGTCGAGCAGGGTGTCGGAGAGCATCTGGAGAGAGAAGAGTCCCTGCGCGGTCATCGCGATCGACGATCGCGATCGGCCCGGCTGGTAGGCGTAGCGACCCGAATCACCCATGCGCGCGGCCGAGAGGTACGACGCGGCGCGCAGCAGACAGTCCTCGTCGACCTCGAGACCGCCGAGGTGCCCGCTCTTGAGTGCCATCAGCATCCAGCCGAAGACGCTCGTGTCGACGTCGTCGCTGCTCGGATACGGGGCATACCGCCAGCCGCCGCGGCGCGGGTTCTGAGAGCGCACGGTGAAATCGATCGCACGCTGGGCGGCCTCGCGGAGCTCGGGATCGCGCGTGAACGCGTACGCCTCGCACAGCGCGAAGGCGGCGATCGCGTGCATGTAGAGGTTGCCGCCGCCGCGCAGGTCGCCGTTCTGCTTCTGGCGCGAGAGCAGGAACCGCAGGCCCCTGGCGATGTTCTCGCGGTGAGGACCGTCCTCGAGGTGCGACTCGCCATGGCCGAGGAACGCGAGCAGAGCGAGTCCGGTCGCCGCGGTGTCGCCGTTCTTCGCCTTGTCGCGGCCACCGACGCTCGACCGGCGACCACGCCCGTTCCAGTCCGGGTGGTGGAGGTCGCGAGGCGACACCTCGCGCAGATGCCGCGTGTAGTGATCCAGGCGCCAGCGGCCGTCGGGGTTCTGGTGCCTCGCCAGCCAGTCGAGTCCGGCGCGCACGGCGCGCTCGGTCGCCTCGCTGCCGCCGCCGCGGCGCAGCGCCTCCGCTCGCGCGTCCTGTCGTCGGAGACGATAGATCCGCGGCAGGAAATCGCTCGCGGCGGGGGGGGGGGGGGGGG
>JBFFXF010000271.1:0-10172 GCA_041569895.1 Planctomycetota bacterium | reverse complement strand
GCTCGAGCTCGACCGCTCCACCCGGCGCATCGACGAGGGCGCGCAAAGGCGTGACGGCGACGGCGCTCCGGTTGACCAGACCGATCGACACGCGAAACGCGTCGCCCGGCACCGCGGCTCGAAACGTGCCGGCCGAGGAGAAGGGCGACCGGCCCCCGATCGAGGTGTCGCCGACCGAGACCTCGACGTGCAACGCGAGCGCCCCCACGATCGCCTCCTCGAGCTGGCGCTCCTTGCGGACGAGCGCCGCCCGCACCGCGTCCGCGTCCCGCGCCGGGAGGAGCCCGGAAACACCATCGATCGCGCGACGCAGCGCTCGCAGGCCGTCGACGAGATGCGCCACGACGCCGGGCGGTTGCCGCGGATCGAACGAGTGCATCGCGCGCATGATCGCGCCCTCGACGACCCGCAGATCCGCGATGAGCTCTTCCGGCGGCGCCCCGGCGAGGCGCGCGATCCCCGTGATCGAGATGTCCAGCCCGTCGAAGACGGACGACTCGCGCGCCGGACGGTAACCGTCGATGGCGCACGCCGCGAGCCGGTAACGGGCGACGCGCGGACCGGGGCGTCCCTCGTGACCGATGATCCCCTGCGACCGGTGAAAGCCGTAGCCGTGGCGCGCCACCTGCGCGTACGAGGCGCCGACGAGCGGATCGTACTCGCCGGAGTCGATCTCGACGATGGCGCCGTCGCCCTCGGCGCCGCGCACGGGAAGGTAGAGCTTGGGGACTTGCCACGGTCGCAGTCCGGCGGCGAGCTGCTCGGGGAAGCGGTCCGGATCGGCCGCGGCATCAAGGGCCTCCCTCGCGAGCACGCCGGCGAGCTGGTGATGCCCGTGGCCATCGCGCCGCGTGCCGTCGAACCGCGAGAGGACCACCGCCGGCCGTTCGCTCCGGATGACCCGCACGACGTCGCCGAGGATGGTCTCGGCGCCGTCCCACGTCTTCAGCGCCTCGTCGAGCGTCTTCGAGTAGCCGTAATCGACCGCGCGCGTGAAGAACAGCTCGGCACCGTAGAAGCGGGCGGCCTTCAGGTACTCGAGGGTGCGCAGGATCCCGAGGCCGTCGAAGAAGTCGGACGAGATGAGGTTGGCCCCGCCCTCGCCTCGGGTCAGCGACAGGATCATCGTCCGCGCGCCGTGACGACGCGCCAGCGCCGTCAGCGTCGCGCCGTCCTCGTCGTCCGGGTGCCCGACGATGTGGAGCACGCTCGCCGTCGTGGCCAGCGCGCGCAGGGCCCGCTGGACGCCGGCGGCGCCCCGGTCCGGATCGAGAGCGCGAGTGGGGCCTGCGACAAGGACGCCGGCCAACAGAGCGGGCAGGAGCGTGGGGAGCCGGTGAGGCCGGTGGTGAGACCAGTGCATCGAACGCGTCGTCATGGGAGCTGTCCTGGTGCAGAGGGCGGCCGGATTCGAGTCGCAGCGCGAATCGACTTCCCGTGCCCGACTCCGAAGTCTCGGGGACGGGTACGGGAACGGGAACGGGAACGGGAACGTGTACGAGACGCGGCGTCAGAAATCGGATGGCCCGATCGGGAGTTGTTGATTATGCTCATCTTCTTCGAACTCCACTCTTGGGATCAAGAGCCACCCACGAAGTAAGGGCATCGCCGATGCGCATCGCACTGCGATCACTCGCCGTACTCTCGCTCCTGTCGGTCCTGTCCACGTCCTCCGTCCGCGGCGAGGAGCTCTGGACCCACTCCTTCGAGCGGACCAGGCTCTCCGACGTCTTCTACTGCGAGGGCGCGACGTTCGGCGACGTCTCCGGTGACCGGGTCAACGACCTCATCGCCGGTCCCTTCTGGTACGAGGGGCCGACCTTCGAGAAGCGCCATGAGTATTATCCGGCCAGGCCGCACGACCCGAAGGGCTACTCCGACAACTTCTTCGCCTTCGTACACGACTTCGATCGCGACGGCTGGCGCGACATCCTGATCATCGGCTTCCCCGGGCGGGACGCCTCGTGGTTCGAGAACCCGCGCGGCGGCGAGGGCCACTGGAAGCGCCACCTCGTCCTCGACGGCGTCGACAACGAGTCGCCGACCTTCGCGGACATCACCGGTGATGGCGAGCCGGAGCTGATCTGCCAGAACGGCGGCCGCTTCGGCTACGCCGTGCCCGACCGCGACAAGCCGTCCGCGCCGTGGCGCTTCGTCGCCATCTCCGAGGACCGCAAGCTCGGCCGCTACACGCACGGTCTCGGCATCGGCGACGTCAACGGCGATGGCCGCACCGATCTCCTCGAGCGCAGCGGCTGGTACGAGCAGCCCGAATCGCTCGACGGCGGCCTCTGGAAGCACCATCCGTTCCGCTTCTCGGGCCGCGGCGGCGCGCAGATGTACGCGTACGACGTCGACGGCGACGGCGACAACGACGTCATCACGAGCCTCAACGCGCACGGGTTCGGGCTGGCGTGGTACGAGAACGTCGAGCGCGACGGGGCGATCACGTTCCTGCCGCATATCGTCATGGACGGACCGCTGCCGGACCGCGAGACGCACGAGAAGGCGGGTCGTCCGGAGGACCTGCAACCGCGGTTCGACGTCGCGTTCTCGAACCTGCACGCCATCGACCTCATCGACATGGACGGCGATGGGCTGAGGGACATCGTCACGGGAAAGCGCTTCTGGGCGCACTACAACGAGCCCGAGGCCGGCGGCATCGCCGTCAGCTACTGGTTCCGCCTGACCCGGCCGGAACCGGGTGAGGTCGAGTACGTGCCGTACATGATCGACAACGACTCGGGCATCGGGACGCAGGTCGTCGCGGGCGACGTCGACGGCGACGGGCTCCCCGACCTGGTCGTCGGCAACAAGAAGGGAACGTTCTTCCTGAAGCACTCGCGGCGGCGAGTGGATCGCGCCACCTGGGAAGCGGCGCAGCCGAAGCGACGCGACGTCTTCCACACCAGTGGGCTGTCGCCGGATCGCGCCAGGGCCGCGATGCGCGCCCGGCCGGGATTCCGCGTCGACCTCGTGGCGGCCGAGCCGAGGCTGCACCAGCCGGTCGCGTTCACGTTCGACGAGCGCGGTCGCATCTGGGTGATCGAGGCGCACACGTATCCGCTGCGCGCCAGGGGGCACGAGGGCGCCTGGAACGAGGGCAGCGACCGCGTCGTCATCCTCGAGGACGGAGACGGCGACGGCAGCTTCGAGACGCGCAAGGTCTTCGTCGAGCGCATCAACCTCGCGAGCGGGCTCGAGGTCGGGTTCGGCGGCGTGTGGGTCGGCGCGGCACCCTACCTGCTCTTCTTCCCCGACCGAGACGGCGACGACAGGCCGGACGGCGATCCCGAGGTGCTCCTCGATGGATGGGGCTTCCAGGACACGCACGAGACGCTCAATTCTTTCATCTGGGGACCGGACGGCTGGCTCTACGGCTGCCACGGCGTGTTCACGCACTCGCGCGTCGGCAAGCCCGGAACGCCGGACGCCGAGCGCACGCCGCTGAACGCGGGCTTCTGGCGCTACCACCCGACGCGGCGCGAGTTCGAGGTCTTCGCGTGGGGCACCAGCAATCCCTGGGGGATCGACTTCGACGACCGCGGCCAGGCGTTCGCCACCGCGTGCGTCATCCCGCACCTCTACCACGTCATCCAGGGCGCGCGCTACCAGCGCCAGGGCGGCCGACACTTCAGTCCGCACGTCTACGACGACATCAAGACGATCGCCGACCACCGCCACTACGCGGGCAACATCCGCGACCACGCCTGGTGGGGACAGGAGCCGCGCACGCCGGCGGACACGCTCGAGGCCGGCGGCGGCCACGCCCACTGCGGGGCGCTCATTTACCTGGGCGACGGCTTTCCGGACGGCTTTCGCGGCAAGCTGCTGATGAACAACATCCACGGCAACCGCGTCAACGTCGACGCGCTCGAGCGGCGCGGCTCCGGTTTCGTCGGGCGGCACGAGCGCGATTTCCTGATCGCCAACGACGCCTGGTTCCGCGGCATCAACCTCGAGTGCGGCCCCGACGGCGCGGTCTACCTGATCGACTGGTACGACAGGAACGCGTGCCATCGCACGCAGCCGCTGATCTGGGATCGCTCGAACGGACGCCTCTACCGCGTCTCGTACGGCAATCCGCAGCCGCGCCGGCCCGACCTGGCCGCGCTCGACGACGGTGAGCTCGTCGCGCTGCAGCGGCACTCGAACGACTGGTACGTCCGCACGGCGCGACGACTGCTCCAGCAGCGGGGCGGCAGCCCGGCGGTCCGCCGCTCGCTCGTGGCGATGCTGCGCGACGAGCGCGACGACGCGAGGAAGCTGCGGGCGCTCTGGGCGCTGCACGTCACGGGCGGGCTCGACGAGTCGCTCGCGGTCGAGCAGCTCCGCAGCGAGCACGAGTACCTCCGCGCGTGGACGATCCAGCTGATCACCGAGGATCACGGCGTGACCGCCGCCGAGCGCGAGCGCCTGATCGCGATGAGCCGCGAGGACCCGTCGCCCGTCGTGCGGCTCTACCTCGCGTCGGCGCTCCAGCGACTGCCAATCGACGATGCGGTCGAGATCGCGGGCGGGCTCGTCGCTCGCGCCGAGGACGAGGACGACCACAACCTGCCGCTGATGATCTGGTACGGCGTCGAGCCGATCGCGGCGAGCGATCCGGTGAGAGCGATGGAGCTGGCGCGGCGCTCGCGGATCTCGCTGGTGACGCGCTTCGTGACGCGGCGCGTGGCGTTCGACATCGGCCGGCTCGAGCCGATCATGACCGCGCTCGCGGCGTCGACCGGCGCGAGCTCGCAGCGGCTGATCCTCGAGGAGATGCTCGAGGCGTTCCGCCACCACGCCGACATCGCGATGCCATCCGGCTGGAAGCCGGTCTACGAGAAACTGGTGAGCAGCGAGAGCGACGCCGTGCGCGACCTCGCGCACGCGGTGGCGGTTCGTTTCGGGGACCGGCGCGTCTTCCCGGTGCTGCGCTCGACGCTGGCGAACGCGGAGGAGCCGGTCGAGAAGCGCCGGCACGCGCTGCGCGTCCTGCTCGGAGCTCGCGACTCGGACAGCGTGCCCGTGCTCCAGCGGCTGCTCGGCGACGACGAGCTCCGCGGCGAGGCGATCCGCGCCCTGGCGACCTTCGACGACGAGGGAACTCCACGGGCGATCGTCGCGCAGTACGCCAGGCTGACGGAGGCCGAGCGGCGCGACGCGCTCGCGACGCTCTCGTCGCGCCCGCCGTACGCGCTGGCGCTGCTGCGCGCCGTGCGCGAGGGCGCCGTGCCCCGGCGAGACATCACCGCGTTCACGGTCCGCCAGCTCCGCAGCCTCGGGAGCGAGAAGGTCGACGAGACGCTCGAGGAGGTGTGGGGCGTCGTGCGCGAGTCGTCCTCCGACAAGCGCGAGCTCATCGAGAAGTATCGGGCGGCGCTGACACCGGAGCGCCTCGCGAAGGCCGACCTGGCGAACGGTCGCGCGGTGTTCGATCGCGAGTGCTCGCAGTGCCACAGGCTCTTCGGCTCCGGATCCGATATCGCGCCGGATCTCACGGGGTCGAACCGCGCCGACCTCGAGTACATCCTCGAGAACCTCCTCGACCCGAACGCGGTCGTCGGCAAGGACTACCAGATGCACCTCGTGGCGCTGCGCGACGGGCGCGTCGTCGTCGGCCTGATCACCGGCGAGACGGACTCGGCGCTCACCCTGCGAACGACGACGGACGAGGTGGTCATCCCGAAGCGCGAGATCCGCTCGAAACAGCTGACGACCTCGTCGCTGATGCCCGAGGGCGCGCTCGAGGAGCTTCCCGACGACTCCGTCCGCGATCTCGTGGCCTACCTCGCGAGCCCGACGCAGATCCTGCGCGCGGGCGCGCCGGTCGCCGTCGATCCGGAGACGCACCGCGTCCCCGGCGCGCTCGAGGGCGAGGAGCTCACGGTGATCCGCGTGACGCGGGGCGACGCTGGCCCGCAGGCGATGCAGGGCTTCGGGGTCGACGCGTGGAGCGGAAACAGCCAACTCTGGTGGACGGGGGCGAAACGGGGCGATAGACTCGAGATCGCCGTCCCGGTGGGCGCCGCGGGACGGTACGCCGTCGACGTCGCCCTGACGCGGGCGCGCGACTACGGCGTCGTGAAGCTGACCTGGGACGGGAAGGCCGTCGAGGCGCCGATCGACCTCTACGATCCGAGGGTCATCCCCACCGGCACCCTGCGCCTGGCCGAATTGAGCCTCTCGCAGGGCCAGCACAGGCTCGGCGTCGAGATCGTCGGCGCCAACCCGAAGGCCGTCAAGGCCTTCATGTTCGGCCTCGACTACGTGCTCCTGACGCCGTTAGAAAAAGAGTGAGCCCGGACGGAAGCGACTCTCGATGCGACGACTCGCGATCACCGCGCTGCTGGCGCTCGCCGGCGCCCCGGTCGAGGGCGCGGAGCTGGTGCGCGCGCCCTACCTGCAGCTCCTGCGTCCGGATTCGGTCGACGTCCTCTGGACGCTCGCCGACGACGGCGAGCGCCTCCCCGCGACGGTGCGATTCCGCGAGGCCGGCGGGGACGCCTGGCGCACGTCGGGCGAACGCGCCGGCATCGAGTGCCCCGAGCCGCTGCTGGCCGGCGAGTCGTGCTACCGGGTCCGGCTCGATGGGCTCGCGCCCGACACCGATCACGTCTACGAGGTGCTCGTCGGGGAGTCGGTGATCGGCGAGCCCGCCGAGCAGCGCTTCCGCACGCCGCCGCCGGAGGGCGAGGGAGTCGTCCACCTCGCGGTCCTCGGCGACAGCGGCTCGCGGCCGCCGGGCGGGCGGCCGCGACAGGACGACGTCGCGCTCCAGATCGAGCGACTCGCCGAGCGGTCGCCGCTCCACGGGATCATCCACACCGGCGACATGGACTACCACTCGACGTTCGAGACGTTCGCGTTCGACGCGGTGATCTTCGAACCGTACCGGAGTCTGATGTCCTCGACCTGCCTCTACGCGACCCGCGGCAATCACGACTCGCACTATCCGCTCGACCGCCTCTTCACGCCGCCGGGCCACGCGTCGGAGCACGGTCTCTCGTATTCCTTCGACCTCGGCGCGGCGCATTTCGTCTTCGTCGATACGACACTCGGTTTCGACCCCGGTCAGCCGGGCGAGCAGGCCCTCGAGTGGCTCTGCGACGACCTCGCCGCGGCGCGCGCGAGGGACACCCGCTGGATCGTCATCGTCACCCACGAGCCGCTCTTCACCATCGGCGGGCAGGTGACCGAGTCGATCATCACGCGCGAGGCGCTGGCGCCGATCATCGACCGGTTCCGCGTCGACCTCGTGCTCTCGGGCGACGACCACAACTACCAGCGCAGCCACCAGCTCACCCTGCGCATGGCGCCCGAGGAGTGCGGTCCGCTCGAGCCGTTCGCGTGTCCGGCGGCGGAGTGCTACGACATCGTCGGCGACGAGTCGCGACGCCACTTCGATCACGCCGAGGGCTCGCTTTACATCGTCACGGGCGGCGGAGGCCGGGCCCTCTACGGCGAGTCCTTCTGGTTCATCAATCCGCGGACGGCCACGTTCGAGCACGTCGACAAGCGATTCTCGAGCGTCTTCAACTCGATCCACCACGCCGTCGAGCTCTTCGTCTCCCCGGTGATGCTCCTCGGCCGCGCAGTCGACTTCAACGGCCGCGAGATCGACCACTTCTCGCTCAGCCGCCTGCGCCTCCTGCGAGGCGACATGGACTTCGACGGCGAGCTCGCCATCAACGACGCCGTCGCCCTCCTGCGCGCGCTCTTTCTCGGCGACCCGGCCGAGTGCCTCGCGGCGGGAAGCACGGACGGCGACCGCCTCGTCGAGATCGACGACGCCGTCCTGATCCTCAACCACCTCTTCCTCGGCGGCCCCGAGCCAGCCGCGCCCTACCCGGCGTGCGACAGACTCCCCGAGGGCATGCCGGACAACGCCGGCGGCGTGTTGTGCCGGCGATCGGGGTGTTGACGGGCGTCTGAGTTTTCCGTCCCCGTGCCCGTTCCCGTGCCCGACTCGTCCTCGGGATCGGAGGTCGGAGTCGGAATCGGTATCGGTATCGGAATCCCCCATCCGTCTCGAGCTCAGCCATCGAGCACGAGCACGAAGCCACGCCTCGGCCGGCGGACTTCACCCCCGCCCCCCGCCCAGCCGAAAACTTGAAGCATGTTCCCTGCATCGCGTCGCGTCCTCATCCCGGCCCTCATCCTCCTCACCTGGGCGGGCGGCATGCTGCTGGCGTTTCATCCGATAATTCTTTCGGGATTCGCGCGCATGCAGGTCGATCCGATCGACACGCGGTTCGTGAATTACGTGCTCGAGCACTCGTGGCTCTGGTTGACGGGGGCGGCGGGGCACGAGAGCTTCTGGTCGCCGCCGATCTTTTACCCGGCGGAGAACAGCGCGGCGTACAGCGAGCTGTTCCTCACGGTGGCGCCGCTCTACTGGGTCTGGCGGGCCTTCGGTCTGCTGCCCGACACGTCGTATCAGCTCTGGCTGCTGGCGGTGTCGACCGTCAACTTCGCGGTCGCGTTCCTCGTGCTGCGCCGGGCGTTTCGGCTGTCGCCGCTGGCGGCGAATCTCGGCGCGGCGGTCTTCTCGTTCGCGTCGCCGCGGTTGCAGCAACTCAATCACCCGCAGCTCGTGCCGGGGTTCTGGGTTCTGCTGGTCGTTCTGGCGATCGCCGGGCTTCTCGATCACCGGCGACTGTCGCGACGATCGATCTGGCTTCACGCGGCGCTGCTCTCCGGCGCGCTGGCGGCGCAGCTGTGGACGAGCTTTTACGTCGGGTGGTTCCTCGGCCTCGTGCTCGTCGTCGGGCTGTCGATCGCGCTGCTGCGTCGTGACTCGAGGGGCCGCCTCGTCGAGATGGGACGGGCGACAGCCGTACCGGTGCTGGTCTGCGCCTTCGTGGCGGCGCTCTCGCTCGCGCCGATGGCGTCGCACTACCTCGACGCCGCGCGCGCCGTCGGCGCACGCTCGTTCGACGAGGCGCTTCCGATGCTCCCGCGCCTCCACTCGTGGCTCTACGCGGGGCCGCACAGCTGGGTCTACGGCGGCCTCGCCGGCGTGGCGCCCTTCTCCGGCCTGCCGATGGAGCACGAGCACCGCCTCGGCGCGGGCCTGTTGACGACCGGTCTGGCGATCGCCGGGCTGGTCATCCACCGCCGCAACGCCGCGGTCGCCGTCGGGACGCTCGCGGTTCTCATCGTCTGCACCCTGGCGACGATTCTCCCCGGCGGGCTCACCGCCTGGGGGCTCGTCTTCGATCACCTCCCCGGCGGCTCCGCCATCCGGGCGGTCTCACGCGTCGGTCTGCTGGCGATCGCCCCCATCGCCCTCGGGCTCGGCCTGCTGGCGGAGCGGGTGCTCTCGGGAGAATGGCGGTGGCGGCTGGTCGTCCCCGCGATCACCGTCGCCTGCCTGCTCGAGCAGGGGACGGGCTTCTTCCACTACGACAAGCAGAGAGTCCGCGTCGAGGTCGATGCACTCGCGCGGGCGATCCCCGAGCAGTGCGAGGTGTTCCTCTACACGCCGCCGCCGGGGCGCTGGATCTGGCTGAAGGACCACGTCGACGCGATGTGGGCCGGACTCGCCACCGGACGGCCGACGATCAACGGGTACTCCGGGAACCACCCGCCCGGGTGGGACTTCCGGGACATCCGGCTCCGCGGGCAGGAGGACGGCGTGCGACTCGGGACCGCGCTCGTCCGGTGGGCCGATCTCCACGGTCTCGATCCGCGGGCGGTGACCTGGATCCAGCGCCGGCCTTCGGGCGGCGACGACGGGACACGCCGGGCGGCGCGCGTCAGGTCCGTTCGGCCCCTCGCGCGATGACGAGCTTTCCGGATCGCACCATCTCGACGATGCCGTAGTTGTTCATCAGGCTCTCGAACGCATCGATCTTCTCGGAGTTCCCGGTGATCTCGAGCGTCAGCGTGGAATCCGAGACGTCGACGGTGCGCCCCTTGAACACCTCGGCGACCTGGAAGATCTCGGTGCGCGTCTCCGAGCTGACCTTCACCTTGATGAGGGCGAGCTCGCGCTCGACGGCCTTCGCCGGCTTGTGCTCCGCCGCGTGCACCGTGTCGATCAGCTTGTTCAGCTGCTTGACGATCTGCTCCACGGCGCGCGGGTCGCCCTCGCATGCGATCGTCATGCGAGAGAACTCACGATGGTGTCCGCGGCCGACGACGAGCGAATCGATGTTGAACCCCCTGCGCGCGAAGACCTG
>JBFFXF010000270.1:0-10182 GCA_041569895.1 Planctomycetota bacterium | reverse complement strand
GACCGGCAACGACGCGTGCAGCCCGAACTCCATGGAGAAGTAGGCCACCCGCGGACGGCGCGCGATGCCGCGGCGCGCGGTCTCGCGCCGGAAGCGGTTGTTGACGCGACGCAGCGTGGCGATGAAGTCGCGATCGCGGCCGAGCGCCTCGAGGTCGCGCGCCGAGAGCCTGTCGAGCACGCGCACCGGGTTCAGTGGCGTGCGCTCGTCGTCCCGGAGCCGCGCCCGCCGGGAGAGGTCGCCCCAGAGCGCGGCCGCCTCGGGGTCGCATGACCACCAGAGGTTGGAGGCGAGGTCGGCGAGCGCGCGCAGGCTCGGAGGCAGCTCGACCCGCCGGCGGGTGTCGCGTCCCATCAGACCTCGTCCCGGGGCGGCGGCGCTTCCGGGACGGCGCCGGCGTCCGCCACCGCGGCCTCCGTCCTCGACACGCGGTCCCTGAAGAGGAACGCGAAGGCGACCATGACGACGGCCGCGCCGATGGCGGGGATGAGCCAGATCATGCGCCAGTCGTACACTCCGAGCTTGATCGGCACCGAGCGGTCCCAGATCTCATCGCCCTGCCGCTCGAGCTCCGCGGCGCGCTCCGGCTCCTCGTTCTTCCGCGCCTGATCGGCGCGAGCGAAGAGCGCGTTCGCGTCGTCGCGAAGCTCGCCGGCTTGCTCCTCGAGCGTGGTGGCGCTCTCCTGCCGGTACGCGTTGGTGATCCAGCCGGAGACCTGCGCGCCGATCAGCATGCCGAGACCGAGCGTGAGGAGGACGAGCATGCCCTGCGCCTGACCGCGAATCTTCACCGGCGCCTTCTTGTCGACGTAGATCTGTCCGGTGACGAAGAAGAAGTCGTAGCAGATGCCGTGGAGGAGGATCCCGCCCATGACCATCCACGCGACGCCGTCGTCGGCCGCCGTCGAGAAGAGCCCGTAGCGGACGACCCACGCCAGCATGCCGATGAGGAGCATCCACTTGACGCCGAGCCGCGCGAAGCAGAGCGGCATGATGAGCATGAAGACCACCTCGGCCCACTGCCCGAAGGACATGCTGTAGGCGGGGTTCTTGAAGCCGGCGGCGTCGGCAAAAACCGGGGCGTACGAGTAGTACGCCGAGAGCGGAATGCAGATCAGGAAGGAGCTGACGATGAAGACGGTGAATGAGCGGTCGCGGAACAGACCGAGCGCGTCGAGGCCGAGGATGTCCGCGGCCGAGGCCTTCTGTCCCTTCGCCGGCGGGGGCGTGTGCGGCAGCGTCAGGCTGTACGCGGCGAGGACCAGCGCCGAGCCGCCGGCGACGTAGAACTGGAGCGCCTCCCTGTCCGCCTTGAGCCACCCGCTGACGACGATGTTCGCCGCGATCCACCCGAGGGTGCCGAAGACGCGCACCAGGGGGAAGTACTTCTCCTGATCGGTGATGTTGTGAAACGCGAGCGTGTTCGCCAGTCCGATCGTCGGATAGTAGCACAGCGCGTGGATGAGGAGGACGACGATGAACAACGTCGTTCGGGGCTGTTCCCCGTCGACGACGAACGGGGCGGCCAGGATGGCGATCCCGCCGGCGAGATGCATCACCGCGAGGACGCGCTCGGTGGCGAAGAAGCGATCCGCCACCATGCCGAGGAAGAAGGGCGCGATGATGGCCGCGAACGGACCGACCGTGTAGGCCCAGTAGACCTCGTCGCCCATGCCCCGCTCGAACATGTAGTTCCCCACGGTGACGAACCACGCCCCCCAGATGAAGAACTGGAGGAACATCATCACGCAGAGACGGAAGCCGACCGAGCCGAAACCGCCGGACCGTGTCATCGCTCGTCTCCCCCCTTGCGGTGCGGTGTGGCGACCGGGACCCGTGGCGACTGGAACCAGGGACGCAGGGCGGGTATTAGAGCGGAGACGGGGGGGAGATGCAATACGGAGGGGCCGGGCGACGCGCGCCGATCACACCGCGGCGTGACGCGGGCGCGTCATGTCGACACCACCGGCTCACCTCGGCTTCTTCTTCGACGGCAGCGTCTCGGGCAGCTCGCGCTCCATCGACAGGATCTCGTTGACCGACTCGCCGAGGCGGCGCGCCGGCTCGCCGGCGAGGACGAAGAAGACGGCTGACGTGAGCAGCGTCGCCACCGTCAGGGTGAGATAGTACTGACGCGCCCTCTCGGGGCGAAAGAAACCCGGAACGAGCAGCCCCGCGCAGAGCACGAAGGTCAGCACCGGCATCGAGGCGAGCTTCATCGCGAGCCCCTGCACGCGCGCCGTCAGGCCCGACTCGGCGAGCGGGACCGCCCCGCTGGCGATCTGCTCGGGGATGTCGACGAGGACCAGGTAGCAGCACGCGGCGAGGGCCGCGCACGAGACGAGCAGCCGCGCGACCGGAAACGGCTCCGTGTCGCAGGGCATCTCCGCACTCCCCGGGCCCCGGTCGAAGTGTCGCATGTCGACCTCGCTCTGTGGCTGGCTGGGCACCCGAGTCCGCGCCCGACGCGTCCATCGCGCGGGCACACGCTCCGGCGAGAAAGAGGCAAGCGCCGTGCCGGTGCACACGATCGAGCGGAGATGCGACCGCGCCTGAAGTTGCGGCAACGGAGACGGCACGCGGGCGAGCGTCGACCATGAATTCGAGAAAGTTTTACCGGTCGATCTCGAGGACGAGGACTTCGGCGGCGAGACTGTGCGACGCATCCAGGAGGAACGCAGGAAGACGATGAAGCAAGGAAGGTTCGCTCGACAGGTCAAGCGAGGCTCACCAAGCTCGACCCCGTCGAAAACCCTCGTGGAGTTCCGACACATCTCCCAGAAAACGCCAGCGCTCAGCGGATTTAACCACAGAGGACGCGGCGCGAGCTGGCGCAGCGCCGCGTGGAAGCACAGAGGGCACAGAGGCGGCTTCGAAGGCGTTGCTCGAGTTCGCGGACGCGGACTCGGATCTCGGACTCGGACTCGGTATCGGTATCGGTATCGGAGTCGGAGTCGGAATCGGACTTCGGTGTCGGAGTCGGAATCGGTATCGGATCGAGGACGAGGACGAGGGCGCGATGGAGTGTCTCTTCTACCGCCCGTTCTCCGCCAGGTGCACGACGTCGTAGAACTCGCGGCGGTCGCTGACGCGCTGGATCATGTCCTTGACGGTACCACCCGACTGGTAGTTGCGGATGGCGCGCGCGAGGTAGGGCGCGATGTCGAGCACCGTCATCTTCGAGCGGTAGCCCGGTCGATCGAGGAGCTTGTCCACGAAGTCGGGACGGGTGTTGGTGACGATCAGCTCGTCGACCGCCGATTCCATCAGCTTCTTCTCGAAAGTCTTGCCGCCGCCGTCGAAGCCGAAGAAGTGCGCGCAGGCGGCGACGACGCGCGTCGCGCCGTGACGCTTCGCCGCCTCGGCGGCCTGGAAGAGCGTCGATCCCGACCGGATCAGGTCGTCGAAGATGACGCCGACGCGGCCGTCGACGTCGCCCACGAAGTCGATCAGATCCTTGCGGTCGACGCCGCCGCGGACGCGGAGCTGGTGCACTGCCGCCTGCCCCGCGATGTACTCCGCGTTCATGTTCTTGTAGAGGTCCTCGCGCGTCCGCACGCCGCCGTCGTCGGGCGAGATGAGCACCAGCGGCACGTGGTCGCGCTCGAACCGCCGGTCGAGGAAATCGCCGAAGATCGGCGTGATCTTCAGGTGGTCGAAGCTGTTGAACGCGATCTCGATCTGCTCGCTGTGCAGCTCCATGACCATGATGTGGTTCATGCCGCGATGGAGCAGGTCGTCGGCGACGTCGCGCACGCTGATCGGCTCGCGACGCGAATGCGTCTTGTCCTGCGCCTGATACCAGAGGCACGGCGCGACGAGGTTGATCTGGGCCACCTTGCACGTGCGCTCGAGAGTCGAGACGATCTTGCACGTGTTCGCGAACGACACGTCGGGATCCTCGCCCTCGCCGACGGTCGCGATGACGTAGATGTGCTTGCCGGCGAGGTTCTCGTAGATGACGGGCTTCTTCTCGCCGTCTCCGAAGACGAAAACCTCGGACCGCACGAGCCGCTTGCCGAGCGCAGCCGCGATGCCCTCGGCGAGGCGGTCATCCTTGCGAACCGAGACGAGGGCGAACGACTCGCGAAAGCGTCGATCCCGCTCCTGCTCGAGCGCGTCGTTGACCTTGTCCTCGATCAGCCGCTCGAGCCACACCCGGAGCTGCGGATCATGTCGAAAATCCGGCGGTTCCATCGTGTCTCCGCTAGCGCGTGTCCGTTATCGCGTGTCCGTTATCGCGTGTCGGTTCACGGGAGTGACCGCTGGCAGTGTCCTGCAACGTTACCAAACAGCGGATTGACTGGCAAGATGACCCGATGGCGAAGCGCGCCTCATCCCTCCTCGTAGCCGCGGTACGCCTCGTCGGGGCTGACGCCTCGATGGCAGACCTCCTTGAGCGCCCGGAGGAGCGCCGCCGGTCGAGCGTCGCCCCAGAGGTTGCGTCCGATCGTGAGGCCACGTGCCCCGGCGGTCATGACGTCGCGCGCCATGCGCAGGACCTCGAGCGGCGTTTCGAGCTTCGGGCCACCCGCCGCGACCACAGGGATCGGCGTGCGCTCGACGACGCGCCGGAACGACTCCGGATCCCCGGTGTAATGGACCTTCACCATGTCGGCGCCGACCTCGAAGCCGGCGCGGGCCGAGTAGAGCACGCCACGCTCCGAGTACGGGTCACTGGCGAACTCCCGTCCGAGCGGATAGACGTGCGCGACCAGCGGCAGACCGAAGCGACGCGCGCTGCGGACGAGGCGCGCCACCATGCGAAGCCCCTGCTTCTGTGTCTCGCCTCCGACGTAGATCGAGATGGCGATGGCGTCCGCGCCGAGATCGACGGCGTCACGCGCCGTCGCCACGAGGTAGCTGTCGTCCTGGCGGCTCGGCGTCAGGGTGATCGCCTGCAGTATCAGCGGCACGCGTCCCGCGAACGGCCGCAGCAACTCGCCGAACGCGCCACGCTGCGCGACGACGGCGTCGGGAAGCTCCTCGTGGAAGCGCGCCACCGTCTCCTGGATCCGCGCCAGCGGCTCGGGCAGATCGAACTTGTAGGCCGAGCCGTGGTCAATCGCCAGGGTCACCAGCCTCCCCGACGGCGTGTGGAAGAGCCGGTTCCAGCGCACCTCCTTACCGAACATCGTGATCGCCTTCCGCGTCTGGTTGCTCGCCCTCGACCCCGTCGATGGCGCGTCGGATGATCCGCTCGTTCTCCTCGATCGCCCGGTCGCCATCGGGTGATCGCGCGTGCTCGAAGGTCCCCGTCGGGAAGAACGACCGCCTGTAGACCGGGTACGCCTCGGTGCGCAGGTGAGGCAGCGGGTTGTGGCCGAGTCGAGTCCTGCGCGCCTCGCGCAGCGCGCCGACGTCGATCTCCGCGACGACGATCTTCTCCCCCGCCCCGGGATCGGCCTGCGCGAGGATCCGCCCGTCGAAGTCCACCACCATGCTGCCGCCAGGCCACGAGAACGGCGCGTAGTGCCGCAGCTCGGCGCCCTGGTTCGATGCCACCACGTAGGCGAGGTTCTCGAGCGCGCGGCAGCGGTTGACCACCGTCCACCAGTCCATCGGGGGCGTCGCGCCCCACGGATCCATGTACGCCGAGACGCGGATCAGCACCTCGGCGCCGTTCGCCGCCAGCTGGCGGATCGCCTCGGGGAAGTTCCAGTCGTAGCAGATCGCCACGCCGAGGTTGCCGATCGGCGTGCGCGCGACGGGGAACGGATCGTCGGGGTAGTCGGGCACGTCGTGCGGGCTCGCGTGCACCTCCCACGGGATCCAGGGGTTGACCTTGCGGTAGCGCGTCAGGATCCCCTCCGGCCCGATCAGGCAGGTGGTGTTGAAGACGACGCCCGGAAAGCGCGAGTCGCTCTCGAGGAACGTCCCCGTCTGGATGTAGATCCCGTGGTGCTCGGCGCGCCGGCAGTAGCGCTCGGTGTGCTCGTTGGGGATCGGCACCGCCAGCTTCTCGGCGAGCTCGCGCGAGGTGAAGAAGACCGGCGCGGCGTGCGCGAACTCGGGAAACACCACCAGCCTCACGGCATGGAAGGGGCGATAGCCCTCGACCGCCATGTCGATCATCTCGAGCATGCGATCGACGCGACGACCGATCTCGTCGCGCGACCGCGGGCACTCGAAGTCGGTCTGGCAGCAGGCGACTGCGTAGCGCAGGCTCACGGCGTCAGCTCTTGCTCCAGGTCAGCACGAAGGCCGGCGGCAGGTTTCGGAACACGACACGCCTCTTCTGGCGCAGCTGGAAGTCGCGGCGCATGATCCGGCGCACCGTCCTCGCCGAGCGCATCGCGTAGGCGTGGATGTACTGGAAGGTCGTGAAGGTGCCGCCGGCGCAGAGCGATCGGGCCGTCACCTCGAGCACGCGGCCCACCAGATCGCGCGGGAAGGACGCGAAGGGAAGACCCGAGACGATGTGATCGACGCACGGCCACTGGCGCTCCTCGAGGATCTCCGCGAGGTCCTCGACGCTGCCGTGGTGGAACTGCGCCGACGGGAAGCGCTCGCGCAGCAGCGAGTAGAAGACCCGGTCCTGCTCGATGCCGAGATAGTGCCCATCGGGCGGCAGCCGGCCGAGGATCTCGGCGGTGAAGGGCCCCGTGCCCGGTCCATACTCGACGACCCGCATGCCGCTGCTCCACCTGATCGGCTCGATCATCCGCCGGGCGAGGAAGCGCGAGCTCGGCGCGATGGCGCCGACCGTCGACGGGCTCTGCAGGAAGCGCTTCAGGAAAAGGCCGAACGCCGGATCGGCGTATCCGCTCGCGCCGGGCTCGTCTGGGGGGCTCATCGACGTCTTCGTGGCCTCGGATCAACGGCTCGTTCCGTGCTCCGCCGCTCGCCGGTTCCCGAAACGGTGCGACGGCGGACACAGAGTCCCGACATTGTGCACAAAGCCCCCGGACCGGTAAACCCCGGGCCGCCGGACGATCCCCTGCTCGTGGTGTATATTTCCCTGCAAGGGTTGGGCCTCCGCAGTCTCCAAGCAGCTCCGAGTCGAAAACCGTCAAGAGAGGGGAATCCCCCGATGGCAGCCAGGACCGCCGGCGGCGGTATCTCGCCGTTCAAGCTCCTGTTGCAGTTCGCGCTTGTTATCGTGGCGCTGCTGCTCTGGGAGTGTCCGCTGCTGCAGCCCCTCAAGCTGATGGTCGTCCTCATCCACGAGATGAGCCACGGGCTGATGGCGCTGGCGACGGGCGGCTCCGTCCAGGGGATCATGATCACTCCGAACGAGGGCGGCGCCTGCCACACGACCGGCGGCAGCCCCGTCCTCATCATAAGCTCCGGATACCTCGGGAGCATGTTCTTCGGGGGCCTGATCCTGACCGCATCGCGGTCGCGGAGCGGCTCGCTCGCCGTCTACGCGATTCTCGGTTTCGTCCTCTTCGGCGCCGCCTTCACGGTCGTCCAGGACGGCTACTCGAGGAGATTCGCTCTCGGCATCGCCGGCGCGGCGATCCTGATCGCGACGTTCACGCCGGGCTTCCTGTCGACGGCGATCCTGCGAGCGGTCGGCACGGTCAGCTGCCTCTACTCGCTCGTCGACATCTACAACGACGTGCTGTCGAGGAGCGCGCAGGCGAGCCAGTTGACGAGCGACGCCTCGGCGCTGGCGGCGATCACGGGGATCCACCCGACGACGATCGGCGCCGGCTGGCTCGTCGTCTCGCTGTTCTACTTCCTGATCACCCTGAAATCGTCGATCGGCGATCGGGACGACGACGGCCCCCCGAGGCGGCGGGGTTGAGCTGCGACGGGCACTCGAGTCGGAGTCGGAGTCGGAGTCGGTATCGGAATCGGTCATCGGAGTCGGTATCGGCCATCGGTATCGGAGTCGGTCATCGGACTCCGCAACCAGAGCCTTCGAGACGGGCACGGGAACGGGTACGGGAACGGGTACGGGAACGGGAACGAGGGGGGAGGCTCCGACACGTCTCAGAAGGTGAACTTGTAGCCGATCGACGCGATGTACGTCGTGTCGCTGCGGCGCGTGTTCGCCGCCGGCGTGTTGTCCCACCTCCAGTTGACCTGGAAGGTCGCGAACAGGTTCTCGATCAGCGTGATGCGGACGCCCTGCTCGCTGCGGATGTAGAGGTCCTTGATGTCCTCGAGCCCGGGGAACCCCTCGTGCACGTGGAAGAGCGCCAGCCGGTCCGGCAGCACGGCCCAGTCGAACTTCACCGACCAGCGCGCCGAGACGTAGTCCTCGTCCTCGGCGGTCTCGAAGTCCTCGTTGAAGTACGCGATACCCGCCTCGGCGGACAGCTGCATCTCCCGGAAGTAGTCGCTCGAGAAATCGTCGGTATCGATGAACTGGTAACCGGGACCGGCGCTGATCGCCGACCGCAGATTGAGGTCCTGGAACTCGTCACCCTCGAAGAGCACGCTGGTAAACAGGTAGAACCGATCGGTCGGGAAGAAATCGTACTTCGACGAGAGCCGGGCGTTTCTGGCCCGCAGGCCGTCGTCGTCCTCGGCGTAGTTGTACGCGGCGCTCATCGTGAATCGCTGGCGCTTCGAGCGCGCCTCGAACTCGCCGTTCGTCGACAGTGACTTCGTGCGCGTGTTGCCGTCGTTCACCGAGCCACCGAGCGAGAGGAGTCCCCGGTAGGTGACCGGCGGCTTCGCCGGCGGCGGATTGATCGCCGTGACGTCGGCGAGGCCAATCCGGATCGGGTCCGGGCTCGCCTCCGTGTTGATCGCGAGCGCGCCATCCTCCATCGTCGTTGCCGTCCCGACGAGCGTGGTCCCCTTCTCGAGCGTGAAGGGGAGCGGCTTGTCGGTCTCGAGCTCGACGATCTCGGCCCAGGAGACGGTCACGGTGCCAGCGAACGTCGTCTTCACCGTCAGCTTGCCGCCGACGAGCTTGACGATCTCTCCCTGGATCCGACTGCCGTCCTTGAGGACGATCTCGTCCGCCGCGACCGGGGAGGCAGCGGTGATGGCGGCGGTGGCGAGAATGACGAGCGCCGGGAAGCTTCGCAGCATTTCTCTCACTTGCTTTTCTCCCTGCTCTCCGCGTCGCAGGGTCCTTTGCGCTTGCTTCGGTCTACGTCTCGGGCAGAATGAGACCTCCGATGGAGTCCCCATGCTGTCCTTCCCCCGGACGTAAGGGCCGGAGGATAGCGGATCCCTCGAGAAAAGGCCAGCTTTTCGACGATGCGCCACCGTCAATTCCTACTCACGATCCCGACGATCCTCGTGCCGCTCATTGCGGCCACGCCGCTCGCGGCCGCCGATGGTCCGACGATCCCGTTCGAGCGCTACCGTCTCGACAACGGTCTGACGGTGATCCTCCACGAGGACCACCGCTTGCCGGTCGTCGCCGTGAACCTCTGGTATCGCGTCGGCTCGAAGGATGAGCCGCCCGGCCGTTCGGGGTTCGCGCATCTCTTCGAGCACCTGATGTTCATGGGGACGCGGAGCGTGCCGGTCGGCGAGTTCGACCGCGTCATGGAGCGCAGCGGCGGCTCGAACAACGCCACCACGTCGCAGGACCGCACCAACTACTTCGAGTCCGGCCCGTCGAACCTGCTCGAGACGTTCCTCTTTCTCGAGTCGGATCGGCTGCGGACCCTCGGCCGCGACATCACCAGGAAGAAGCTCGACCTCCAGCGCGACGTGGTCCGGAACGAGAGACGCCAGAACTACGAGGATCGGCCGTACGGCAAGGCGTACCTCGAGATGGCGCCCTCGCTCTACCCGCCAGGTCACCCGTACCACCATCCGGTGATCGGCTCGCACGAGGACCTCGAGAACGCCACCGTCGAGGACGTCCGGCAGTTCTTCGCGCGCTTCTACGTGCCCGCGAACGTGTCGCTGGTGGTCGCGGGCGATTTCGAGCCTGCCCGGGCGCGGGCCTGGATCCAGAAGTACTTCGGCGATATCCCGGCCGGCGCCGAGCCCGAGCACGCGGTGGCGACTCCCGTGCGGCTCGATCAGCCGAGCCTGCGCACCATCGAGGACCAGCGCGTGCAGCTTCCACGAACGATGCTGCTCCACCACTCGCCGCCCTTCTACGCCGACGGCGACGCCGACCTCGACGTCCTGGGCTCGGTCCTCGGGGATGAGAAGACCGGCAGGCTCTACCGCCGCCTGGTGTACGAGAAGGAGCTCGCGCAGGACGTCAGCGCGGGGCAATGGTCGTCGATGCTCGCATCGGTGTTCGTGATCCAG